>DUPT01000056.1 GCA_012838225.1 Tissierellia bacterium
GCGAACAAAATAGGCGGCGAATGGAAAGTGACAAAGATAACCAAGCACGTACGTAAACTGTGTGATGATTTAGAAATAACATTGGACACTATCGGAGATCGTACTCCCTAAAATTGCGAGTTACGGATTAATATTCTCCTAACAGAGACCCCTATAGCTTATTCCTTAAAGTATTGTTGGAGTTAAAAAACAGCCTTTTGCTTATGTCCCTTCCATCTCGCATTCTCATAAAAGCTGTTTTTTATCCCCATTTGATGAGATATTTTGTAGGTGGGCTACCACCAACTTATCGTCAGAGAGCCATCTTCAATGGTGTGTTGCCGATAGAAGAAGTTGGCCGGCTCTATGTCTTGACATAGTTGGCGGTCTAAGCCGGTCGCTTAAAAAGCCTAGGCGGTCTAGCGGTGGAACAGATAGCCCGTCATAGAGAGTGAACCCATTAGACAGGCCTCATTGAAGACTTCGATCTGATCGATGATATTGGAGGCGCCCAAGACATAAAGCAGCGGTAGAAAGTGGTCGGTCGAGGGGACGGCCGGGCTCATCGGATGCTCCATCACTGCCTGGTGATCCGACCGTAAAATACAGTCCCTGATATAGGCATCAAACTCCTCCGCCCAGTGAAAGCCCCCCTGACGGTTCCAATCGATCAGCCGAAGATTGTGGACGATATTGCCGCTGCCGATGATCAAGACGCCATCATCTCTTAGGTTCCTCAGCTTTTTTCCCAGGTCGTAGTGCTCCTGATAGGGCTTGGTCATATCGATCGATAGCTGAACGACCGGGATATCGGCCTGAGGATACATATGCGTCAGCACACTCCAGGTGCCGTGGTCGATCCCCCAATCGTTTTGGACCTCGATCCCAAGCTCCTCTTGGATCTTTTTTGCATAGAGCTTGGAGCCGGGCGGTTGATAGCTCAGCGCATAGAGTTCGGGCGGAAAGCCATACATATCGTAGATCTGCTGGGGATGCTCCTCATTCGAGGTATAGGTATCTCTCGTCAGCCAGTGAGCACTGATACACACGATACACTTGGGGATCGGCAGCTTATCCGATAGCTTGCGCCAGGTGCGCGTGAACTGATTATCCTCGATCGCATTCATGGGAGAGCCATGTCCGACAAAAACTACAGGCATCATGATCGTTTCCTCATCCATTCCAGAATTTGTGACGACGTGGCTTGAAGACTGCCCTGTGAGGTCGGCCCCCGGCCGCCGCCCTTGCCGGGAAAGTCTTGGAGTAATTGCTTAGCCAAAGCTGCCATATCCTGTTTATTTGAGTGGAGATAAAAGCGAAAAGTCGTTTCCTCCACCGGGTGAAAGATTGCCACAAACGGAGCCTTCCGGGCTAACTCGGCTGCCAGATTGGCGGTGGCTTTGGTGCCCAGATGCTCAAATAAGACGATCGGTTCGGTTTGCTCCGCGTAGGACCGATCGATCAGTTCGACCAGTCGCCGCTCCATATCGGCCAGCTGTTTGTCCTTGTCGAGTGCTTCGCGGTACTTCTTAGCCACCGCCGGCGTGATGGCAAAGGTCTGAGAGCTTGTAAGATGCATCAGCTCCTTCGTCTGATCGAGCAGCCGCTGGAAATAATCGATCGCCCGGCGGCCGCAGACAATGCCTAAGCGGACACCGCCCTTATACTTTTCAGCCTCGACGATCTTTAGCAGTCCGACCTCGGCGGTGGAAGCGACATGGGTGCCGCAGCAGGCGCAGCGGTCGACCCCGGGCACATCGACCACCCGGATCTGACCGGTGATCTCTTTTTTAAACCGAAAGTCCTCATCGCCCGGCTGATAGATATCGCTGATGATGCGTAGATTCTGTGCGATCACTTGATTGGCATCGCGTTCGAGCTCGAGCAGCACCGGCCAATCGATGAACTCATCATAATCGACTCGCATCAGATCCTCGCCGATGTGAAAGCCGACATTGTTCAGTCCCAGTCGCTCTAGGACCAGTCCGCTCAGGATATGCTCGCCGCTGTGCTGCTGCATATGATCGTAGCGTCGGGCCCAGTCGATCTCGCCAAGGACCTCATCGTCTGTTAGCGCCCGTGCCAGCAGATGATAGATTGTATCATCGCGCTCGATGACGTCGGTGACTGCGACGGCGTTTAGTGTTCCCCGATCGGGCTCTTGGCCGCCTCCCAGGGGATAAAAGGCCGTCTGATTTAAGACAACGGCCGGTTGATCGTTGATGGTGGTGCGCTCCACCACCTCGGCGGTAAAGCTTGTGAGGTAGGGGTTTATTTCATATAGTTTCATAGTCTTGCATCCGGTCCAATGGAACCGAAGTTTTTTCCTTCTTTCTGGTTATGTCCTATGTTATCATAAAGTGTAAAGAAGGGAGTTGCTATGGGCCGAATAATTTTCTATATCATCATCTTATTGATCCAATTCCTGTTTCGGGTGCTTAAGCCGATCGTCGGACGGTCTCGGCCTTTTCAGGATGCCAATCGCCGGATCCACGCCCTCAAATCCGATCTGAGAAAACCAAAAAATCGCTGATGCAAACCCTTGATTTGACATAAATGCAATACCCGGGGATATTTCGCCTCGATTCTTCAAAAGTGTTATTCAAAAACACTTTCTTTTTTGGTCTGTTATTGTTAAACTTATATCGATATATAATTATCGTTTCTGAAAGGCAGGTAACTATGCGAAAACCGATTCCGATGCGGACCTTCAATCGCCTCGTCGACATCTTAAAAATAATCGAACAAGCACCGGATAAACAAAGCTTTTCCTCGGGTGATCTGGCACTGGAGCTCGGTGTCAGTGACATCCTGATCCGAAAGGATCTCAACAGTATCGGACTGAGCGGTCGGCCCAAGATCGGCTTCGATCGCACAGACCTGGTCAGTGGTCTCGAGGGAGTCTTGGGATACACTCGCCAAAACGATGCGATCCTCGTCGGCTGCGGGCGACTGGGCCGTTCGCTCCTCGACTTCAGTTTACTCGACAGCCTGGGAATCTCGCTGGTGGCCGGCTTCGATCTGACACCATCAAAGATCGGCCGCCTCGAGATCCTCCCCCTGACGAAGATGCCCTCACTCATCAAACGCCTGCGTATCCGTTTGGCCCTGCTATGTGTGCCGGAGGATTCGGCTCAGGCCACGGCCGATCAATTGGTCGCCGCCGGCATCCAGGTGATTTGGAACTTCACGGCCACGACACTCCACGTCCCCGAACACGTCCACGTCCACCAAGAAGACCTCCGGCTCTCAGCCGCTCATGTCCTACAACACCTACATAGGGAGGAACAATGAAAATATTCGTATGCGTCGGCAGCTCTTGTCACCTCAAAGGCTCCTATCATATCCTGGAGGCCTTCAAGCAAGCCGTAGCCGATAACCATCTAGAAGACGATATCACCCTCTCGGCCGCCTTCTGCTTGGGCAAATGCCGCGATGGCGTCAGCATCAAGATCGATGAGGAGATCGTGACCGGCCTCTCCCTCGAGACCTTCCCCGATGTCTGGCAGACGAAAGTCCTTAAACCCTTAGGCAAATAGCATGAAACGTTTTATCGAC
The DNA here is from genome assembly GCA_012838225.1 of Tissierellia bacterium. Taxonomy (GTDB): domain Bacteria; phylum Bacillota; class Clostridia; order Peptostreptococcales; family Acidaminobacteraceae; genus DUPT01. Next base: position 3,538 of record DUPT01000056.1, read on the forward strand.
CTCAAAGAATCCAATTGCCAAAACTGCTATAAGTGTATCCGCTCCTGCCCGGTCAAATCGATCTCCTTTTCCGATAAGCAGGCTCATATCATTGAATCGGAGTGCATTCTGTGCGGTCAGTGCTTTATCGTCTGTCCCCAAAATGCCAAGCAGGTCGAGAGTCAGGTCCCGGATATCAAGCTGGCCATGGCCAAGGGCGAAGCCGTCTATGCCTCATTGGCCCCGTCCTATGTCGCCAACTATAAGGATCTCACCTTCCAGACCATGGAGGATGCCTTTAAACAACTCGGCTTTGCCGGGGCCGGTGAGACCGCCCTCGGGGCGACGATCGTGACCGAACAATACGATCAGATGGTCGATCAGGCCAATGGCAATGTGTTCATCTCATCGTGTTGCCACAGCGTCAATCTGCTGGTCCAAAAGCACTTTCCGGAGTGCCTCCCCAATCTGGCTCAGGTCCTAAGCCCAATGCAGGCCCACTGTCAGATGCTAAAGGCCGAGCATCCCGGCGCCCGGACTGTCTTTGTCGGTCCGTGTATCGCTAAAAAAGAAGAAGCCGGCCGCTATGACGGCATCGTCGATTGGGCCATCACCTTTGAGGAGCTCAGTGCTTGGCTCGAAGAAGAAAACATCACCCTACATAATAAGCCGGATGATCGCCGTAAAGGCAAGGCCAGACTCTACCCCACCACCGGCGGTATCCTGGCCACCATGCAAAAAAGACGCGATGATTTCCACTATCTGGCGATCGATGGCGTCGAAAACTGCATCCATGCGCTGGAGGATATCCGACGCGGCAAGGTCAAAAACTGCTTCATCGAGATGAGCGCCTGTGTCGGCAGCTGCATCAATGGCCCCGTGATGGATCGCGAACATATCAATACGATCGAGGACATCACGATCGTCAAAAACTTCGCCTCGGATGAGCCGTTTGAGCTAAAGCCGATCCAACGGGTCCCCTTGAAAAAGGGCATGGGTCGCCTCAGCATCCACCGCGACTATCCGTCGGAGGATGTCATCACCTCGATTTTGTTTCAGATGGGTAAGCGGACCAAAGAGGATGAACTCAACTGCGGCAGCTGCGGCTACAATTCCTGTCGGGAAAAGGCGATCGCCGTCTATCGGGGCAAGGCGGATCTGACGATGTGTCTGCCGTTCCTAAAGGAAAAGGCCGAGAGCTTTTCGGATAATATCATTCGAAACACCCCCAATGCCGTCTTTGTCCTGAACGAACAACTCGAGTTCCAGCAGGCCAATGACGCCGCCCTCAAGCTGTTCAACAGCCCTGATCTCGATGATTTGGCCGGTACTCCCGTCTTCCACTTGATCGATCCCAGACCGTATGTCAATGCCCTCGATGGCTCGGATGTATTCAACGAACTGCGCTATCTGCCGGAATTCGACCGCTATGTCCAAGAGACCATCATCTATGATAAGAACTATCATATCCTGATGAGCATCATGCGAGACTTTACCAAGGAACAGCGCGAGCGAGACGCCAAGCAAGAGATCGCCCGCCAGACAGCCGAGATCACCGATCACGTCATCCAAAAGCAGATGAAAATCGTTCAGGAGATCGCCTCACTCCTAGGTGAAACGACGGCCGAAACACGGGTCGCCCTGATGAACCTGCAAGAAAGCCTCCAAGATGACTAGTCTGTTTGCTGATATCGGTCATCGCTCCCTCAATAAATACGGCGAGCAGATCTGCGGCGACCATGTCCAGATCCACACCATGAAGGACGGCTCGCCGGTGGTGGTGCTGGCCGATGGGCTCGGCAGCGGCATCAAGGCCAATATCCTATCGACCCTCACCTCACAGATCATGTCGACGATGCTGGCCAACAATCTGCCGCTTGAGGTCTGCCTGGAGACGATGGTCAAGACCCTCCCCATCTGCGAGGTCCGAGGCATCGCCTATTCGACCTTTACGGTGATCCGTCTGCTCCAAAACGAGGAGGCCGAGATCCTCCAGTATGATAATCCGCATGTCATCTTGCTGCGAAATGGCCGACATGTCGAATTCCCCAAGGAAAAGCTGGAGATCGACGGCAAGATCGTCTATAAGTCAAGACTCTATATCCATGAAAACGATGTTTTTATCATGCTCAGTGATGGGGCGATCCACGCCGGTATCGGCTGTGAGCTCAATTACGGCTGGCAACGCGATAATATCATCGAGTTCGTTCAGAACATGTATATCGCGGGGTTTACCGCCAAGACCTTGGCCACCATTGTCACCGATCAGTGCAATAAGCTCTATGGCTTTAAGCCCGGTGATGATACGACCGCCTGCGTCATCCGGATGAGACGCCGCAAGGCCGTCCACCTGATGATCGGACCACCGTCTGATCCGGCCAGCGATGAGCTGCTGATGGAGGAGTTTATGAGCGGCCCGGGCAAAAAGGTGGTCTGTGGCGGAACGACCGCCGAGATCGCCGCCCGCTACCTCGATAAAGAGATCGTACCGGTCAGTGATTATCTCGATCCCGAGATCCCGCCGATCGCCAGCATCGAAGGCATCGATCTGGTGACCGAGGGCATCCTGACCGTCAATCGCTGCCTGGTCTATGCCAAAAGCTATCTCGAAGACAATGCCCACTACTCGACCTGGGCCTATAAAAAGGATGGGGCCTCCATGCTCTCGCGCATCCTGTTCGAGGATGCCACCGATATCCATTTCTTTGTCGGCAAGGCCGTCAACCCGGCCCACCAAAACCCCGACCTGCCGATCGATTTCAGCATCAAGATGCGACTGGTCGAGCAGCTGAGCGATACCCTCAAGGAAATGGGCAAGCGAGTCACTGTCCGCTATTATTAAGGAGACTGATCATGAGTCGATTCGATTCACACGTCCAATCGGTCAAGAATGATATCTTGACCGCCGTCTGCAATTATGCCCGCCAGGGAACATTATACGAAAACATCCACGAGATCCCAAAAGAGATCATGCCCAAGGGTTCGGCCTCAGCCCGCTGCTGCATCTACAAGGGGCGAGCGATCCTGTCAGAGCGGGTGGCTTTGGCCATGACGACTAAAGGCGCCTATGATCATGTCATCGAGGTGATCGATATCGCCTGTGATGATTGTCCCGAATCAGGCTATGAGATCAACGAAAACTGCCGCGGTTGCCTGGCTCACCGCTGTATCGATGCCTGCCCCCGAGGTGCCATAGAGATCGTGAACAAACGAGCCCATATCGATAAGGACAAATGCATCAACTGCGGCAAATGCCAGCAGGCCTGCCCCTTTTCGGCCGTGACCAACCGAGTGCGACCGTGTGAGCAAGCCTGTAAGATCGGTGCCATCTCCAAGAGCCCGACGGGTGAGGCCATGATCGATCGCGACAAATGCATCAGCTGTGGTGCCTGCGCCTATCAGTGTCCCTTCGGTGCCATCTCTGACCGCTCGTTTATCTCTCAGACGATCGAGCTTTTAGAGGACTATAATAAGACCGGCGAGCATCCGGTCTTTGCCCTGGTCGCTCCGACGATCGCTTCTCAGTGCACCGAGCATACCCTGTCACAGGTGATCGCCGCCATCAAGGTATGCGGCTTCCATGCCGTCATCGAAGCTGCCCTGGGTGCCGATATCGTCGCCAATCTCGAAGCCAAGGAATGGGACGAGAAGGGCTTTTTGACCAATTCCTGTTGCCCCGGCTATGTCGACTATGTCGAGCGGTTCTTTCCCGACATGGCTCAGCATATCTCACACAATCCATCACCGATGGTCGTGATGGGACGGATCCTTAAAGAAAAGCACCCGGGATGTCGAGTCGTCTTTATCGGACCGTGCACCGCGAAAAAGCTTGAGTTTCAAAAGGAGCAGTGGCGAGACGCCATCGATAATGTCATCACCTTTGAAGAGCTCCAAGCGATCTTTGACAGCTACGAGGTGGATTTCGATCATCTCGATGAGGGACTGCTCGATCAAGCCTCCTACTTCGGCCGGATCTTTGCCCGAAGCGGCGGCTTAACGACCGCACTCCATCAGGCCCTGATCGAAAACAAGCTCGAGACCTCGAAGCTAAAGCCCCTCATCTGCGATGGCATTGAGGAATGCCGGATCGCACTCCTCAAGGCCTCCAAAGGCGTTCTAAAGGAGAACTTCATCGAGGGCATGGCCTGTGTCAGCGGCTGTATCGGCGGGGCCGGTAATGTCACCCACGGGCCCAAGGAGCGGGCTCAGGTCGACCGCTACGCCTCGTCAGCCATGGAGAAAACCATCCACGAAGCGATCCGAATCTTTGACTAGTAAAGGCTGCCCGGCAGCCTTTTTTTCAAAGACCAAAAAAAGATGCAGCCGCCTAGGCCACATCTTTGCCGTTCATCAGATCAGGGCCAAGATGGCTCTGGTCTTACGCTCATAAGCCGTCTCTAGGGCCTGAAGCGTCAGATCGTAGTTATCTTGGGCAATGCCGCTGACAATCCGTTCGTGCTCCTCTAATTGAGGGGCGAATTCATTTTGTTGCAGCAGGTAGTTTCGAAGCATGGCCTGCTGAGCTTTGATCGATGATGCCATATGAAGAAGGCGTCGGGAACCGCTTGAGCGGTAGAGCGTTTTCGAGAATTGTTCGGCCCACCGGGCATAGTCATCCGGACTGTCAGCTTTGACGAAGCGATCACGGATGATCCCAAGTTCCTTTAGCAGGATCGAGCGATCCTCCATTTCGAAGATATCCTCGAGGACCAATCGATCGAGCGCCAGCGATAATTCCTGGATCTCTTCGATATCACGGGCTTCCCAGGTGCTGATGCTGGCACCCTCCTTGGTCAGTTCGACAAAGCCGCCTCGGTTGAGCCGAGCCAAGGCTTCACTGATGCTTTCCGGTAGGGCGTCGTAGGTTTTTTGGAGATCTTCCGAGCTGAGGATTTCTCCGGGGGAATAGCTCAGATTCACCATTTTCTCAACCAAATCTTCATATATATCATCGACATTCTGTCTTTGTTTGGATTTCATGATTTACCTCCAAGGGGTAGAATAACAGAAATCCGCCCAAAGTTCAAACGATCCCTCACTGCCTCATATCATCACCCGTCTGGGGTTTAGCTGCATTAATCTCCCGGTCCGAGATCCCGTTACTGTTTGCTTGCCCTTCGGGTAGGATCGGTTCTATGATACCGATGATGTCTAGCGGTACCGGGATGACTTCGAGTATTTCCGTGCCAGCCGCTGAATAATCCACGATCGAGTAGTTCATGACGATATCATCGCCGATGTGTAGATCGTTCACCTCAGCAAACGGCTGAAAGATCATTGCAACCGATGCCCCCTGATCGATCTCTGATTGTTCAAAGCTTCGACCTTCGACCAGTCGGGCAAGGCCTTCACTGAGCAAAAGATTCTGGGCATAATCTGTCCCGTGGAGGCTGAAGGCATAATAGAGATCGCTATCATAGACCTCAACTTCTTCCGGCAGCCATTGCAGTAGTTGATCGGATCCCACCGCTCGGTAAGCATTGATATCATACGCTTTAACATAGAGCAGACCCCGATCTGACGTAGCAGCTCAGGACTCAATGGATCAGGATAACCGTCCTCAAGCTCTCCCGATTTCTCCATCCCTTCAAGAGCGTCATAATCACGTCGAACCAGGCTAAGCCACGTCCGTTTGATCCCCCCTTGGTTGACCTTATTATATCAATATTGTAACATAGACTATGTCGATTCTAGAACCATCATCGGACAGTTCGTTTTAAGAAGGAGCGCACAATGACCCAAGGCTTTATCCATCTCTATACCGGCAACGGCAAAGGCAAGACCACGGCCGCCTTTGGTATGGCCCTGCGAGCCGCCATGACCGGCCGGAAGGTCTTTATCGGACAATTCGTCAAAAGCATGAAATATAGTGAGACCAAGATCGAACATCTACTAAAAAACATTCAGATCAAGCAGTTCGGGCGAGGCTGTTATATCAAAGAAAAAATCGAACCAATCGATATCGAGATGACCATCAATGGCTTGAACGAATGCGACCGCTTGATGCAAAGCGGTGACTACGACCTGGTCATCTTAGATGAGATCCTGATCGCCCTCTATTTCAAATTCATCACCGTGGCGGAGGTCCTGAAGGTTCTGGATAACAAACATCCTGACACCGAGGTCATCCTGACCGGCCGCTACGCCCCACAGGAGTTGATCGATCGGGCCGACCTGGTGACCGAGATGAAAGAGATCAAACACTATTATACGCAGGGCGTTCTCTCACGAGAAGGCTTTGACTGCTGAAAAAAGGAAGCACGAGGCTTCCTTTTATGGTCTATTTCAGTGTATTTTCAAGTGGCCGTCCTCTTAACCAAGAACTCAATCAACCATCGAAATCTAAATTGTCTTTCTTGCGGGAATGAAAATCAGCCTCCAGGCTGTTTTTCCAGGAATCATCCAGCCGAATGCTCGATTGTCTCATAGCATAGATCGCATCACCGAGTGTGTTGTAGCTGGTACCTACGCCCTGTTTATCGGCGTGGTACTGAGCAGCCCGGTCCTGAGAAATACCATAGCTGGCAGCCGTCTGGACCGCATCGATATTGGCGCCCAAGAAAAGAAACTCCCAGCCCTCATCGGTTTGCTTTTTAACCAGCTGCTTGATCTGATCCGCCGAATACTCTCGGCTCGAGTTTTCTGCACCATCGGTCGTGATCACAAAGATCGTCTTGGCCGGCTGCTGTTCTTTTGGTGTGCTTCTACGGCGTTGGAGCGTCGTCTGGATCGCTCGTCCCATCGCATCAAGCAGGGCGGTCGAGCCCCGGACGAAATAGTCCTTGTGGGTCAATGGTGCCAGAACATTAAGATCCATCCGATCATGCAGAATTTCATAATCATTATCAAACAGGATCGTGGTGATGAGGGCATCCCCCTCAGCTGTTTTTTGTTTTTCGATCATTGAGTTGTAGCCACCGATCGTGTCGTCTTCAAGCCCACTCATCGAGCCTGATCGATCAAGGATAAATACCAATTCCGTTAGATTTTGTTTCATCATGCGCCTCCTTCATTCGTCTCTGAATCAAGGATACGCCAAAGCCGACACTCAAGGGTCGCCTCTCAAGCGACATCACACCCCAAGCAGCGGTTGATCATAGGCAAACAGGACCTGATTGAGCTCAAAGATATTGTAGTTATTTTGCGAGATGAAAAACTTGACGATCAGGTCGCGGTAGTCGCTTGGTGAGAGCGCATAGCCGGCTCGAGCCAACAGATCCTCTGTCTGGCTCAGACTGAGTTCCAAGGCGATGGCCAAGGCCAGGGCGGTGGTCTTACTCGGCCGATAGCCGGGGTTATTCCGGATCTTGGAGAACAGCTTGCGGTCCAGGTTGGCCTTTTTATAGACCTCGGGATCGGTCTTGCCGGAAGCATCGATCAGCTGAAACAGGGTTTCACTGAATCCGGGATCAGGCGTGATCAGTGCTTCAAGGATCAGGTCCTTGGCCGGGGCTTCGTAGCCCGTGGTTTGGATCCGCTCCCACTGCTGTCGCGACCGCTGCACCACATAGTGTTCATCGATATAGCTTTCGACCCGCTGTTGCAGCTTTTCACTCAGCTGATAGGCCGTCTTATCGTAGACCACCAGGTAGACCATCAGATCGTTTTTGAGCAGACAGTCTGAGATGGCCGAGATGGCCACACTCAGTGCTTCGGCCTTCGGATAGCCATAGATGCCGGAGGATATCAATGGGAAAGCGATCGATTGCAGACCATGATCGGTTGCCAGCTTTAAGGAATTCGTATAGGCTTCACGAAGAAGCGGCTCCTCGCCACTTTTTCCGCCCTGCCAGATGGGGCCGACCGCATGGATGACATGCTTGGCCGGCAGCTGAAAGCCCGGGGTGATGACCGCTTGACCGACATCGATCGGACCCAGTCCTTGGGTGGCTTCACTCATTTGCTTGACACCGGCCTGTTCAAAGATAGCGCCGCAGACCCCACCGCCTTGGCGTAGCTGTTGATTGGCCGCATTGACGATGGCATCGACTGCAAGCTGAGTAATATCGTGACGAATGATTTCAAGTGGCATGATCGCTCCTTATGGTTTGTCTATTACTGTCATCTTACCACACAAAAAAAGAAGAGCGCTTAAAACGCTCTCCTTAGGCCTCTTTGGCAATGATATCCTTGACCTTCATGAGTCTGGTGATGGTGGCTCGTTCGTTTTCATCGAGCTTCATCCGGATATATTTGATCGTCTCTTCCAGGTCCGGGATGGTGCGATACTCCAAGGCGTTGACGCGTCGTCTGGTCTTTTCGATCTCGTCGGCCATCAGTTGACCGGCCTTCTCCATCGCCGCCAGCTTGAGCAGCTTCTCCATCGTGGTGTGGAGCTTCTCGATCGCATCGTCGAGCTCGGCCGAGGTCTGAGCATAGCCATAGGGATAGATGCTGGCCTCCCCCTCGCCGCCGCTTTGATCGGTATAGATAAACTCCATCTCCGGAATATTGACGCTCATGATATTGCGTGATTGGATATCGACACTGACCTTGGTCTTAGGCATGGCCAAGGCTTGCTTGATCATCTGCGGACTCATCAGCGCCGAGGTCATCAGGAAGTCCTCAAAGCTGTCTTTGAGTTCTTCCTCGACGCTCATGCGCAGGCGTTTGTTTTCGCGGATCAATTCGATGAAGCGTCTCATCAATTCATCCTGTTTATCCTTGAGCAGTTTGTGGCCCCGGGTGGCCGTCTTTAGACGGCTCCTCAATAGGGTCATCTGCATCCGGGTCGGATTGACCTTGAGTCTAGCCATACTAACCTTCTTCGGCGTCGAGGTACTTGTCCAAGTACTCGCCGCGGATCCGTTTCAGCTCGCCTCGCGGAATGATCTTCAGGAGCTCCCAGCCCAGGTTCAGGGTTTCTTCGATCGATCGGGCGGTGGTAAAGCCCTGGTCGACGTATTGTTCATCAAAGGCTTCGGCAAACTTGGCAAACGCCAGGTCGGCCTCGCTCAAGGCGCTATCGCCCAAGATGACGGCCAGCTCACGCGCCTGGATCCCTGAGGTATAGGCGGCGTAGATCTGGTTCATGGTATCGGCATGGTCTTCACGGGTCTTGCCCTTACCGATCCCCTTGTCTTTTAGACGAGACAGAGACGGTACGATATTGATCGGCGGCATGATGCCGTTTTGATACAGATCACGTGCCAGGATGATCTGACCCTCGGTGATATAGCCGGTCAAATCCGGGATCGGATGGGTGATATCATCCTCGGGCATCGTCAAGATCGGGATCTGAGTGATCGAACCCTTTCGGCCTCTGATCCGTCCGGCCCGCTCATACAGGCCGGCCAGGTCGGTATAGAGATAACCGGGATAGCCGCGGCGTCCCGGGACTTCTTTTCTGGCGGCCGAGATCTCACGCAGCGCTTCGGCGTAGTTTGTCATATCGGTCAGGATGACCAGGACGTGCATATCCTTTTCATAGGCCAGGTATTCGGCACAGGTCAGCGCCATTTTGGGCGTTGCGATCCGCTCGATGGCCGGGTCATCCGCCAGGTTCATAAACAGCACCGCCCGGTCGATCGCGCCGGTCTCGGCGAAGTCGTCCATAAAGAACTGGGCTTCTTCGAAGGTGATCCCCATGGCGGCAAAGACGACCGCGAAGTTTTCACCCGTGCCAAGCACTCGGGCCTGACGGGCGATCTGGGCCGCCACATTGTTGTGGGGCAGACCTGAAGCCGAGAAGATCGGGAGCTTTTGGCCCCGAACCAAGGTATTTAGGCCATCGATGGTCGAGATGCCGGTCTGGATAAACTCCGACGGGTAGTCACGGCTGGACGGATTCATCGGCGAGCCATTGATGTCGACCCGTTTTTCCGGAATGATATCGGGACCGCCGTCGATCGGATTACCGGTCCCATCAAACACCCGACCGATCATATCCTCCGATACGCCCAGCTCAAGCGGGCGACCCAGGAAGCGAACGGTGGTGTCCTTTAGGTTGATGCCGGAGGAGCCTTCGAACAATTGGACCATTGCCTGCTCACCATTGATCTCGAGCACGCGGCCGCGGCGCCTTTCACCCGTCTGCATCTGGATCTCGACCAGCTCTTCATACTTGACGCCCTCGACGCCGTCGACCAACATCAGAGGACCAACGACTTCACGAACGGTTTTATATTCTTTAAGCATTTTGGCCTCCTCTCTGATTGATCAGACCGGCGACTTCATCCTTTAGTTCGCCCTTGATCTGATCGATCTCTTGCAGGTTGTCCTGCGTGACATATTTGGCCCGGGCGATCTTATCGCGCACCGGCAGCGACAGGACTTCATTCAGATAGACGCCCTTGCTCAGGGCTTCTCTGGCTTCACCGTAGAAGGCCAGGATCAGATCCATCATCTTATCCTGCTTCGGCAGCGAACAGAAGGTATCGATCTCATGGAAGGCGTTTTGCTGGAGGAAGTCTTCTCGCAGGCTCTTGGCGACTTCAAGCTTGAGCTGATCGCCTTCACTTAAGCTGTCACGTCCGACCAGGCGAACGATCTCTTGGAGGCCGGATTCTTCTTGCAGCAGTGACATGGCCTCGACTCGTCGCTTGGAGAAGTCCTGATCAACCTGATTGTCAAAATATCGATCCATCTTCATCTGATACAACGAATAGGAGTTGAGCCAGTTGATGGCCGGGAAGTGACGGGCATAACTGAGGGCATAGTCGAGTCCCCAGAAGACCTTCACGATCCGAAGGGTCGATTGTGAGACCGGCTCCGAGATATCGCCTCCCGGAGGCGAAACGGCCCCGATAACGGTCAGAGCGCCCTCTCGCTCGTCACCGCCTGAGCAGACGACCTTACCGGCTCGCTCATAGAACTCAGCCACGCGGCTGGCCAGATAGGCCGGATAGCCTTCATCCCCGGGCATCTCTTCGAGACGACCCGACATTTCGCGCAGTGCTTCCGCCCAGCGGCTGGTCGAGTCGGCCATCAGGGCGACCGAGTAGCCCATGTCACGGAAGTATTCACCCATGGTGATCCCGGTATAGATCGAAGCCTCCCGGGCCGCCACCGGCATATTCGAGGTATTGGCGATCAAGACCGTCCGCTTCATGAGCGATTGACCGGTCTTGGGGTCGATGATTTCCGGAAACTCCATCAAAACGTCGGTCATTTCATTGCCGCGCTCACCGCAGCCGACATAGACGACGATCTCGGCATCGGCCCACTTGGCCAGCTGATGCTGGACCACGGTCTTACCCGAGCCAAACGGTCCCGGGATAGCCGCCGTGCCGCCCTTGGCGACCGGAAAAAAGGTGTCGATGACACGTTGGCCGGTGACCAGCGGTACATCGGGGTCAAGTTTTCTTTCATAGGGTCGGCCTCGTCGGACCGGCCAGACCTGCATCAGTTGGACGGCTCGATCACCGTCTTCGGTCTCGACGACGGCGATGTCTTCGGTCACGGTGAAGTGACCGCTGTCGATCGATTTGAGCTTGCCGCTCACGCCCGGTGGGATCATGATCTTATGCAGGAAGACCGGATTTTCCTGGACGGTCCCAATGATCGAGCCCGGGGAGACCTCATCACCGACTTCAGCCGTCGGCACAAACTCCCAGACCTTTTCCCGGTCGAGGCTTTTTACCTCCGCCCCTTTCAAGAGGAAGTCACCCTCTTGATCGCGCAGCACCGCCAGCGGTCGCTGGATCCCGTCAAACATCATCTCGATGAGGCCCGGTCCAAGCTCGATCGAGAGGGGGCTGCCGGTCGTATAGACCGGTTCGCCCGGACCGATCCCGGTGGTCTCTTCATAGACCTGGATCGAGGCCCGATCGCCGCGCATTTCAATAATTTCACCAATCAGTCTATTCTCTGATACCAAAACAACGTCATAGACATTGGCTTCGTCCATCCCTTCGGCCACGACCAGCGGCCCGGATACTTTGATTATCTTACCAACTTTCAATGGGTTCCTCCTTACAAAATATTGGAGCCGACCGCTTTTTCGACACTGCGGTCGATCCGATCCATGCCTATGTTCAGAGTACCTTGATTGCTCGGTATCAGAATAACGGCCGGTATCATCTCATCATCATAGCGAGCGATGGTCTCAGGTACGAGTGAGGCCAGCTGCTCGGTAATAAAGATCACTCCGTATTGGTCTCTGGCCAGATCGTCGATCACCCGACGGATCTCATCTGGGCTCGTCGGTGTCAATACATCGATCCCGAGCGCCTTGAACACCAGTACAGAGTCTTTGTCGCCAACGACAGCTACTTTATACATAGGTCCCCCTTAAGCGTTCGCGGATCTTTTCGGGCGGCAGGTTGTTGAGCTTGGACACCAGGATCAGACGCAGATTCTTGATCTCGGTCTCCTTGGCCAACATAAAAGCAAACAATACCTCCGGCCCGTAGTTGATCATTTTGGCATCCTTGAGACGATCCATCGAGTGATTCTCGAAGTATTTCTCAAAGCTGGCCAATTTGTGGTTGGTTTCATAGGCTTCAAAGCCCTTTTGCAGGGCAGAGCCGACTTTCTTTAGTTTTAGCTGAGCCACGACGTCTTCGACCGAATCGAAGAAGCGGGCGCTGATCTCGTTTTTGGCCAGGTTTCCCCCGGCGATCAGCGCATCATCGACCAATGTGGCATTTCTCATCTGCCGGCGCATCCGAAAGAGGGTCTTTAGATTGGTGAAATCGATCAGATCCCGGACGTATTCGGTGATCATCGGCACATCGAGTTCGTCGGCGTATTCGAGCATCTTCTCAAAATAGGCCGCATCGGCGTAGATGTCAATAAACTGAGCGTCTTTGGTTTTGTCAAAGGCGGCCAGCGCTTGGGCAAAGTAGGCGGGAAATTCACGCTCTCTCAGCTGTTCATCCATCAACATCAGGGTTTCTTTTCGCTCCAGAAAATCGCCGTCATCGATGTCCATATAGACATCGGACTGATCCTCACCCAGGAGCAGCTCCTTCATGAACACCTTGTGGTTGTGGATGCGGTATTTTAAGAGGAAGATATCGACCAATTCCTTGTCCGGGGCCATCGAGCGCATATCCCGGTAGAAGTCCTTCAGGGCTTGATCGACGGCATTATCCAGGCTTTGGGGCGTGTCGGCTTTACTGAAATACGGTCCGTAGACGGTTTCAGACAATAAGCGAAACACCTCATCCATATCCTTGGCTTCGACGAGCTGATCGTATTGGGCTCGGCTCAGAAGCCTTTTCTCCAGTACCCGCGTGCGGGTGGAGGCTTGGATATAATCATCTCTTGTCATTATGCCTCCTCAGGAAAAATCCGCTCGATAATCTCCCCTTGCATATCTGCCTTGATATCATCTACCAAGTCTTGAAAGGAATAGTTCAAGACGGTCTGACCGTCCTGGAGTTGGAAGCCGCTCTCGACAAAGTCGCTCGCTTCGACCGCCACCTTCAGGCCTAAGCCCTTGACGAACTCGACTCGTTCCTTTGGCAGGAGCAGTTTTTCGCCCCCTTTGAGATCGAGCGAAGCGATCGTTTTGGTCAGAAAGTCGCCAAAGGCGCTGTCATCCAGCTTGGCCAGCTTCTCCTGGGCCAGATCAAAGACGCGACTCAGGACCACCTGCTTGGCTCCCAAGGCCTCATCACGGGCCTTGATCCGGGCATTCGAGAGGATCTTGGCCTTCTTTCGGGCGGCTTCTTCGGTCGCCTTCTCAATGATGTGTTGGCTCTGGGCCTCGGCTCTAACATCACTCTCAGCCAGCAGCTCGTCTACGACCCGCTTACTTTCATTGGCGATCTCGTCGGCTTGCGCTCGAGCGTCGGCCAAAATCTTTTGAGTTATGTTATCAATATTCGACATACTCACTCCTTAAAACGAAACGAAGTTTAACAGGATGAGAGAAATAACGAATGCCAAGATGGCGTAGGTTTCAACCATAACGGCGTAGATGATCCCTTTGGTTTGGTGTTCTTCGTTTTTAGCCAAAATGTTGATACCGGCGGCTGAGGTTTTGCCTTGGGCAATGGCCGAGCGATAGCCGACAAAGGCGATCGGCAGACAGGCCATCAGGATGTAGAGACCTTCGTTGAGCGCCATATCGGGTCTGAGCTTGAGCATGGCCAGCAGTCCGATAACAAAACCGTAGAGTCCCTGAGTACCGGGCAGCAGCTGCAGCACGAGTGATTTACCGAACTTTTCCGGTTCTTCGATGATGACGCCGCTGGCAGCTTCACCCGCCAGACCGACACCGATCGCGGAGCCGATCCCGGCAAACAGTACGGCAAAGGCTGCTCCCATAGCAGCAAAGATGAGACCCCCATAGTTAATGAAAAATTCCGACATGTTTTCCTCCTACTTTTCTTTGATTTCGATATATTTCGGGGTGGACCGGAACCGACGGAACGCCTTCCCGCCACCTTCATAGAATTTGCCAAAAAATTCAACATACGTCAGACGTGAGGTATGGACATAGGCTCCCAGGCCGCTCAGGAAGATATTGAAGGCATGGAAGCCGGCAAATACCACTACCCCGAACACGATCCCAATGATCCCACCGCCAAAGAGCATCTTCACGATCATATTCAGGGCGACACCGATGAAGCCACCGGCCAGACCCAGCGCCATCAGACGCGAATACGATACGAAGTCCCCGACATAACTGGAGATGCCATAGAGCTCATAGAGTCCACCGACCAACCGGCCGACAAAGCTCTTGGAGTCCCGTCCGGCAAACACCAGGATCATGACCATCCCGATGATCATCGCCACCTTGCCGACCGTCGTCCAGACGGGAGGCAGCTTGGCGATCCCGCTGACCAGCCATAGGATCCCACCGCCCAGGGCGAGATACCAGCTTAGGACGTCATAGATCGCATCCATCGGCTTGCCATCGCGGATCAGGACATAGGCCTTTAGGGCCAGTCCGAAGAACAGGTGGACCAGACCCAGCGCCATCGATACGACCAGCATCAGCATAAAGTCCTGATTGGTATCGATCAGGCTCGGCAGCGCGATCAGATCGCCAAAGAAGCTGCCGTAGATCAAACCCCACAGGACCATCGAAAACGACAGGAAAAAGAAAAACCTGACGAATTGGCGCAAGGAGGGCTTGAGATTGAAGGCTTTGAGTGCGATCCCGGTCACCAGCATGATCAGCAGTCCATAGCCGACATCGGCGCCCATCATACCGAAGAACATCCAGTAGAAGGGAGCAAAAAACGGTGTCGGATCGACCTCATTGTATTTGGGCAGGGCGTACATACTGGTGATGCTCGAGAAGCTCTCCACAAACGGATTGTTCTTCAGCAGGATCGGCACCGCCGGATCATCGCGATCGGCCGGCACCATCTCGACATAGTAGTCATCGCCCAGCTCCTGGTCGAGCTTTTGGGTAAATTCAGCTTCGAGCTTGGTGGGGATAAAACCCTGGATCAGTGTCAGACGATCGGTCTTTAAGAAGTTTCTGGTCGCACCGAGCTTGAGTAGCTCATTGCTCTTGGCCTCGTGGACCAATTCATAATCGCTCATCCTGGGCGCATACTCAGGCAGCTTCGCCTGCCAGTCCCGGGATTCCTCCTCGATCTGACTGATTTCTTGATGCAGCTGAGCGATCTCATCGACCACCGGTTGCTTGACATCAAGCGTGATGGGCGAGACACCGTTTCGTCTCAGGACATCCTGCAGTTCTTCGGTTTCGTCGTGATGACCCAGGATCACCAGATAGTATTGGCCGCCGAGTTCGGCCACCACCTGGTAATCACTCAGCTCAAGCTCGGCAAAGTCTTCTTTGAAGCTGTCGACAAAGCGACGCAGGACCGAGCCGTATTGGACACGGACCTGTTTTAAAGAATCCACTTGTGCCGGATAAAATGGCAGCGACTCCCAGGGCTTTAATAAAGCGATCTGAGCCTGCTTGTCGTTTCTGGCCTGCGCGAAGCCATCCAGCTTGGACTGGATCTCACGCAGTTCGTAATAGTCTTTCTTGAAATCGATTTCCTCGGCCTTTTGCCGCATCTCATCAAACGAATAGGTCGGCAGCCCCTGTCGCATGCCCGAAAGCCCGGTCGGCCGGGTATCGCTGGCCTGCAACAGCTTCAGCATCCAGTCAAGCTGGGTCAAATCCTCTTGGATCCGATCGACCCGGACATCCTGGTCGATCATGGCGACACCTTCGCTTAGACCTTCGTCTCTCAGATCCAGGAAATGGACATCTTGAAAGGCTTGCAGTTGTTTTAGCAGCTCCTCCCGATCGGCATCGAAGGCCATCAGGGAGAAACGACTCATGTCTACAATCGCCATTAGCCGAGTATCCTTTCCACGATCATTTCAGCAGCCGCTGAGAGCTTCTCATCGGCGACTGCCAGGAGTTGTTCCGACCGCTGCCGAGAGGCTTCTAAGATCGGCCGGGCTTCTTCTTGCCCGACCTTGATGGCGACATCTTCTAGTTGCTTGGCTTTGATTCGGGCAGCTTCAAGTACTTCATCCGTCTTGGCCTTGGCATCAGCCACCGCCTGAGACCTGGCGTCCCGGGCACTGATCCTGGCTTGTTCGATCAGCTGATCGGCTTCTTTTTCGGCCTGACGGACAATGTCAATCGCTTGGAAATCCATGCTACACCCCTTCCTGTAAAAAATCACATTTTTTTAACGAACAATTGCTTTCAGTATAACGATCCCCGCCGGCCTTGTCACGAGCCAAACGGAAAAAGCCACTTGGATGTTGAAATTTGTTGGTTCTTATTATTTTATCACATTGTAGGCGGATTAACTGAGAAAGCCAAGGAATTGTCATGAAAACTCTGTCAATTCGTTAATTTCTGGCATTGAACAATTCCTCATCAGTGGAGGCTTCCGGCCACGATTTCCAAGGAGTCGTCCCCCCTGACAATCGCCCTGATCGCCGCCGCCAGACCGCGCGTGATATCCTCAAGTAACATCGCCGGAGTCTCGGGTCTCCCCGCCACCTGCTCGAGGCAAAAGGGGACGTGGATAAAGCCGGCCTTCATCTCGGGATAGCGAGTAGCCGCCAGATAGAGCGCCTGGTACATGATGGCATTACAGACAAAGGTACCGGCTGAATAGGATACCTCAGCCGCCAGGCCTTCGGCCTTGATGGCCGCAGCCATGGCCTTGACCGGTAGGCTGGAAAAATAAGCCGTCTCGCCTCCGGGCTGCAGGGGCCTAGCGATCGGCTGATCACCGTCATTATCCGGGATCCTGGCCTCGGCCAGATTGATGGCGACCTGCTCGGGCGTGATGGCCAAGCGACCGCCGGCCTGACCGATCGATAGCACCACATCAGGCCGGTGCGCTTCGATGGCGGCCTGCAAAACGTCAAAGGATCGCCGGTAGGCGGTCGGTAATCGCAGTTTAATGAGACGAGCTCCCTCGATCTCATCCGGCAAGGCCTTGATGGCCTCATAGGCCGGATTGATGGCCTCTGCGCCAAACGGATCAAAGCCACTCAGCAATATCTTCATCTAAGCTCCAAAACAAAAAGAGACTCCCGCAAGAATCTCTTCAATTCTAGTCGTCAAATACGACCTGATCGCCAACAAACTCTTTGACGATGGCCAGTGACTCCAGTCGATAGCCTCGGGCTCGCAGATCACGGCCACCGCTTTGGAAGCCCTTTTCGATCACGATCCCCAGACCCACCACTTCAGCACCCGATTGCTCGGTCACTTCAAGCAGGCCTCGCATGGCATTGCCCTCCGCTAAAAAATCATCGATGATCAGCACCCGATCCTGCGGCGTCAGGAATTTCTTAGCGACAGTGATCGTAAAGTCCTTGCCATAGGTATAGCTTCGGACCGAGCTGGTATAGAGCTCACCATCGAGGTTCTGGCTCTTGGCCTTCTTGGCAAACACGACCGGGACCTCAAAGTAGAGGGCGGCGATCGAAGCGATCGCGATGCCGGAGCTTTCGATCGTAAAGATCTTGGTAATGTTTTCATTACCATACAAGCGATAGAACTCCTGACCGATCGCCTGCAAAAAAGGAATATCCAATTGGTGATTCAAGAAATGGTCGACCTTGAGGATGGAACCGTCCTTGACCCGACCTTCTCGTCTGATTTTTTCTTGTAGTGCTTTCACAGTTACCTCACGTAACTATCTTATCACAGTAGTTCTATCAGAGGTACTGTTGCCGAAGCTTTCTATCACCAAAAAGGATAAATTCGAATCGAAGACTATTGCATCAGCCCTCTATCTAGCCTAAGCCGATCGGATCGGCCGGTTCACCCCGCATGATAGCCTCGATCTCGCCGAGGCTTTTTCCTGCTTCTCTCAGCGAGAGGATGCGCTCAAGGATCCGAAGCGACGTTTCCCGCCGAAATCGCCGGGTCAGGTTGGTGTCGGCTTGCTCAAACGGCAATAGGCCGATTTCGACATAGTGTTTCAATGTGCTGTAGCGCTGATGGCTAAGTCGAACCAATTCACCGATCGTGACAAACTCAGCCTCAGCGATCACCTCATCACTGCGGCGGCGCGACATTAGGCGTTGGCCGTAACGATGATATAAAGGAGCAGCAGCTGTAGGACAAAGTCGATCGCCTGGGCCACCGATCGAAACCGAGGATCCTGTTGCCAGCGCTCAAACTGCTGTCTGAAGCGCTTGCGCTCATAGTCGGTGAAAAAGTGCCTCAGATCGCCTGACTTATCCAACAGCATCGTCAAGGCGACCATGTCGGTGTTGAAATCACCTTCCAGGATCGTCGCTCTCAGCTCTTCAACCAACTGATCCCGAGCCGTCAGATCCGGTATATAGGCCGTGTGTTTGACACCCAGCCGCCTCTTCGGCTGAGGTGTGACCAGGCCCAAAGCCGAGAGGCTCTCAAAGGTTCCCGTTAAAACTTGGCGCTGCTTACGCCCCAAGTCCTCCATCCCAAAAGACAATACGGCATTTTTCAGGCTCCCCTCATAGATCATCAGGAATTGATACAGACCGGACAGATATGACAGCTCCGGCGGCAGATCCCTGACGATCATGATCTTTTCGTCCGATAGATCGGCCACATCACTTAGGATCAACTCTAAGATCGCCGAGGCGATCAGCCAGTTCTCATACGAGCTTAGGACCGAGAAGCTGCCCTTTTCAGGTACCGTCAATAAGAGAAAACTCTGCGGGATCGATAGATTCATGCTAATCTCCAATCTTTACTTATTACTTATTACTTACTACTTACTACTTATAATATACACGATTCTCTCTCCTCTCAAAGAGTCCTTGGCATTTGTTTACTTCGACTTAACAGGAAACAGCTAAAATAAGATAGACTAAAAAGAAATGAACCTTTTTTGGCGACTTAACGACTAATCTAGTGAAGGGAGGCAGTGGTGGATAAACAGGCCTTTGAACAACTCGTCGAACGATCCGGCCCCAAGCTGTTGGAGTACCTCCGATTGTCCCTTCCGTCCTTGTCGGATGCCCAGGATGTCTATCAGGAGTCGCTGCTCTCGGCCTGGCAAAGTTGCCATCGCTATGATGGCCGGGCGCAACCGACCACCTGGCTGATCGCCATCGCCAAGCGTCGAATCGCTGACTTCTACCGAAGCCGGACTGTGGCGGAGCCCTTGGACGAGACCGCCCCACAATCAGCCGATTTCACCGGCTCAGTCGATCTCAAAACCACCCTGGAAAAACTGTCGCCGGCCGATCAGCGGCTGTTGTTTCTCATCTTTCAGGTGGGGCTGACGTATCAGGAGATCGCCGACCTCGAAGACATCCCACTGGGTACCGTGAAAAGTCGATTTCACACCCTAAAGAACCGACTACGCACCATGTTGGAGGAGCCTAATGCATCACGCGCTTGAATATGTCCAGGGAAAACTGAATATCTCGGAGCAATCGGCCTTCTTCGAACATGTCCTCACTTGTTCGGCCTGTCAAGACGATCTGATCATCTATTTAAGGCTCAAGCAAGCGACGGCTCCGATCCACCCAGCGCCGGTCTTTACCATTCCAAAGCCGGACAACTATGTCGTCCAATCACTCAACCTGGCCCGTAGTGCGCTGACACTCGGCCTTAGACTGATCCCATTAGGAGATATGAATGAATAAAGAAGAAAAAAACTTTCCCAACGATATCGAAGAATTAGGGCAAGTTCTCGAGACCGTCAGTGAAAAGATCCCGGCCTTGATCAAAGGTGTCGTTTCCAGCTTCTACACCGCCGATGCCGGTCGAGACATGGGCAAGGCCATCGGTGAATTCTACCAGCAACTGATCGCCGCCGGGATCCCTGAGCGTGATGCTTTGGATATGGCTAAGCGTTATATGATCAACCTGAAGTCGGTCGCCAACATGGCTCAAACCCATAATTCAGACGCTGATAAGGCATAGGCATGCAGCCTGTCCTTCGAATCATCGCTCACTTTGGCACGCTGCTGCTGCGCTCGCCGACCCTTCTTTTTGATTACTGGGTCCAAAAAAAGCGGTTCGAAAAAGAGTTTTCAGATGCGATCGAGCGTTATCCCTTTAGCCCCGAGGCAAAGAAGGAACTGCTAGGTGACCTCAAGCAGCTGAGTCTAAAGAATATGATCAATGCCGTCAAAACCCCTGGGCAATCCTAGGGGTTTTCGTTCGCTATGATCGTCTTAGGGTATAAAGGAGCAACTACACCAGGGAGGGATACTATGGACTTAGACCTGCTTCAAATGATCGATACCGCACCCGATGCCATCATTGTTTTAGATCGTGATGACCGAGTCGTCTACTGGAACTACGGAGCACTCGACACCTTCGGCTATGACGAAGACGACATGTTAGGCCAGCCGCTGGATCGGATCATACCCGAAAGCCTGCGACAGCGACATACCGAGGCCTACTTAAAGTTTATCGACAGCGGCCGATCCCGCTATGCCCCGGGCCATACCATGGCAGTCCCGGCAATGCATAAAGACGGTGACCGCTTATCGATCGAGTTTCGTTTAAGCGTCGAAAAGGATGAGGCCGGTGAGATCCAATACGTCATGGCCATCATCCGAGATGTCACCAATCAATGGACCAAACTGCAAGAGCTCAAGCAGCGACTAAAGGACGCGGAACAAGGCCATATCGAACAAGACGACTGAAGCAAAAACCGGCCTTAGCGCGGGAGATCAGGCTGTTCCCTCTTCTTTTGACAGCGAATGGCCAAGGTGATGATCAGCCAGCCGATCAAGGTGATGATCACGCCCGAGAGCATCATCGGATAGACCCCCAGGTAGCTGATAATCAAGCCTCCCAGCAGGCTCCCGACCACCCCACCGATCGTAAAGGCCGCCGTGACCAGGGCCTGACCAAATACCTTTTCACCCGGCCGCATCACCTGATTCGTATAGTGGACACTGGCCGGGATCAGGGGCGCATAGCATAGCGCCTGGGTCAAAAAGACCAGATAGAGCAGTGGAATGGTCGGAGCCAACATGATCCCCAAGGCCTTGATGACCCAAAAGAAGGCCGCAAAGATCAAAAGTTTATTGGCGCCGAAGCGCTTGATCAATTGATTGCTGAAGATCAAGACCGGGATCTCGACGATCGCCATGACAGCCGCCGCTGTCCCCATGGTGGACGCATCGCCCCCGATCCGCTCCACGATCTGGATCAAGTAGGTGGTGGCAAAGGTATGGAAGGTGAACAGCAGGATGATGCCGATCAAAAACAACACAAAGAAACGCTGCTCCCGCCAAAAGCCAACTCTTTTTTCAACATACTTATACGGATCAACCGTATCCGCCGTATGCTCCATCACAAACAGGCTGAAGGTGAGTCCGATCAGACCGCTCATGACCAGGCCCGCAATCGGAATGACCGACACGCCGTGGCGGATGATGAGATAGCCTACGATAAATGACATCAGGGCATAAAAGCCGCTACCGGCGGCCCGGGCGGTACCAAAGTTCAGCCGATCGCCTCGGTTCAAATAGTAGATGGCAACCGAGTTCACGATCGGTTGCAATGCCCAGATCAAGACCGTCGCCAGTAGAAAGCCTACGACCGAAACGGCCGGAACCGATAGACTCAGCGCCAAGAGAAGGCCAATGCCGAGTGCCATCGCCAAACCGATGTCCTTTAGCCGAAACCGGCTGGTCCGATCGATCCAGCCGGCCAAGAGCGGTTGGATGAGCGCCGCCACGGTATTGCTTGCGGCAATGAGCAGCCCGATGATCGATTCGTCAAGCCCCTGCCCCAGCAGGTAGACGGTGACAAAGCCATTGATGGCCCCAAACAGCATCCAATAGAGCGCCTGAAGGGCTCCGTAATGGAAACTCATCACTTGTCTGTCTCCTTTTCCAGTTTTTTAATGATCCGTTCTAAGTCACGCCGATCCATCGGACCGATATGACCCGGCACCAGATACCTAAACGGTAGCGCACGGTATTTGTACAGGCTCTCCAGATGCTCGTTCGTCAACGCTTCATTGCGATAGACGGTAAACAAGGTGTCCCCGACAAAAATCACTTGATCGATCGGATCCCAGACCGAGATGGAGCACCGGGTATGCCCCGGCGTATAAAACAGCGTCAGATCCTCCACCTGCATCGTATCATCGACCAGGATATTGGGGGTGACAAGCTCGGTCACGCCGCGCTTATAGCGTTTGAATTTCTTCAGCATCCGCTCACTCATCTCGTCTTCGAATAACCGATGGCCATAGATGTCACCGGTGATCGCTTGGGCGCCCCAGATATGATCCCAGTGAGAATGGGTCAAGATGAGATGGACCGGTTTGGTGATCTGCTTTAGCACCGGCTCTAATTGATCCGGCCCCAGGCCGCTGTCGATCAGGTAGACGGCCCGGTCGGTTTCGATCAGTCCCACGATCAGACTGACATCCAACAGATCCTTGAGGTCCTCAAACTCGAGCAATTTGATCCTGGGCGTCAATTGATGGATCGTCATGGGCATTCAAAGATAATGAGCGGTACCATCATCTCCTCCCGCGTCAAGCCGGCATGGACGCCGATGAAATCGACCGCCTTGGCCCGGTCATGATGCAGTCGTCTTGTGCCTCTGGCGACGGCCACAAAATCGCCGATCGAGTGCTCGGTCGAGGGATGCGGTGTGCCGGGGCCATACATCCCACTGGCCAGCACTTGCTCATGCGTATAGAGATCAAAATCCGGCAGTAATTCCCTAAACTTATCAGAAAACTTTTCCCGCTGGCCGTCTTTAATGAAAAACGACGGATTGCGCGGCTCAAACGAGATCTCTCGCCGGAGCAGATCATACAGCTCCGGATAGTCCGACAGATAGACAGGGGTCGAATCGATCATGCCGTGATCACTCATCACGATCAACAGAGTATCTGATAGGAGCTCTCGCCAGATCTTTAGGCTCTCTTCAAGATCACGCACGACTTTTAAGGCCTGAGGCGACATCGCCCCGTGCTGATGCTGGGTATAATCGGGCTCGGTCCAATAGCCAAACCCGAAATTTCGGCCCGGTCTTTGAGCATGCTCATACAGATGGTTCAGCAGATGATCGACCGAGCGGGCTCCGGTGTCAGTAAACGGGCTGGTATGGAGCACATGGGTGCCGGTCTGAGAGATCCGATCGAATATCGACCGATAGCCCAGCAGCTCATGTCCGACATGATAATCAGCCGCCGGCTGATCACTGTTCATGACCGTGTTTAGAAGCAGTGTCACCCCGTCATAGGGCAGCTCCGGCAGATAGACATTCCAGCCCATCCAGCCGTGCTCGATCGGGCTTAGTCCCGAATACAGGGTCGTCAGAGACGCCGTCGTGGTCGAGGGAAAGACCGAATAGATCTCATCTGCCAGGTGACGGCTGAGAAACTCCGAGGTCCTGACCAGCTTGACGCTCAGACCGTCCATCAGCAGGATAAAGACATTGCGATAGTTTTTAGTCAGATAGTGGTCGATCACCGGCAGCGGCTCGCCTCCCGCCAGGCCATAGTGGCGGAGGATGGAGCCGATCAGATTGTAGGTGCCGTGACGATAGATATCCTTAAAATCCACAGATCACTCCTTTGGTTCTTGCTGGCTTATTCATACCCGACAAAACCGATCGAGTGACAATCATAAAAAAAGGCCTGACCCTGTCAGGTCAGACCGGAGGTAAAAATGCCTAGGCATTCTTTTGCTTGATATAGTTGTCGATCGCCGTGGCGGCTACCTTGCCGGCCCCGGCGGCCGAGATGACAGTGGCTGCCCCGGTGACGGCATCGCCCCCGGCAAAGATCCCGGGCCGAGAGGTGGCGCCTTGCTCATCAGTGATGATGCCGCCCCAATCGGTCACATCCAGTCCCTTTGTGGTCGATTTGATCAACGGGTTCGGGTTGGTCCCGACGGCGATGACGATGGTATCGACCTCGAGATCGAATTCCGAGCCCTCGATCGGCACCGGTCGCCGGCGACCGGACGCATCCGGCTCACCCAGCTCCATCGACTGACATCTCAGTGCGATCACTTCACCGCGATCGTCCGACTTGACTGCCACCGGGCTCGTCAGGTTTTTAAAGATGATGCCTTCTTCTTTGGCGTGATGGACTTCTTCACTTCGAGCCGGCATCTCATCAAAGGATCGGCGATAGACAATATAGACCTCCTCGGCTCCGAGGCGCATCGCCGTCCGGGCGGAGTCCATGGCGACATTACCGCCGCCGACCACGGCCACCTTCTTACTGATCCGGATCGGTGTATCGTAGCGATCATCATAGGCCCGCATCAGATTGGAGCGAGTCAGGTACTCATTGGCCGAGAAGACTCCGACGCTGTTTTCACCCGGGATGCCTAGGAAAACCGGCAGACCGGCGCCCGATCCGACAAAGACGGCTTCGAATCCGTGCTCATCAAACAGCTCATCGATCGTGATCGATCGGCCGACGACCATATTTCGTTCAAGGGTCACACCGTCGGCTCGCAGCTGTCTGACTTCATGGCGAACGATATGGTTGGGCAGACGAAATTCCGGGATCCCATAGACCAAGACCCCACCGCCCTCCGGCAGTGATTCAAACATCGTGACATCGTAGCCCATCCGGGTCAGGTCGCCCGCACAGCTCAGTCCGGCCGGGCCTGAGCCGACCACGGCCACCTTGATGCCGTTTTTCTCATAGTTATGGGACTTGATTTCCGAGTGATCGCGGAAATAGTCCGCCACGAATCGCTCCAGACGACCGATGGCGACCGGTTCACCTTTGATGCCCCGGACGCACAGCGCCTCGCACTGGTTCTCTTGGGGGCAGACCCGACCGCAGACGGCCGGCAAGACATTGGTCTCCAGGATTTTTTGGTTGGCAGCTATGTAGTCCTTTTCCAGGATCAGTTTGATGAAATCCGGAATCTGCACATTGACGGGACAGCCATTCATACACGGCTTATGTTTGCACTGCAGACAACGGGCGGCCTCTTCAAGGGCCATCTCCTCGGTATAGCCATGAGCGACCTCTTTAAAGTTTCTGGCCCGGACCAAGGGATCTTGGGCCGGCATCTCGACTTTAACGGGGCTCATATTCCGTTTCGACATGATTTGAACTCCTTTTTATTGATGAGCCGGGCTGGTCTCAGCCACAGCATCAGCCGCTAATTGCAGACGGCAGTCGTGATCGCGCTCTTCTTCTTCGGACAGATAGGATCGGTTACGCCGGGCTAAGTCATCAAAGTCGACCAGGTGGCCATCAAACTCCGGACCATCGACACAGGCGAATTTGGTTTCGCCACCGATCTGGACGCGGCAGCCGCCGCACATCCCGGTGCCATCGACCATGATGGGATTGAGCGAAACGAGGGTTTTGATATTGTGTTCTTTGGTCATGGCCACCACCGCCTTCATCATCGGGATCGGACCGATCGCAACCACCAGGTCATAGGTCTTACCGGCCGCCAACAGCTCTTCGAGCTTGGTGGTGACAAAGCCGCCCTCGCCATACGAGCCGTCATCGGTCATGACATAGAGATTGTCTGAGGCTTGTCGGAACTCATCCTCTAAGAAGACGATGTCTTTATTCCTGAATCCGGCAATCACGTCGACCTTGGTACCAAGTCTATGTAGTTTGACTGCCGAAGGAAAGGCGATGGCGGTCCCGACGCCTCCGCCGATGACCAGTGCCGTATCATAGCCTTCAAGATCGGACGGTTTTCCCAGCGGACCGACAAAGCCGTAGATCGTATCGCCGGCTTCTTTTTCGGCTAACAGACGAGTGCTCTTTCCAATAGTTTGGAAAATGATATCAACGGTGCCCTCTTCGCGATCGACCCCGGCGATGGTCAGCGGGACCCTTTCGCCGAATTCGTGGACGCGAAACATAATGAACTGACCAACATTGGCGTGAACGGCCACATGCGGCGCATCGATCGCCATGCGCGTGACATTGTCGTTCAGCTTCTCTTTCCTTACGATTCTGTACATTTTTACCTCCTCAGTACACGTTCGCGAATCGATATTTTTTTATCTAATGCCAGTGTACCATATTGTTAATTAAAAAACAATATCCATTTTGACTTGAAATTTGTACATATTTCAAAGACAGACTGATTGTATATTCGTTTGGTGAAGAATATCTCATCTTTGACAATCGAGCCGGCTTATGCTACGATTTTCATGTTAAGTGATTCACAAATACTGATTCTAACCAGGAAAGGAGATTTAGATGGGCAGACTACAAGACAAAGTAGCCATTATCACCGGTGGCACTTCCGGTATGGGCCGCGACACCGCTTATGTGTTTGCAGAAGAGGGTGCCAAGGTCGTCATCACCGGACGAAACGAAGACCGCGCCAAAGCGGTGGTGGAGGAAATCGAAAAGAACGGCGGTGAAGCGCTCTATGTTATCGCCGATATGACCAATCGCGACAACCTGCAACAGATCGTGGACAAAACGATCGAAAAATTCGGCACCGTTGACATCCTGTTCAACAATGCCGGCCTCCTCAGTGTCACCCCGACACTCGATATCGGTCTGGAGGAATGGGACAATGCCCTACAGGTCAATGTGACCTCAGCGCTGATGTTGGCACAGATGGTCGCCCCGATCATGAAGGAAAAAGGCAAGGGTGTGATCATCAATACCGGTTCTGTCGCCGGTACCTCCGCTCGTTGGGGCCCGGTCGCCTATGCCACCTCAAAGCATGCCATGAACGGCTTGACCAAGGCGCTGGCTCGTGAGCTCGGCCCCGAGATCCGGGTCAATGCTATCCTGCCGGGCGCCATTTTGACCGCCATGCTCGATAGTGCCGGCGGAGAAGAAGCGATGGAGCCGATGAAACAGATGTCACCGCTCAAACGCATCGGACAAGGCCGAGAGATCGGCACCGTGGCCCTATTCTTTGCCACCGACGACTCCTCCTTTATCACCGGACAACTTCTCCGAGTCGATGGCGGCGTCGACGCCTAAGTCTTCTCACCTAAAACGAGACCCGAGGGTCTCGTTTTTTGTTGGTGATTGTCTCTAGAAGCGGCCCAAGCCTCTCAGATACAGGGCATTTTCTGTCGTCAGGGCACTTCGCCAATCGTGGAGCACCTCCGGTGGCAACTCCTCTTTTCCCCAGCTCCAGTTGGGCTCCCAATAGCCGCCCTCCGTTAGGGTGTCTTCGAGAAAGTCAGCGTAGTCCTCGGCGACGGCCTGATTGGCCTCATAGTACGGATTGTCCCGACTCATAAAAAAGAGCGAGGGGTTATTGCCGTACTCTCCGGCCCGATAGTCCGCCAGATCCTCACTTAGGGCCTGCTTGACTCTATCCTGCAGGAAGCGACCAAAGTCCTCCGGCAACAGATCCAACCGGCCGGCGATCAGCAGATCCTTATACATCGTGGTGACATTGGACAGCTCATGACCGCTCAGGTGATAGTCCTCTGACATGATCTGTGGGACCATATCCCGGACCACCTCCTCGGCCATGGTATAGAGATTCGAGGTCGATGGCTTAAAGCGCAGGATAAAGCCAGCCAACTCGGCGCTGGGGTTATAGCCCCAGGTCTTGGCCTCGGTGGCTTCATCGAAGGTCCACCACGGAGCGTGGGGATAGTCATTGATCTTGGGTGTGGTGGCTCGCCAGCGGCCGTCGACAAAGTGCTCTGTGTCTTTGAGATAGTCGAACAACAATTTGACCTGGGTCTCGGTGACGGGATTCTCGATGACCTTTCGCAGGATCCGAGTGGCCGCCCAAGTGGCGATCGGACTCGACTTCGGGCTGCGAATATCGGGCTCGAGTCCGTGAGCATAGCCACCGTCTTCGTTTTGATAGGCGTTGAGGTATTGCAGGACATGGCGATTGGCGGCTTCTCCGCCGACCTGTTGACGAAAACGGACGATATCGATCGGTCTGCCTCGGCGCAACAGATAATTGGCGATGCGATCGCGAGTCTGTTTATCTAACATGGCATCTCCTCCTTGATTTTGGGTGATCCTTGTTTTTACCATTATATCAAAAAAAGCACCCTGCGGTGCTTAGAGTCCGGTCGTCGAAAACTGCAGTCGGTCTTCTTGAAAGCCCAGGCTCGTGCCATAGGCGATCGCTTCCACCCAGGAGGCCTTATCCTCCGGGTCTAAAAAGAACTGCTTGCCCTCGCCAAAGATGACCAGGATGTGATCGTCTCGCCAAAAATGAAGGAACCAGTCGTCCTTCAACTGCCGGGCGACGCCGCCGATGGCATCCATCGTCAGCTTCACCTGATACAGATGATAGTGTTCATTCGGAGTGATCCTCACCTTCTCGACCATCAGCTCATTGATCAGCGTCGGATCGCTGAGGGATTCCGCTACGATTACGCCGGTGTATATCATCAGTCCACCCTTTCATCGCCTAAGAAGAACAGTGCGACCGTCCCGGGACCGGTATGAGAACCGATCACCGTCCCGACCGATTCGATTCTGATCGGCTTGATGAAATTAGGAAAACGTTCCTCGATCAGCTCGGCCACCTTCTTGGCATCGTCCAAACAATCCGAATGCGACAGAAACACCTTGCCAGCATAATGCGTGCCGCCCTCGGCATGCTCCTGCATCTTCTTGACCATCTCTTCGATGACCTTTTTCTTGCCTCGCACCTTTTCTCTGGGGGTGAGCTTGCCTTCATGCGATACATTCATCAGCGGACAGATATTCAGCAGTCCGCCGATAGCCGCTGCCGCCGGTGATACTCGGCCGCCGCGCTTGAAATGGGTCAGGTCGGTAGTAAAGAACCAGTGATGGACCTTGAGCTTGTCTTTTTCCAGAGCTAAGAAGGCCTCTTCGATCGATACCCCCTTATCGCGCAGGTCGGCTGCCATATCCAGCACCATCCCATGGCCGCTGCTGGCCGCCAGGGAATCGATCAGCAATAGCTGAGATTCGGGATACTTCTCCAGCAGCTCATTTCTTGCCACCACCGAGGCGCTGTGCGAACCGGACAGCCCCGACGAAAAGCCGATATGGAGCACCTCTTCACCGCGTTGGAGCATCGGCTCAAAGAAATCGATATACTGCTGCACATTGACCTGAGAGGTCGT
Source organism: Tissierellia bacterium (assembly GCA_012838225.1). Classification (GTDB taxonomy): domain Bacteria; phylum Bacillota; class Clostridia; order Peptostreptococcales; family Acidaminobacteraceae; genus DUPT01. The sequence continues at coordinate 32,873 of DUPT01000056.1, forward strand.
GGGCATGGCACCGTCTCGGATCTTTTGATAGAAGTCGGCGTAGGCCATCGATTGGCCCATATCATCATCATACGTCTCGTCGTTTAATATAAATTGCAATGAAATAAATTCGATATCACGCTCGTCGAGATAGCTTTTGGACAGGTCGACGGTCGAATCGCAGGTTAGCTTAAACATTTTATCAATCCTCCTGTCTAATCATACCCTAAGCCGGTCGGCTTTACAGTCGAAAACCAAAAAAACTGATCGCCGTGACGAGAAAAAAAGATCGCCGGTTCGGCTTGATTCCGGGTATTTGGTAGTTAACAGTCTGTGAAGGAGTTCAAAATGACCAAACCCAATGTGATCCTTATCTTTGCCGATGATCTGGGCTACGGCGATGTATCGGCCTTCAACCCCCGATCCAAGATCAACACCGAGCATATCGATCGACTGGCCGCCGGCGGTATGCGCTTTACCGACTCCCATGCCACCTCGGCTCTGTGCACGCCCTCACGCTATGGTCTGTTGACCGGCCGCTATAACTGGCGCTCTCGGCTCAAGAGCTTCGTCTTGCCGGGGGATTCTCAGAGCCTGATCGAACCGGACCGTCAGACACTGGCTCAATTGCTAAAGGACGAGGGCTATCAGACCGCCGCCGTCGGCAAATGGCACCTGGGCCTGGAGTGGACGCTGCTCGATCATAAGGACTTCAAGCGCTATCAGGTCGATCCGGCCAGTCTGCCACCCGAGAAGGAGCCTCGTCAGGGTCGAGCCGGCAACTTCGACTACGAAGACTTCTGGTCGGGCATCGAAGGGCTCGATATCGACTATGACCAGCCGATCACCTTCGGACCAAACGACTACGGCTTCGACTATTTCTTCGGAACGGCCGCCTCACTCGATCAGCCGCCCTATGTCTATATCGAAAATGACCGGGTGGTCGAAAAGCCGACCCTGATCACCGGGCTTCTGAGCTTAGACCGGGTGGGTGATCAGGCCCAGCGAGCCTGGCAGATCGGTCCGGCCGCCCCGGAGTACGCTCATATCCGAGTGCCCGATGATATGCAGGCCAAGGTGATGGAGCTGATCGATCACTATGGCCAACAAGACGATCCCTTCTTCATCTACTATCCGGTCCATCTGGTCCACGGCCCCCTCCTACCGAATAAGGAGCATAAGGACAAGTCCGGCATCGGCTACTACGGTGATTTCGTCCTGCAGCTCGACAGCTATGTCGGTCAGATCACCCACCGACTGAAGGAATTGGATCTATTCGACGATACCATCATCATCTTCACCAGCGACAACGGTGTTTCCGGCGTCGCCAGTCTGGCCGATCTGTCGGCCCAGGGCCATCATCCGAGCTATCATTTCAGGGGCAAGAAGTCGGACATCTGGGAGGGAGGTCACCGCGAACCCACCATCATCAGTTATCCACCGCTGATCGAAGCCGGCAGTGTGTCGGATCAAATGATCTGTCACTCCGATATTTACCGCACCATCAGTGATCTGCTAGGGATCGATCTCTCAGACGATGCGGCCGAAGACTCGGTCTCCAATCTGCCACTCTGGCAGGGTGAGGACAGGGCCGTTCGGCTCGATATCGTCCACAGCTCCGGCATCGGCGGCTTCTCGATCCGGCGAGGCGATTGGAAGCTTAGCTTTGTCCGAGACGGCGGCGGTATGCAGATGGCACCGGATCTGATCGGCTATACGCCCGAGGGTGATCTGTTCCGACCGAGCGAGCTCTACGATCTGGCAAACGATGTCTCCGAAACCACCAACCTGATCGATCAGTATCCCGAGATCGTCCAGCAGCTGACGGAGCTTCTGAGAGGCTATATCCTTTCGGGCCGCTCCACCCCGGGTGAGGATCAGCCCTATGCCACCGGTCGCTTCGATGGCCGCTGGCCTCAGCTTCAGTGGATGATAGACGATAACGACGAGTCATGAAGACGCTCTCGCTCCTGATAAAGCCGGCCTCATCCGGGTGCAATATGCAGTGTGGCTACTGCTTCTATCAGGCTATCGCCGAGCACCGACTAAAAGCGGATCACGGCTTGATGACGCCTGAGACTGTCCGACAGCTCCTAAAGCGCGTTCAGGCCCATCTTACGAGCGGTGATCGGCTTGAGATCGCTTTCCAGGGAGGCGAGCCGACCTTGGCCGGTCTCTCATTTTTTCAAGACTTCACCCGGCAGGCCGATGATCTCCTGCCGGGGATACGGGTCGACTACTCGCTCCAAACCAATGGCCTCCGGCTCGATGAGGACTGGGCCTTGTTTTTTAAAGAGCGCGACTGGCTGATCGGTCTATCCCTCGATGGTCCAATGACCCATGATCGCTATCGACCGGACCGATCCGGCAACAATACCTTCGAGCGGGTGATGGCGGCTAAGCAGTTGTTGGATGAATACCACATCGACTACAATGTCCTCAGTGTGTTGACGCCGGAGCTATCCAATCAGGCGGATGAATGGTTTGATTGGCTGATCGCTCAGGGCATCGAGCACGCCCAGCTCATCCCGCTGATCTCCCCGCTGGGTAGTCCTGAGGTTGGCCTTAGACCCGAGCAGTTCTACCGCTTCTATCACCGATTGATCGAGCGCTGGCTGGAACGTCTTAGGAGCGGAGAATGGCTCCATATCCAGCTGATCGATCATTTGATCGAGCAGATCGGGACGGGTCGGGTCAGGCTGTGCGGTCTTGATGGTCGGTGTCGCCTCCAATACGTCATCGAAGCCGATGGCACACTGTATCCGTGCGATTTCTATGCTACCGATGAGTACCGGCTAGGCAGCATACTTGAGCACTCCTTCCTAGACTTAGCCCGGACGCCAAAGGCTAAGCAGTTTCTAGCGGAACGATCGGAGCTGACGGAGGTTTGTCAGGGCTGCGCCTATGTCAGCTTGTGTGCCGGTGGCTGTCGGCGGCTCCAAGGCGCGATGTATCTGGGCCGTGATAAGACATACTGCGGCTATCAGCGGCTGCTGACGGTTTATTATCCGACCCTTCGCCAGATCGCTCAGAAGCTGCTCTAGGCGCCAGATGAAAAGGCCGCGACGGGTTCAAAGCGTCGCGGCTTTTAGATTTCTCATTTAAACGATCGGAAGCTCGATGGTAAAGCGGGTGCCATCGCCTTCTTCGCTCTGGACGGTGATGCTGCCGCCGTGGAGCTCGATGATGCGTTTGGCGATCGCCAGCCCTAGTCCGGAGCCTCCGGTATTTCTGGTCCGGGAATCATCGGCTCGGTAGAACGAATCGAACAGCCTCGCCAGATGCCGGGGAGCGATCCCGCAGCCGGTGTCCTGGATGATGATCAGGCCCGTACCGGGCCGCTCAAAGGCCTTCAGGCTGATCACTCCCTCGATGGGCGTATACTTGATGGCATTATCGACTAAGATGCGAAGCACTTCCTTGATCAGCAGCCGATCAGCCGATAGGTTGAGCGCTTCGGCATTGCCGATAAAGGTCGGTGTCTCATCATTCATCACCATCGTCTCCTCGATCACCTCTCGGATGAGTGCCTGAACATCGACCGTCGATCGCTCCACTGTCCGAGTCGCCGCGTCCATGCGTGAGATGGTGAGCAGCTTTTCGATCAGGTTTTTCATCGATGTCGTTTCGTTCTTGATGGCCGAGATGGCTTCATCTCGGACGGCCGGGTCTTCTTTGCCCCACCGGTCGAGCAGATTGGAGTAGCCATCGATCACCGCCAGAGGCGTCCGAAGCTCATGCGAGGCGTGAGAGATGAAGGCCTTTTGCTCTTCGACCGAGGTCTCGATCCGATCGAGCATCTGATTGAAGATGATCGCCATGTCCTGTAGCTCATCCTGGGCCTCGCCGACATCGATCCGCCGCTCCAGCTTTGAGCCGGATATCTCGCGGGCGGTCTCGGTCATGTCCTTGATGGGAAGCAGCAGGTAGTCGACGGCCCGTCGGCCAAAGATGGCAATCAGGGGCAGGCCGATGATGGTAAAAAAGAAACCGGAGGCCTCGGGTCCAAAGCCCCGAAAGACATTGACCAAAAACCAGGTCAGGATGACAAAGGTGAAGGTGATCTTCAGGCTGATCGACAGACGCCACTTGCGAGCCAGCTGTTCAAACAGGCGGCCGAAGAAGTCAAAGAAGCGCTCGATCAAACGCCAGATCTTTCGCAGAAAACCCGGCAGGCGTCGTTTTTTTGGTTTAGCGCGCATCTTCTTCATAGAAACGATACCCCACTCCCCGGACCGTCTGGATCAGCTTCACGCCAAAGCGCTCATCGATCTTGCTTCTGAGGTAGCGGACATAGACATCGACGATATTGGTGTCACCGATAAAGTCATAGCCCCAGACGGCGTTCATGATCTCATCACGGGTCAATACTCTTCCCGGACTCATTAAAAAATAATGCAGCAGATCGAATTCTGTCTTGGTCAGTTCAATCTCGGTATCGCCAAACGATACCTCACGCCGGCTCGGGCTCAGGCTCAGCTGGCCAAAGGTGATGACCTCAGAGCTTTTCATCGAGCGCAGGCTCCGCCGGATGCGGGCCAAGAGCTCCTCGATGGCAAAGGGTTTGGTCAGATAATCATCGGCACCGCTGTCGAGCCCGGCCACCCGGTCAGAAATATCGTCCTTGGCCGTCAGCATAATGATCGGCACACTCGACTTGGCTTGACGCAGGCGACGCAGGATCTCCAGACCGCTCAGTCCCGGCAGCATGATATCAAGCAGGATCAAGTCGAACTCTGAGCGGAGGGCCGTGTCCAGCCCGGTGCGGCCGTCATAGCAGACGGTGACCTCGTGCTGTTCATGCATCAGCTCCAGTTCGACAAACCGGGCTATATTCTTTTCGTCTTCCACGATCAATATTTTCGCCATGGGACCCTCCAGCCTGATTATAACAAAAATCCCGCCCCGCGGGATTGTTTGCTTAGTGGACGTCGTCTCTTAAGTCGAGTGCCGGGATCTTGACCATCTCATTGCCGCTCTTATCGATCTGGAGATTGTAGCCGAGTAGCAGCAGCAGGATGCTGAGTCCGATCACGACCGGGAAGAAAAAGAAGGCCAGTACCAGGACGATCGTAATGGGCAGCCCGATCAGTCGAGACCCTTCTTTTTCAAACGACAGTTTTATCTTACTTAATTTTTCAATCATTTGTCTCACCGAACTCCAAAATCCATTCTTCTTGACAGTTGTTTGATCCAGACTGGCCAGTGCTTCGAGGATGTCGCCGTTGTTGTCTTCGAGTGCTTGCTTGGCGGCTTGGTAGGATACCTTTTTTCGGCGGATGATCTCATCCACTTTCTCCAATGTGATTTCCATATCGTTTCTCTCCTTTTTTTGCTCCATGTGATTGGCTCACCTGTAATATACCAAGCTTGGTTTAGACTGGTCTGAGAGAAAGATTAGAAGACGATTAAAAAGAAAAAATATCCGAAAAACTCGGATATTGGCTTGGCTAGTCCAATAGATCACTCAACTCGGCCGCCGGAAAGTGAAGGGACCCGCTTTCGATCAGCTCCGCCATGACCGGCATCAAGACGAGCTTCTCCCCCTTGACCCCGATCACACCGACATAGGGCACCAGGATCGACGGCGGTCCGGCATCATCGAAGTGCTTCACGAACACGATCACTTGATCCTGTTTTTGGAGCATATCGATGGCGTCTTCGGCTTGGTGCTCATTCATGACTTTGAACCGAAACGTTCCCGGATCGAACACTTGATTTCGGCTTTTGATCACTTCGGCCTGCCAGATGAGATAGTCATGCTCATAGCTTTCAACGCCTTGAAATACTGCATCCTCTAGCAGTAGCACATCATCCGATGACTCCAGCATTTCCTCGAGGCTCTCAAAAAATACCCAGGACACCTCGATATCCATCGGCTCGATTTCCGTTATATCCGGCGGTGTCGCATCGGGCGATGGCGGGTTGGTGCAACCAACCATCAACAGACAGATGATGATCAGACTCCTAAAGACCCTCATAGACCCTCCTCGCTTTTTCCTCTTCTATTGGGTATACAACCATCGGACCGGTTTTGTCCAAACTACCACTTTTCTAGAAAGAGAGATTCGAATGGATATCATCATGCGACCGATCGGCCTGATCCGATCCCCGTTTAAGCACCGTGAGGAGCTGAGGCTTCCGCCCTGTCATCCCGATGCCCCCTATCATGATCCAAAGGTCACGGCTACGATCGAGCTCGAGCCTGAGTTTTGTGACGGGATCAAGGATATCGAGCCCGGCAGCTACGGCCTGCTGGTGTTCTATTTCGATCAATCAAGCGGCTATCAAATGATCACCCGCTCCCACGGCCAAGACCGAGACCATGTCGGGGTGTTTTCTACCAGAAGCCCCCATCGTCCCAATGGGATCGGCACCACGATCGTGAAGTTTGTAGCGATCGAGGGTTGCCGCCTGACTTTTCAAGGCGTCGACATGCTCGATGGCACGCCACTACTCGACATCAAACCTCACTCCGGAGAAAAAATATTTGATTGACGAAACCGCCCGGATCAGTCCAGGCGGTTTGAGTTTCTAAGCTTTATCAGTCGCAGCACATCATCGAGGGCCGCCCGATAGTCATCACCCGCTTCACGCTGTGTTATCTCCTCAAAGCTCAGCCCATAGCGGTTGGTCACAAAGACGGCCGACACACCCGGCGGGTAGTCCGCTGCCACATCAGCGCCCAGCTGGCCGACCAGAGCAATCACCGGGACTGCTTGGTCTTTGGCGCGCCGAGCGACACCTGAGACGACCTTGCCGCGGAGGCTTTGTCCATCGAGCTTGCCCTCGCCGGTCAGGATCAGATCGGCGTCTCTGATCAGCTCATCAAAGTCGATCAGATCCAGGATCAGATCGATCCCGGGGCGAAGACGGCCGCCTAAGAATGCGACCATCCCGGCTCCCATGCCGCCGGCGGCGCCGGCACCTGGGAGCGCTGAGACATCGATCGACAGTTGTCGCCTGATCACACCATGAAGCGATCTCAGCCCCTGATCGAGCAGCTCGACCATTTCAGGGTCGGCTCCTTTTTGAGGCGCGAAGACATAGGCTGCTCCCTCAGGACCATATAAGGGATGATCGATATCACACATCACCAGAAGCTCAGCCCCTCGAAGGTCGATAGCTGATACATCAAAGCGCTCGATCTCAAAAAGCGTGTTACCGGTCGGGAGGAAGGCTTCTCCCCGGGCATTATAGAAGCTTCCGCCCAAGGCACTGACACAACCACACCCGGCGTCATTGGTGGCACTGCCGCCTAAGCCGAGGATGATTTTCTTGGCACCTCGTTCGATCGAATCAAGGATCAGTTGACCGACGCCATAGGTCGTCGTGATATCAGGCCTGGCTTGGCTCACCAGGGGTAGGCCGGCCGCGGCTGCCATCTCGATGACGGCGGTGTCTTGAAACAAGGCATACGAGGCCTCGATCTGTCGGTGGTCAGGACCGGTGACCGACCGGGTGATCTTTTCTCCCGAGAGGACCTCTAAAAAGGTATCGACCGTTCCCTCTCCGCCATCAGCGATCGGGATGGCGATCACCTCGGCCTCGGGAAAGAAGCTTCGAAGCCTTTCCTTTGCGATCTTCGCGATGTCTCGAGAGCTGAGTGTTCCTTTGAATGAATCCGACAGGACCAGGATCTTTTTCATCGCATCCTCTAGGGATTGACCACGTGGATGGGCTGACCGGCCAGGAAGGCGCTCAGGTTGGCCTCGGCCGCTTCAATGATCCGCTGGCGGCTCTCTTTTGGTGCCCAGGCGATATGAGGGGTGATGATCGTGTTCCTGGCCTGAAGCAGCGGATTATCCGCTTGGATCGGTTCGACCGCTACGACATCGAGCCCGGCGGCGTAGACCTTGCCGGAATTCAGCGCATCGGCCAGATCCTGCTCCTGAATGAGAGGACCTCGGCTGGTGTTTAGGATGATCACGCCATCCTTCATCTTGGCGATGCTGTCACGGTTGATGATCTGGTTGGTCTCCGGAGTCAAGGGCGAGTGGAGCGATATGACATCACTTTCTGTTAGCAGGCTGTCGAGATCGACATAGTCGGCGATCGCTCGACCGGCGTCACTTTGGGAGCGATTAAAGGCCAGGACCCTCATGCCCAGGGCTTGAGCGATCTGTCCGGTACGCTGCCCGATACGACCAAAGCCAATGATGCCCATCGTTTTACCGGCCAATTCGATCATAGGATAGTCCATAAAGGTCCAGTCGGGACTTTTGGCCCAGCGGCCCTGCTTGACCTCCCTGTCGTGATGACCGATCCGGTGACAGATCTCAAGCAGCATCGCGATCGTAAACTGCCCCACCGAATCCGTTCCATAGGTCGGGACATTGGTCACGACGATCCCTCTCTTTTTTGCATAATCGATATCGACCACATTGTAGCCGGTCGCCAAAAGAGAGATCATTTTGAGCTTGGGTGAAGCATCGATGATCTTTTGAGTGATCGGTGTTTTATTGATAAACACCACCTCGGCCTCCCCGATGCGTTCGATCGCTTCCTGCTCATCGATCAGTGACGTCCGGTCATAGACTGTCACATCCCCCAGCTGCTCGAGCCTCTCCCAGCTCAGGTCCCCGGGGTTTACAGCGTAGCCCTCCAAAATGACGATTTTCATATTATCCCTTTCATTCCGTAATTAGATAAGCCCTTACCTAATATGTCTAGGCCGTCTTATCCGACTCATCCATCAGACGCCTCAGGGTCTCTAGGGCCAGCGTGATGTCCTCATCACTGTGCAGGCTGTTGACACAAAACCTCAGGCGGCCTTTGTTCTTAGGTACCGCCGGATAGAGGGCCGGTGGCACGGCGATGCCGGCTTCAAGCATCCTCAGACTGAGCTCGAGCGTCAGATCATCTCGTCCGGTCAGGATCGGCAGGATGGCCGTGCCTTTGGCCAGCTTCATATCAAAGCCCAGCCGCTTCGCCTCTGAAGAGAAAAACTCGATATTATGGTGCAGCCTTTGCACTCGCTCCGGCTCGGCCCGTAGCAGCTCGATCGCTTTCATAGAAGCGGCTGCCAAGGGTGGACTTAGGCCGACCGAGAACATAAAGCCGGGCAGGTTGTAGCGAAGGTAGTGGATCAGCTTAGCGGAGCCGGCCAGATAGCCGCCACAGGTGCCAAGCGCTTTCGATAGGGTTCCCATTTTGATATCGATATCGCCGGGCGCCAGTCCGAAGTAGTCATCAACGCCGCCGCCCTTATCACCGATCACGCCGGCCGAGTGAGCCTCATCGACCATCAGCAGACAGCCATAGTCTTTTTTCAATCGGACAAACTCCGGTACCGGTGCAATGTCGCCATCCATCGAATAGACGCCCTCGATGATGATCAGGACCTTTTCGTATTTGTGACGATTGTTCTTCAGGATATTCTCCAGCCCCTTGAAGTTGTTGTGTCCAAACGGTCGGGCATCGGAGCGTGAGAGGCGAATGCCCTCGGCGATCGAGTTGTGACTAAGAAGATCATAGACGATCAGGTCATTCGGTCCGCAGAAATTGCCGACAAAGGTGACATTGGTGGCATGGCCGCTGACCAAGACGATGGCATCTTCGGTCTGCTTCCAGTCGGCGATCATCTGCTCAAGCTCGCGGTGGATGGTCTTTTCTCCTGCCAGGAGTCTGGAGCCGGAGGCTGAGGTGCCGTATTGTTCGACGGCCTCGATGGCCGCTTGATTGACCTGGGGATCGCCGCTCATGGCGATATAGTTATACGAGCCGAAGTTAAGCACCGCCTGTCCGGCATACATCGAGGTAGCTCTTAGGGCCGAATCATGCGGTATAAAGTAGGGATTGACAAAATCGGGATCACCGGCCAATTCCTTTTCCCGGGCAGCAAATGCTTGATATTCGTGACTATCTTCAAAGCTTGTGATGGGTTTGAAGGTTTCTTTTTCCGAACTCATTTTTTCCTCCCGTCCGTCTGTGCGACATCGGTATAAATGGAGTATACTATAGATTAACAAATTATAACATCTATCATGCAAAGGATTCGTTTATGAGATATGCCTTGGTCACCGGTGCCAGCTCCGGTCTGGGAAAGAGTTTGGCTGAGCTGATGGCTCAGTCGGGTTATCATGTCTTTGCGCTGTCGCGAAGCATCGAACCATTTGGCGGAGAGCATATCACCACCATCCGGTGTGATATCACCGATGAAGACAGCCTCACTCAAGCGATGGCGATCATCCGACAAACCACCTCGGAGCTTGATGTCCTGGCCAATTGTGCCGGCTTTGGCATCAGCGGCCCGATCGAAACGACACCGCTGGCATTGGCCAAAAGTCAATTTGAGGTCAATTTTTTCGGGACCTTCAATATCACAAAAGCCGCTCTGGATTTCCTGCGACCAAGAAAAGGTCGGATCTTTACCATCAGCTCCGTGGCCGCCACCATCCCGATCCCGTTTCAGAGCTTCTATTCGGCGACTAAAAGCGCGCTGACGAGTTGGAGTCTGTGTCTTGATAATGAGCTTAGGCCCTTTGGGATTCGGGCCATCGTGGTCGAGCCGGGTGATCTGAGCACCGGCTTCACCGATCACCGGATCCATTCTGAGACGAATGATCTCTACTTGGAGCGCGTCACCGGGTCGGTCTCTCGGATGGAGGCCGATGAAAGAAAGGGACGGCCTTCGAATGAAGCGGTCAGGTATTTTCTTCGACTGATCGAAAAACAAAACCCCTCCCCCTACTATGTCATGGGGCTCGATTACCGGCTGTTTACGCTGCTCTATCGCTGGCTGCCCCGCCGATTGGCCAACCGGATCATCGGACGGATGTACGCCCGCTAGGAGGTATGATGTTTCCCTGGCCCGCCTTTATCAGCTATATCATTATCACGACCAGCACCCCGGGACCCAATACTATCTCCAGTATGTCAAACGGTTCCAAGGTCGGTTTTATCAAGACCATCCCCTATACCCTGGGGATCTTTACCGCCTTCAGTCTGATCATGATGGCCTGTGCCGTCTTTACGGCCGGTTTGTTTCGCCTTATGCCGACCATCAAAACGCCGATGCTGTTTATCGGGGCGGCCTATATCTTTTGGCTGGCCTATAAGCTCCTGCGCTCAGACGCTGCGATCGATACGGGTTCGAGCTCCTCGGCTTCGTTTGGATCGGGCTTTTTGTTGCAGCTGGTAAACCCCAAGATCTATATCTATGGCATCACTGCCCTGAGCGGTTTTATCCTGCCGCATTATGACAGTCTCCCGATCATTTTGGGGTTTTGTGTTCTGCTGGCCTTTACCGGCTTTGTGTTCTGTCTGCTCTGGGCCGGTTTTGGTTCGTTGTTTCGAACGGTGTTTGCCAAGCATGCCCGGATCCTCAATGCGGTCATGGCCGGGCTTCTCGTCTATAGCGGGATCGCGCTTTTCTTCTAAAGCCGCCCTTGAATCGGTGGATTCAAGCAGGGCTTGATAGCTAATCCTCCGCCGAGCGGCTATGCTGGCATCAGGAGGTAAGCATGAAACTACACCACAGCCTAAGCCGTTTGGCTCACCATCGTGAGACCGATTTCCTAAGTCGGCATCACCGTCGTCAACACGTTTATCGTGACAGACTGAGGCGAGCCATTAATCCGACGGAGCTCGAAAAGGAGCTCCCCGAGATCCGGACCGCCTTTCGCCAAAGCCTGAGTGGAGGAAGCTATGTTTGATATGACAGACATCGGCAAAAAGATTGCCAAACGAAGAAAAGAACTCAATCTGACCCAGGTCGAACTGGCGGATCAGCTGCTCGTGAGCTATCAGGCCGTCTCCCAGTGGGAGCTCGGTAAGAGCATGCCCGAGCTCTCCAATCTGACCCGTTTAGCCGATATCCTCGACATCCCGCTGGATGAGCTCCTGGGACAAAAGTCCTCCCGGGTGGTCGATCAGGTGATCAAGGAGGAGCCGCTGCCCGAAGACGACCTGATCGAGGCTGCTCCCTTTATCAAGCCCCAAGCCATGGAGGGTCAACTCCGAGACCGGATCATCAACAGCGCCTCACTCATTTCGTTGGCACCATTTCTTGACTCGAGCACGCTCATGCGACAGATCGAGCGAGGACCGGTCGATTCAACCACCCTGATCGCTCTGGCGCCTTTTTTGGATGAGGAGCATCTCAGTCGGTTATTGGACGAATTGATCCAAGGGGAGGTCTCGACCGGCCAACTGATCGCCTTGGCTCCGTTTGCCTCAAGCAGCTCCTTGGCCCGTCTGATCGAGCGATCGGCCGCTCGGATCAGCGGCACTCAACTGATCGCTCTGGCTCCTTTTCTAGAGTCGGAGGATCTCGGCCGGATCGTGCAGCAGGGAAAAATCAAGGATCTTCAGAACCGCTGGATCCTGACCGCCCTGGCACCCTTTATCGATCAGGCCGATCTGACCCGCTTGGTCGAACAGGATGTCACTGAGCCCGTGACCGACGATGTCGAATTCATTTCAGACGAAGCCGACGATCCCAGATCAGACGACAGCCTCGAGGGCCTGCTCGAAAAACTGAAGCACTTTCTCAAGTCGGACTCCTAGAGTCCGGCTTTTTTCCTGATGCTATTATTTCGCAAGCCTTTGTGGTATAAGTTAAGGTACAGGAGGCCAGCGGTGAACGAATCGATCCTAAGTGTCTATTGGAACAACTTTTTAAGCTTTGATTTTTTGATCTTCCTTTTGGCGGCAGTCAATGTCTATTTTTTAGTACAGAGCCTTCGTCAGTCCCAGGCCATCGCCTCGATCCTCTACCCCAAGGGCTACCTGCCCGGCGGCTGGGAATCCTATGGGGATATGAAGAGCCATTATGATGAGGTGATGAATATCAAAGGTGAACAGACCCTGATCGAGCATCGCCGGCGGATGAATTTAAGCTACACTGTTTTCGAGAATATTACCACGATCTTTCCCCTGATGGGCCTGCTTGGCACCGTCATCTCATTGATCCCGATGGTCAAATCCATCGGCACGATCGAACAGGGCTTGTTCTTTTCTGCCCTGACCTCTACCTTTTGGGGGATCGTATTTGCTATAATATTTAAAGGCATCAATGGCTATCTCGAAGCCGGCATCACCGAAGCCGAAAAGAATATCCAGATCTTCTTGGATCGCTACTCGACCATGGTCAAAGCCCCATGAAACGAAAAGGTCTCCTGATCGACCTGACATCACTGCTCGATGTCATCCTGATCGTCTTGTTTTTGGTCCTGACGACCTCAGCCGCCCAGGCCGCCACCGCCACCGAGGATATCGAAGCCATCAATCAAGAGCTCAGCCAGGCCAATCAGGCGCTGAGTGAGCAGGTGGAGGCGCTTGAGAGGCGACAGTTCGAGGGCACACCGACCGAGCAGAACTGGTATCAGGTCTACCGAGAACAGATCGGCCGGATCGAGGTCTACTTTCCGGATGATCTTCAGACCGAAGCGATGCGTCTGATCGAGCCGGACGGGACTGACAAAAAGAAGCCTGAGACAGACAACCTGGCCGACTGGCTCCAAGAAGCCATCGACGATATCGATCAAGAGGTGATCATCATTACCTTCAGCTATCGCAACGACGCCATCTTCTGGCGTGACTATACCGGCCTGCGGGATATCTTACTTCATATCTCCGGCTCCAGTAATAAAACGATCTTCTATGAAGAAGTTCCGAGAAAGTAGGCAACATGAGTTATAAAGTCCGACAAGACAAAAAAAGACGCCGTTTCCCCTGGCGGTTTTTGCTTGTGCTGATCTTGCTTCTGGCCATCTTTGGCGGCGGCATGAAGCTGGGGGTCATCCCGGGCGGACAGCACCTCTTTGGCAGCGATGGCATCATCATGCAAGAGGCCGAACCGCCGCAACAACTGCCCGATCCGATCGACTACCTGATCGTCGTTTCAGGCAATGAGGTATTGGTCGATGGTCAACCGATCGAATGGAATGATCTCGAAGCCATGATCGAACAGGCCGAAACGCACGACCGTTTCTCCCTGCAAGATGATCAAGCCATCAAGGAGACGTATGAGCGCGTCACGGGTCTTCTGCGAAAGCATAACCACGACTACACCGAAACCGAATAAACAGGCTAAAAACATCCGTCTTCGATCAGTGAAGGCGGGTGTTTCTCGAATCATGTAGTGAAAGCCAAACGGTCGATTGATAGGAAAAAAGAAATATCCCCAACGCTTTATAAAACCGCCATGGTTCCGTGGCGGTTTTTTCATCGATTCCCAACTCCCGGTACATCCTAGAGATTCATTTTAAACGAAAACCATCCTTCAGAGTTAGGCTGCCAGCACACTGTAGCCGGCAGCAATCAGTCCCAGGATCGTTAGGATGATAAAGAGCATCGTCTCAAATCGATGTCCCTTGCGATAAAAGTAGCCGGCATTTAGGCCAAACAGCAGTCCCAGAGCCAGCGGTCTTAGCCAGCCTCTTAGTAAAAAGATGACCAGGACGCCCACCAGCGGATTGAGCCAGCGGCGGTTTCGATCCATCCACCGGACAAACGGATCGTCAGGCTCGGGCGGCTTAGTCATGGTCTTCTCCCAGCACCGCTTTTGTCCACTGCTTAAGCTTTGTGTCATACGTCATGGCGGCATTAGCCGGTGATGACGAGGGCACATAGTAGGCTTTCAGCTTTGGATGGTACTGATGAAAGATTTTTTCCGCCAATCGGCCATTGACGATGATCCGCTCGATGCCATGGGCTTGGACCAGTGATTCGATATCCGTCGGGACGATATTCCTAATCGAGGAATCACTGCTGCCGATGATCTCACATGACTCGATCACATCATAGACGGCGACCCCGTGCTTCGCCAAAAAGGCCTTCTTTTGAGCCAGACTCTCTGGCCGATCGTCTTGAAAGATATCAGCTAACAGTCGCCAAAAAATGTTCTGGGGATGTCCATAGTAGAACTGCTGCTCTCGGCTCTTGACCGAAGGGAAGGTGCCGAGAAACAGGTATTTCGGATGCTCTGGGATAAACGGTCCAAAGCCGTGATCGAGTTTTTCATGGTCTGTCATTTTGTCTCCTAACGATAGCTGATGGCTTGAGAGACGTGGTGGCGCTCCTCTAAGAGTCCACCGCTTGCTCTATCATACACCCGGATCCCGTTACAAAAGACCATATCCAGTGACAGATCCTCGTTTAGGATGCTCAGGTCGGCTTTATAGTCCGGTTTGAGCAGGCCCCGATCACCGAGCTGATAGCGCTTGGCCGTTTGACCGCTCATTTTGTGGATCACCTGCTCGAGTGGCATCTGATGCTTCCTTCCAAGCTCTAAGAACTTTAAGAAGGCTTGATCGAGTGAAGCGTTTTGTATACCGGCTTCTTCATACCAGGCGTCTGTCATATAGACACTTAAAGGATGCTTCATCAGTCGTTCAACGATCTCATCGTTTTGATAGCTGCCCATCAAGACCCTGGCTTTAAAGTCACTGTCTTCACAAATCTTCAGATAGGCTTCAAACGGTGACTGATCGATCAGGCGGGCGATCTCCACTACCGTCTTTCCGACATACTCCGGATGATCCTGACCGGCATAGGCGATCGTCATATCTGAAAAACCAAAGCCCAAAAGCTTCGTGGTCACGGCCACCATGGCCCGAAGCTTCAGTCTGACGGCCGGCTTTTGACGCTCCTCTGCCGAGAGCTTCATATACCAATCCGGCAAAACGACCGTGATGACTGAGGCGCCAAAATGAAACGGATACATATCAAAGCCGATCTCGTAGCCGTCTTCAGCCAATCGTTCGAGTCGTTTGAGAGCCGGCTCGAGATCCTTCCAGCTGCGTCGTCCGACAAAGATCAGATGACTATAGACCGTTCGACAGCCGGTCGATCGGACCAGCTGTTCGATCTCTTCCAGGGCTTGGATGAGATGACTTTTAGACAATAAAGGATAGCTCATACTGATGGCTGATTCGGCTCGAGGGTGGATCGTCAGGATCCGGTCGTACTTGGCACAAAGCCGGGCCACCTCGATCAGCTCCTCGGTCGGAGCAAACAGTCCCGGGGCATACATCAGTCCCAGAGAGATCCCGGCGGCGCCATCGATCAATCCCTGCTCCAAAATGGCCATCATATCAGCCAGCTGTTGCTCTGAGAGCTCGGTCGTCTGAAGACCCGCCACCGCTGTCCGGGCGGTACCGTGACCGATCAGGCTGGCGACATTCAGGCTGGTTTGACCATCGATCTCACGCAGCCAGTCGCGACAGCGTTCGTAGCGCTCACTCGGCGAGAGATGAAACAAACCGCCGCCCACCTCCGAGATATAGGGTGAGTCGGCCGAACAGCCAAAGGCTGAGAAGCCGCAATTACCGGTGATCAGTGTTGTGATCCCCTGGGATAAGAAGGGATCGAAAAAGGGCCGCTTATCCGGTTTAAGACAAAACCAGTCGTTGTGCGAATGAGCATCGATAAACCCGGGTGTGATGATCCTGCCTGTCAGGTCGATGACTTGGGCCTCACCGGGATCGATGTCCTGACCGATCTGACAAATATGTTCATCCTCAATTAGAATGTCGCCTGGAAACGGCTGATCGCCGCTGCCATCAATGATCGTGCCTCCCTTGAAAAGGATCATACGCTCTCCTCCAATGATGTAGTTCATACCTCTATTTTATCACTTCTGGCTTTTTGATGCCTAACGGATTGGTCCAGCTACCGAGCAGCCTAAAAAAAGGATAGGCTCATGTGCCTATCCGGTGCTTTCATCCAGTTTCATGAGGATGGCTTCAAGTACTCCGCCGGCCAGTCCCCGACCCTTGTCACTGATGGTCTGACAGTAGACCGGCTTCATCCTCGGGTCGATATCGCCGATCTTCATGCCGCGCGTTAGCTCGACCGTCGGATGGATCCAACCTCTTAGGACCCCATTGATCTGAGCCACCACCGGTTCACCGGCCACATGGCCCAGTACCTGTCCGGCCGATACCAACTCCCCGATCTCAAGCGTTGTCTCGAGCTTGCCATGGGCGGGGGATCGTAGGACCCGCTCGGTGGTATAGCCCAGGCTGCTGCCGGGCACATGGGTGTTCTCAGCCGCTTTTCCGTGAAAGATCAAGCGGGACAGATCATGACCGCGATTGGTCTCGATGACTACATCAGCCTGCTCTCCGGCGATGATCTCCGGTCCCAGACCGATGCTGAGCGGAGCGATGTCTTTGGTATAGTCCGGTGTCTTTTTTGACAGGGTGGCATCGATAAAGACCGCCGGTGAAAAGGCTTCTAGGATCGCCGCCTCCTGCTCGACAACGACCGGGATCTTGTCTTGTTGCCACAGCTCGACCACCTCATCGAGTGAGGCTCTGACAGCGGTGATCCCCTCAACGCTATACTCACCCTCATAGACGGCATTGCCGTAGCTGACCGTCCGACGGACCATCCTGGGCCGCTCGATCTCACTGACGATCACCCGGTAGCGGGCATTGTGCAGCTTTTGGATGATGGCCGAGGCCAGATCACCGCCGCCTCGAACGAGTACGATCTGGCGCTTCATGGCGTTTGGCGGGTCAGCGGCCGACCGTCCCGCTCGTATTTAACCATCAGCATCTCAGCCAGGATCGAGACCGCGATCTCTCCCGGTGTCTCGCCGCCGATATTGAGGCCAACGGGCGAATGGACCTGATCGAGCAGGGCCTGATCGACTCCGCGCTTGATCAGCTCATCCAGACAGTACTTGACCTTGGTGCGTGAGCCGATCATCCCGATATAGCGGACCTGCTTTGTCAGAGCCGCCTCAAGCACATCGATATCGTGGAGGTGGCCGTGGGTCATAATGACGATGCTGGCATCTTTGGTAGGATCCATATCGCTTAGGATCTTTGCCATATCGCCGGCATGGACGGCCTTGGCTCTGGGGAAGTTTTCCCGATTAGCAAACTCCTCCCGGTCATCGATGATGATCGTATCAAACGGCAGATAGTCGGCGATGCCATACAGGGCCTGACCGACATGACCGGCCCCGCAGATGATCAGCGGGTCATTGTTAAAAAAAACCTTCACCACCACATCGGCGACGCCGCCACAGGCCATACCGAGCGCATCGGGCCGATCGGCCATCGTGAGCTCATAATGAAAGGTCTTGTTCTGGCGACGCTTGAGACACTCGGCCGCATCCCGGCGAGCGGTATGCTCGATCGCTCCGCCGCCGACGGTGCCGATCAGCACCTTGGCGTCGCGGTCGACCAGCATCATCGAGCCCTCGTCTCTTGGCGCGGAGCCGGAAGTGGAGCTGACCATGACGAGCGCGACCTCTTGGCCCTGCTCGATCAGTTGATTCAGTTTTTGCATGATCTGTCGGTCCATCGTTTCCTCCCTAGATGACCTTGTCTTCTTTTAACCGGGCGATATCCTCAGGCGATAGTCCCAGAAAACGGCCATAGATCGCTTCATTGTCCTCGCCCAGTACCGGAGCCGCCTTTTGGATCGAGCCCGGTGTCTCGGAGAGCTTAATCGGGATGCCCGGTATCAGGAGCGGTCCGGCCACCGGATGATCGACTTCCACGATCATCTCGCGGTGCTTCACCTGCTCATCATCGATCACCTGATCGATGGTATTGATCGGGCCATTGGGCACGCCGTGTTGATTGAGCAGCTCCTGCCAGTCGCGCCGGGTCCATTGTTTGAGTATATCACACACGATCGGGATCAGCTCATCATAATGTTCGCGGCGAAGCGATACCGTCTTGAAATGCTCGACCGCCAGCAGATCCTCTCGCCCGACGACTCGGCAAAACGTCACCCAGATCTCATCATTTCCGATCGCCAGCATCAGCGGCTCATCGGCCGTATCAAACACTTCAAACGGAGCGATCGAGGGATGACGACTGCCCTCGGGCTTGGGCGTCTCGCCACTGACCGAGTAGCGGGCAATGGCATTTTCCAGCATCGACACCTGACAATCAAGCATCGACACATCGACCATCTGGCCCTGACCGGTTTGATTGCGGTGGATCAAGGCACTTAAGATGCCGACAGCCGAAAAGATCCCGGCGGCGATATCACCGATCGAGGTACCGAGCCGCTCCAGGTCAAGTTCTTTAAGCGACTGGCCCCCAATGCCTTGGCGATCGATCGAATCTTTTTAGAATCACATGTCCTGCGGGCGACGCTGGCCGGGGCTCAGCCGATCTATGCTGATTTTAAGACCCTGAGTCAGGATGTGTTTTTTGCCCCGTATAAGATCTATCCGGTGACCGATCCGTCGGCCGCCAGCGACACCCATCAGCGGATGCTGGATCCGCTGCTTCAAAGCACCGTCCTGCCCAAGCTTCGCCGCCGCAGTGCCGGCTCACTGCCCGATAGCTATGTTGCGCTCAAGCGACTGCTCGACTTCTTCCTAGAGAAGACCCGGGGCCGTGATATCATCGCCCGAACCAAAAGGACAAGTATCACTTCAAGCTCTTTACCGTCATCATGCACTCGATGACCTATGAGGACTACGGCGATGTCGGTGAGATCTCGGATGAGATCCTGACCATCGAAGAACAAGACCTCGGACAGACGCATGACCGCAGCTATCAGCGGATCTATCAGGCCATCTAAGGAGATACCATGGACCTTGTGACCACCCTGCAACAAGCCAGAGCCTTCCTCAATCAGAAATACTATGAGCTGGAGGACTTTATCGACTGCCTTTTGCTCTCACTGATCTCTCGCAGCCATATGATCGCCCTGGGCCAGCCCGGGATCGCCAAGACGGCGGTGCTGCGTGAGCTGGTGTCGATGATGGACTTTAGCGGCGTCTCCGGGACACCCTATTTCCACATCCAGATGGGGGCCGACATCTCGCCGAACAATATCTTCGGGGCGCCCGATATCGAGTACTTCAAGACCCACGGCATCATCAAGCGCCATGTCGAGGGCTTTTTGCCCGATGCCATCATTGCCTTTTGCAGTGAGTTCTACCGGGTGAGCGATCAGGTGGCAAACTCCGGGCTATTGACCATCCT
Organism: Tissierellia bacterium; assembly: GCA_012838225.1. Classification (GTDB taxonomy): domain Bacteria; phylum Bacillota; class Clostridia; order Peptostreptococcales; family Acidaminobacteraceae; genus DUPT01. The sequence goes on from DUPT01000056.1 coordinate 52,762, forward strand.
AAACGAAGGCGAGTATAAGAACGGGACCGACCTCATCCGGACCCCGCTGCGCTTTTTTATGGCCGACACCAACTTCTTTCCTAAGCAGATGGATGAGCTCGATGCCGAGGACGAAGACCTCCGGCTTCAGGCCCTGCACGATCGCTTCCTGGCCAGGGTCTTGGTCCGACCGCTACAGGACCCCGACAATCAGGTCAAGATGTTTTTGATGGACGATGATCAGCGCTTTGAGCATCGGATCAATGTCCGTGATCTGATCACGCTCCAAGATGATCTGGCCTCGATCACCATCCCGATCGAAATCGCCTACCATGTCATCCAGCTGGCCGATAGGCTGCGCGATAAGCACCGCATCTTCCTATCGCCTCGCCGCGTCAAGCTCTCCCGCGGTCTCCTGCGGGCCAGTGCCTGGCTCGATCAGCGTGACACCGTCAGCCTGGCCGATCTTCGGGCCCTGCGCTTTAGCTTCTGGCAACGTGAAGACGATATCCTAAAGGTAGCCGATGCCATCGATGCCCAGCTCAATAAGCCGGCCCTCGATGCCAAGATCTTCCGCCAGATGCATCAGTCGGTCCTCGAGGACATGAAGCGCACCCGGGACAATCAGTCCCACCTGCCGGGCTTTGAAGAGAGTGCCTTGATCAAGCAGGCTCAAAAAGATATCCTCCGGATCATGGAGCATATTCAAAGCAATTATCCCGCCTATCAGACCTATTCCGAGATCGATCAGGTCTATCGGGAGCTGCAAGCTGACTATCAGAAATTCTTTGATCAAGAAGTTGCGGACGAATAAGCCCCACCAAAAAAGGTCGAACAAAGAAAAAATGCTATAAAGGATCGCCCGGAAAGCCCGAGCGATCCTTTATTCTCCAAAGAAGTCATGGGCGATCCGGTTGATCTCACCGACCAGTGTCAGCCCGATCTCACCGGCCTGACTCATCACCACGATCGAATAGGGTGAATCATCCAGCACCAAGCCGGCCGCCCCATACATCTGTTCATAGTGACCGATCTTTTGATACGTCGCTACCGTCTGAGAGGCATTTAAATAATTGGTCGGCTCGGCCTGAGCCATCAGGTCGAACAGCTCGGCATAATGGGCGGGATGATCGTACAGATAGCCTAAGACATCGCTCAGATAATCGGCCGTCAGATAATTATCGCCCGAGTAGTAGTTGGGATAGGCCTCATCGTCGGTGTATTTCAAAGCGGCCTGTCGCATCGGCTCCCAGCCGCCGAGGTGACTGTAGAGCATATGACCGGATATATTGTCCGACACGGTGATCAGGTAGTAGAGCAGATCCTCGATCGGGATATAGTCGCCGTCCTCGACCGAAGTCTCAAGCGGTCCTTCTTCAAACATCCACTCATCATATCTGATGGCATCCTGGGGACTGATCCGGCCGGCACTGATCTCATCATAATAGAGCATGGCCAGAGGCAGCTTATACAGCGACGCCCCCACAAACTCCACCTGATCGTTTCGCCGAAAGCTCTCCCCCGTCCGAAGATCGGTGATGACAAAGCTGATCGCCTCGGCTTCGACTCCGTATTCGCTAAGCAGCTCCTCGATCCGCTCCTCCAGGCCCTGACGGTCTTGTTCCACCGTTTCGGCGGCCACTTCTTCGGTCGTCGGCTCGACCGGCTGCCAGGCCACTGGCTCGGCCGGCCGACTCGTCTTCGGCGGCGGGGGCGATATCACCTCGGGCTTGTCGCAGCCGATCAACAGGCTGACTACCAAAAGAATGAGCAGGAGTTTTCTCAAAAGGGGGTCTCACCTCACTTCCATCGACAGTTTTGGTTTGGGTTAACCCTACAAAAAAGACATAGCTTATGTCAAGCCAACAAAAACAGCGTCTCAAAAAGAGGCGCTTGATGCTTTGACGTCTACTACTTGCCTTCAGGCAGTAGCTTGTTGAGGATGATACCGACGATGGCGGCCAGCGCCATACCTTCGATATTGAGAGCAAACTGTCCGATCTCGACCGGGAACATCGCGCCACCCAGGCCTAGGACCAGGATCGAGGCGGCAATGATCAGATTGCGGGTGCTGGTGAAGTCGACTCGGTTTTCAACCAGTGTCCTGGCACCGATGGCCGCGATCATACCAAAGAGGATGATCGAGATGCCGCCGATGACCGCTGTCGGAATGGTCGAAATGACCGCCCCGAGCTTATTGAACAGACCGAGGACGATGGCAAAGATGGCTGCGATCCGCATGACCAGCGGATCCCAGACTCTGGTCAGAGCCAGTACGCCGGTATTTTCCGAATACGTCGTATTGGCCGGGCCGCCAAACAGGGCCGACAAGGAGGTGGCTAGACCATCCCCCAGCAGCGTCCGGATCAGACCGGGGTCACGGATATAGTCACGGTTAGTCGTCGCACCGATCGCGATGACGTCTCCGATATGCTCGACCATCGTAGCCAGTGCCAGCGGAGCGATCGTCAGGACCGCACCGAGGTCAAATTTAGCCATTCGAAACGGCGGCAGGGCAAACCACGGCGCCTCGGCGATCGGGGTGAAGTCGACTCGGCTGATGATAGCCGAGATGATATAGGCTGCGATCAGACCCAGGATGACCGGGATGACCTTGATAAAGCCTCGACTGAAGATACTGATGGCCGTGACCAAAGCAAAGGCAATGATGGCCAGCAGCCAATCCGAGGCCGCCATCTCGATGGCCGTCGGTGCCAGCTTCAGACCGATGACCATAATGATCGGACCGGTCACGACCGGCGGGAACCAACCGATGATCGTCTCGGTACCGAAGATCGCGATCAAGCCGGCCAGGATCAGGTAGACGATACCGGCGACGACGATCCCCCCTTGGGCATACTCCATGCCATACATTTCAGACACAGCCAGCGTAGGAGCAATAAAAGCAAATGATGATCCCAAAAATGCCGGCATTTTGCCTTTCGTGATCAAGTGGAAGAGCAGTGTGCCGATACCTGCCATAAACAGGGCAACGGAGATGTCAAAGCCGGTGATAATGGGGACCAGGACCGTTGCACCAAACATCGTGAAGGTGTGCTGGAGGCCCAAGGTGATCGTCTTCGACATGCCAAGGGCTCTGGCATCTCGAATGGCACCGGTTTCGTCAAACTCATGCTCGGGAACAACGTTGGGATTGTTTTCGTTATTCATGGATCCTCCTATGGTTTAAAGATAGAATTGTCTGACACGTTCCTTTGTCTACCGCTACCACCTCCTTCGTCTTTTAAAAGCCGTCCGGTTGGATAATGCCTAATGATTATAACCATCTTTTCATATTTGTGCCCATTTGTAAATAAGTCACATTTTTCGATTAAGACGCTGAGGATGGTGTTTGTTTGTGAAAACGACCTAATCGGTCTCGCCAAAAAGCTGACGAAGGACGAGCATCGATTCCATCATATTGGGAAAACCGACCGTCGGCGCCGTCAACAACAGGACATGCTCGATCTCCTCCCGACTGCAGCCGGCATCGATCGCCTTTTTGATATGGGTCGCCAGCGCATAGTCGAATTTGGCCGAGGCCGAAATCGCTACCTTAATGAGGGCAGCCGTTTTCCGATCGAGCGGTCCGGCCTGATGGACCGCCCGGCCGTACTTGGTATAGGCCTCATAGACCTCACCGTACTTTTCTGTCAGGTAGGCCAGGTTTTGTCGGATGGTTTCATTCATCATTATCTCCTTTCGCCATCAAGGGTGCTTGAAAGCTCGTTTTATCAGACACCGTCTCAGCCAGTGCCAATAGTAGTCGCTCCTGATCGGGTCGGCCCAGGAGCTCATAGCCGATCGGCACCCCCAGCGGTGCCTCGGCCGTCGGTTTGGAAAAGCCGCCCGGCAGTGCCAGGGAGCAAAAGCCCGTGATCGAAGCCAATACGCCGTTACGTCCCAGCTGAGAGCCGCCGATCGGACAGACCAGTTGCTGCTGATGAGGATAGATCAGTGCACTCAGATCATATTTATCATACAGCTCCAGAAGCTGAGAGCGCCACTGCCTAGCCGCTTCTCGCCGGGCCTGATAGGCCTCATCGTTGGTGGAGAGCGTTTGGGCGGTCCTTAGATTCTGCTCGATCCCGGGAGAAAATCGACCGGAGGCCAGGATATCAGCCAGGCTCTTGATGGGTGATCCTTCAAGCTTGGCCAGATACTGTGATTCAGATGATCCTTTAGATCATACAGATGGACACTCACCTGATCGATCAGGTATTGATTATCAAAGCTCACCGGAAGCTCGATCAGCTCGACCTTGGATGAGAGCTTCGAGAGCACCTGCTCCATCACGGCTAAAACCTCCGGATCTGACCCAAAAAAGCTTCGCACTACGCCGACCTTAAGTCTTGGCGGCAGGCTGATCTCCCCCCACTCATCGGCCATTACCCGGTAGAGCAGTTCGACATCGGCCAAATATCTGCCCATCGGACCGGCCGTATCTTGGGTCAGTGAATACGGAATGATCCCCTCAGACGACAATTTCCCCAACGTCGGTCTCAGGCCTATCAAATGATTGGCTGAGGCCGGCGAGCGGACGCTGTTGATGGTATCGGTCCCCAGACCCACCAACCCATAATCCATCGCCAGGGCTGCCCCCGTGCCGCCGGAGGAGCCCCCCGGGGTGCGACTCAGATCATAGGGGTTTTTGGTTTGACCCAGTACCGAGCTGATGGTTTCGCCCCAGATGGCAAACTCATGCAGGTTGGTCTTGGCCAAGATCAAGCCGCCGGCCTGACGGATCCGCCGAATGATCTCGGCGTCTTGCTTCGCCACATTATGGCTAAGGGATAAGGAGCCGGCCGTCGTGACCATCCCCAAGACATCGATATTGTCCTTGACGAGCACCGGCACACAATACAGCGGCGCCTGCGGATCGATGGTGCGAATGATTTCGCTTAGATCCGACGGCCAATTCGGATTGATCGTGATGATCGCCTTGATCGTTTGATCGAATCGCTCGATCCGGTCGATATGATACCGGATCATTTTCTCGGGTGTGCCCCCTGTCTGATGGCCTCATGAAAGCCGGCAATACTTAGGTATTCCATCGTTATTCTCCTAGTCGCTTCGGTAATAGACAGCCTCTAGCTTGGCCGCTGTGAGCTGAGTAAAAAGGACAGCCGCCACTCGCTCATCCTGAAACAGCTCCGGGATGAGAGAGTGAAGAAAGGTCGTATCCTCGAGGCGATCGATCCGGTTGAATAAGACGATCACCTCCTTTGTCGGGACATTCTTCAGTGCCCCGCCGGGACACTTAAAATGATCCAGAAAGATCTCCGGAGTCATGGCTTGATCAGGTGATAGACCCAGCTGCTCGATCAGGATCTGAGGCCGATGGACCACCTGCTCGATCGGCTCAAAGAAGCCGTCGGCTCCGATGACAAGAGCGATCAGATCACTTGATTGCGGGATCGGCGGCTCATACGAAGCATAGCTCTTAAACGGCCGGCCGTTTGAACCGTCGGCCTCGACGATGATCGAATTAAACAGCCTCTCCTTCTTTAGCCGATCGATAGCCTCAGGCGGGATGCCTTTAAGCTTCGCCTCACTTAGACGGTGCGAGAAAAGGGCTATCGGATTGGCTTTGCTGGTGACCTCCCCAAAATCGATCGGCAAAAAGCTTGGTCGAAGCATGGCAGTCGTCGATGTCAACAGCGTCCGGCCTGTCTTGGCCCGCTCCTTTGTCAGCCAATGGACCAGGGTCGTCTTACCGCCGCCACCGATCACACTGATGAGCCGGGCCGGCGAGAAATGAGCCATCACCTCGGAGAGTGATTGTGTGGTCGCTTCGGTCGTTCGCTTCATCCTACTTCCTCTTTCAAGAAATGGCCTGTCCTATCACAGAACAAGCCATCTAGTCCGCCATCAGATCGAACAGATCGAAATCACCCAGCTCAGACAACCGATCGGCCAAGGCGTGATCGTCTCGCCGCAAAACGATCAGCATCCGGTAGCGGCCGGCCAGGGCGATGATCTCATCGACAAACTCCGAAACGCTACGCTCCATAAAGCCGACCTCATCGAGGATGATCAGCTCATGCTCTCTGTCCCGGAGCGATCTTAACAGATCGGTCGCCCGCGAGAAGCCGTCGACATCCGGAGTCATTTTCTCATCGATCAGATGGCCGATGGCAAATGACGTCCCGCCTAAGCGATCGGCCAGATAGGTCGCATCACCGGCTCGAAACGAGCGATAGCCGGCAAAGGGGCCATACAGCTCATCGAGCCAATTGACCAAGGTGGTCTTCCCGATCTGTCTCGGACCGGTCAGCAGTAAATGATCCTCCGATTGCAGAAACCATTCGACGATCCGCCGCTGTCTAGTCGTCATCTTCAAATGCTCCTTCCAGGAAACGCTCGACGATCTCGTCCGTCTCCCCACGCACACCACTGACATAGCCCATCTGATAGTAGTCGAGCTCAAACTTGATATCATCATTCAGGCTCGGCAGGATGACTTGATTGACCCGGGCCCGGTAGAGGTATTCGATCAATCCCTCTCCGGTCGTATCGGGCTGGACCAACTGCCGGCCAATCACCTGATTGTTCTCGATATGATACAGCGCAACGATCTCACTGTGATCGATCTCTTGTAGGATGCCCTGTTTATAGGGCAGAGCGATGATCATGCTTCCCCCTTGATGTCGATAAATACCACAGTTGGCCGGTTGAAAAATCGGGGCAGATGGTTTTTCATCAGTCCCGGACTCACCACCAGCGTCGTTTCGCCCAAGCGATAGCTCCCCTTGGAGTATTCCGGAAACAGCCCCTGTCCCGGAGCGATCAGTCCTCGGCCAAACAGCTGCCACTGACCGCCGTGGGCATGACCCGATACGATCAGGTCGGCGCCGGAGTCCTCATAGGCTTCGATCAAATGCGGCCGATGACTCAGTAGGATATGATAGTCTCCGACCTTTGGCAAGCGATCGAACTGGCGCCTGGTCCGCTGGTAGCTTCGCTCCGGATCGGATATACCTGAGAGGACGATGGTCTGTCCTTTGATTTTTAGCTGACGGGTCTGACCATCGATCCAGCAGACGCCGTGCTGCTTGACGCGATCAGGCAGCTGTTCATAGCCGCTAAATCTCATCTCATGATTGCCGCTCGAATAAAAGGTCGGTGCCACCGGTGGCAGCTGCGCCAGCAGTTCATCCGTCGCCCGGTTATCCGATCGCTCATCATCATAGATATCGCCCGGCATCACGATCAGATCAGGCCGGGCCTGCTTGATCCGTGACATCAATCGGCTTTGGTGTCTGCCATAGCGTGAGCTGTGCAGGTCACTGATCAGACAGACCCGGAGGTCTTGTCTGAGCTTTTTCGATGATAGACATACCCGGAGACTCGCCAGTCGCCTTGAGCCGATCCACCACAGGGCCGCTGCGCCGACTAGTCCGACAGATAGTTGTCCAGCAGTTCTTTTAATGCGATCAGCTCCTCTCTGGTCAGGGTGATCCCCTTGCCCATTTTGTTGTGGTCGGGATCCCAGTCCCGGATATCGTACTTGGCCGCACGCTCATTCCAACTGATCAGGTTTAGCTCCTTCGACCAGCCCGAGGGCGACTCCGAGAGTACACCGACAAATTTCTCAATCTGATAGTTCAATGGACTCATCCTCGGCTCCTTGTTGACTTAAGATAATCGCTCCAAACATGATAGCACAGCCGATCAGCTCCCGGGTGCTCATCGTTTCATTGAGCAGAAGCATCCCGGCAATCACCGCCACCACCGCCTCAAAGCTCATGATGAGTGAAGCCGTCGCCGGATTTACGGTCCGTTGGCCCAGGATCTGGAAGGTATAGGCCACCCCGACCACGACCACCCCGGAGAACAGGATCGGCCAGATCGAGGCGATATAGTTCGAGCCCCAAACGTCTTCGACAAACAAAGCGACGATTAGATTCAAGAGACCGGCCACAAAAAACTGAATGGCCGACAGTCGAACACCATCGAGCCGCTTGGCAAAATGATCGATCAATAGGATATGGATCGACCAAAACAGGGAAGACACCACCGTGATCAGATCCCCAAACTGCATATGAAAGCCCGACTGGATCGACAATAGATACAGACCGATCGTACCGATGATGGCCCCGATCCATTGGAGTGAACCGACCGGCTTATTGAACATCCGACCGATCAGCGGCACAAACAGAATGTAGAGGGCCGTGATAAAGGCCGACTTACCGGCCGTCGTATACTGCAGACCGTATTGCTGGGTGCTGATGGCAAAAAACAAGACCGTCCCAAACAAAAGCCCCAGCGGCAGGATATGCTTATTATCATAGTCCTCGGGCATCAGTCGATCGAGCACCAGAAACACCGGCACCAAGACGATCGAACCCAGCAGCAACCTGGTTGCACTGAAAGTGAACGGGCCGAGATGATTCATGCCGAGCTTTTGTGAAATGAAGGATAATCCCCAAATGATAGCGGTAATGCTTAAAAATATTTCCCCACGAACTCTTGACTTCTCCATGGTCATATTCTATCACGATTCGGCCGGATTTCGCTTGAGTGTGCTACAATAATTTTTAGGAGGCCGCGATGAAAAAACTCGATCGAAATCTCAGCTTTACCATCATGGGTCTGGTGGCCCTTGTCATGTATATGATCCTATCGAATGATCCCAATACACCCATGAGCCTGAAGCTCTCCCTGGGCACACTGGCCGTCTTCTTATTTTTGATGGCCATCATGGGTTATCTCAGGAAACGTCGCCCACCCAAATAAATGAAAAAAGTCTGCTTCGGCAGACTTTTTTAGAGATACAATACGTGAGGCCGCTTTTGATGCTCACTGAGCTCCGGGTTCCAATACAAGGACCAGTGATTATAGATTTCATGGTCGGGATGCTTCGGGTCCCGACAGATCGCCAGGTAGTCATCATAGGAGATCGAGCCTCCGATATCCTCGGGCGGGGCATTGCCGATCGCCTCGAGCACATACGGAGTTTCTTGATGATAGTGGTCGATCTCTCGAACCAGCTCGATCAAATGATCCCAGTATACGCCAAAGTCATAGGCATAGTTCATTTGCCGATACGCCGGGAAAAAGTCGGACAGACGCTGATCAGTGATCAAGACAGCTGACTCATCCCACTCGACATCCTCGGGATAAGGGACCAGCCGCAGCAGCTCACCCTCATCATTTGTCAACTGAAAATCATGCAGGTGGGCATCCTTCCAGCCAAACAGACGCTGGAGGACTTTATGGAAGCGGCTGAGCTTCATATCAGCCGGGACAATGATCCGTCGCCGAATCGGGTAATCGTCGTAGTCAAGCGTGATCGTAAGCTCCAGTGCCGGGAAGTCATAGACCGGCTGATCGAACATCCGCTCTAATTCCTGGGCCATGACTTCACAGGGATAGATATGGTCATTGGTCTCAGGATGTTTGGTGCCAAAACGGGCATTGACATGGGCAAAATAGTCATTGAAGACCGACTGCCTGCCCTCAAACCGATGAATGGCGTGGACGGCGCATTGCATCCCGGCCCGATTGACCCAGGAGACATGGGTTCGATCACGTAATCGGACAAATTCGATCTCGCCGCAATGCTCCAGGTATCGATCGATCAGCTCCGGATTAAAGGACAACTCCCGCATCGTGTTTTTGATGGCGGTCGGTATGAGCTGTCGAATGTTTTTCAGTTCCTTCTTTTTCACCTGATAGATCGCCACCGGAAATTTGGTCTTCTGGTGGACCAGGATGAGCATATTGTTGGTCTTTCAGTTGGCCCAAATATTGGTCCAATTGGCGATCCAGCCACACATCGGATCGATCTGTTTGGCCTCCGGGACATCCAAGCCGAGTGCATCGGCTATTTTCTTGGTAATCGCAATCTGCATCGTTTCTCCTTTAACTGCCCTCAGTCGCTTGAGTTCGCATTGGCGGCATCAATCCCTAATACGACGGCCAACACCGGGATCTCATCGATTTCATTATAGATCTCGACCTCATAGCTGTCACCCCAGCTCATCCATGACTTTTGGATCGAAGCGATCAATTCCTCACCGGAAGAGATCGTATAGTCGAGGCCTAAGAGATTGCCCTCGACCAGCCAGCCCGGACCCTCGATCTCAAAGCGAGGTTTCAGACTGAGTTTCCCTCGAATGATAGCAAACTGTCTTCCCTTATAGTAGACGGCGTAGGTCGGCAGCCAGTTCCAGATCTCCTGTTTTATCGTGATGACCTCTTCACCGGCTTCATCCGATACGTGTAGACGCTTGGCCCAGGTGAAAAGTGCCCCCTCAGCCCAGTACTTGGGATTGCCCGATGCGTCATAGACACTAAAGCGATCGGCAAAAGAAAAAACTTTTTGCTTAATGTATAGTTTCATAGAGCCCCCACGGGTTATTTTTGCCCATTCAAGGTATAATTAAACTGTACATACGAAAGGGGAAGCTATGAAACAACAAATCAATCTGGAAGAAATCATCAAAAATATGTTATCCAGAAAAAAGCCCGGTTTCCAAAAGGTCGATGAGACGGGGGAGCCGGAGGAAAAGACGAGCTGGGGGATCAGCAGCTGGTGGATCGGACTGATCACCGCCGTGATCATGCTGATCTATTTCTTTTTCGCCCTGCCGGCGATCAATCCCATGAGCATGGAATTCTATACCTTCTTTATTTTAGCACTCGTCATCTTCAACTTCTTGAACCTGGTTATCGGAAAACACCACAAGAAGTTCTTTGCCGGCGTCAGCGGCATCCTGCTGATTGGATTGATCGTGCTGCCGATCCTGCTGAGTTTTTTCAGCGGACCGTTCTTTCACGCCAAACGCTACGCCGGCCTGATCGACGTCGAGCCGGGCACCTTCTCGGAGGATGTCAGCCGCATCCGAATGGATCAGATTCCGATCGTCGACAGAGAAGCTGCCGTTGTGATCGGCGAAAAACAGATGGGACAGGTGGGCGAGCTGGTGTCACAGTTCGATATCGCCACCGATTACGCTCAGATCAACCTGGCCGGTAAGCCCATTCGGATCTCGCCGCTCAAATACTATGACTTTATCAAATACCTCGGCAACTTCCGTAACGGCATCCAGCACTATATCAGTGTCGATATGACCTCTCAAGAGGGCAAGCTCAACCGCCTCGATCGACCGATCTTCTACTCCAACAGCGACCTGCTGATGCGAAATATCCGCCGCCACGTCCGGTTCCAATACCCGTTCGATATGTTCGGTGAGATGAGCTTTGAGCTCGATGACAATGGCGATGCCTACTATATCACGCCGGTCATGACCAAACGGATCTTTTTGTTCGGCGGACTCGATGTCAAAGGGGCCATCATCACCGATGCCAATACGGGTGAGAGTCAAAAATACGACATCGGTCAGATCCCCGACTGGGTCGACCGGGTCTATCCGGCGGAGCTGATGATCCGCCAGCTCGATTGGCGCGGCCTCTACTCGGGTGGCTTTATCAACTCGATCTTCGGTCAGCGCAATGTCACCTCGACGACCGAAGGCTATAACTATAATTCGCTCGGGACCGATATCCATATGGTGACCGGTGTCACCTCGGTTCGAAGCGATACCTCGAATCTCGGCTTCTACTACGTCAATCTGCGGACCAAGGAGGCTAAGATGTACTCGGTGCCATCGGCCACCGAATACGCCGCCATGGAGTCGGCCCAAGGCAAGGTCCAGGAAAAGGACTATCACGCCGCCTTCCCGGTCGTGCTAAACCTCAACAACCGGCCGGTCTATTTCGTCGGACTAAAAGACGATGCGAGGATCGCCAAGATGTTTGCCATCGTCGATGCCCAGCGCTTTGAGACCGTCTATACCGGAAATACACCGCAAGAAGCCGTCAACAATTATCTGTTGGCCAATGCCGCCGAGACGACTCCGGATGAGGACTCCCTCGAGATCTCGATCACGATCGAGGCGATCGAACCGGTCGTGATCGACGGCAATACGATCTATTTCATCCAAGCCGAGGGTGATGATCAGATTTATGTCGCCACCGCCAAAAACCTGGGTGCCAAGGTCGTCTTCCTCGAAGTCGGTGATACTATCGAGGTCCTGGGCAATCCCGCCGAGGGTCAGTTTGATATCCTCGACATCAAATAGCTGTCTACCCCCTCATAGCGAGGGGGTTTTCTCGTGAGGAGATCACCATGACACATCCGATCACACCCGATCTAACCGATCTGCCCCAAGATATCCGCAGCTTCATCGGTGAGGCCGGTGTCTATGACCATACCTATTCCGGTGACACGAGCGTCTGGCTGATCCAAAAGCCGACCGAATTCTTTATCAAGCGGGGTCATAAGAATCAGCTTCAGCGCGAGGCCATCCTGACCTATTATTTTCATGAGAAGCAGCTTGGGCCTGAGGTCATCCTCTACCTATCCGAGGCCGAGGATTGGCTCGTGACCAAGCGCCTCACCGGTCGGGACTGCACCGATCCGATGTATCTGTCTCAGCCGGAGCGCCTGTGCGATCGCCTATCCTCTGAACTGCGCCGTCTTCATGAGATCGATCCAAGGGATTGTCCCCTCAAGAATCAATCCGGCTATCTCCTAGACAAAGCTGAAAAACACTTCCGGGAGGGCTATTTCGATCACCGTCCCTTCCCGAGTGATTGGGGCTTTCTAACGCCCGAGTCGGCCTATCAGGTGATCCAACATAACAAGCATCAGCTCCAAAACAACAGCCTGCTCCACGGTGACTATTGTCTGCCGAATATCATTCTCGATGACTGGCGCCTCAGCGGCTATATCGATCTCGATACCGGCGGCATCGGGGATCGGATGTATGATGTGTTTTGGGGCGCCTGGACGCTTCGCCACAACCTGAAAACCGATCAGTATCGCGAGCGCTTCTTTGATGGCTATGGCCGCGACCACATAGAGCTTGAAAAAATCGAGCTGATCCGGGCGATCGTGTCCCTGGGTTGAGCTATAGGAGGGAATTTCCATGAAGCGATTGAAGGCGGGCGGTCTGGGCCTGATCCTATCGATCGGTCTTATCATCGGGCTGAGCCGGCCGTTTCAGCCGATGCTCGGAGCCACCGGCCACTACAGCTTGATGATGCTCATCATCACGGTGGGCCTATGGATCTTTAAACCGTTCGGCTTGTCGTTTGGGGCTGCCAGCGGTCTGCTGATGGCCGCACTACTGGCCGTTGGCGTGCCGGCCGAGGCGGTCTTTTCAGGCTTTTCCGGCAGCGCCATCTGGACGCTGATCCCGGCTCTGTTTTTCGGCTTTGCGCTGGCTAAGACCGGTCTCGGAAGACGGATCGCTGCCTTTGGCATGAAGATCGTCCCTCTCACCTACCCGGGGCTGGTCATGATGTGGGCTCTCATCGGTATCGTTTTATCACTTCTCACCCCGTCGATCACGGTTCGGGTGGTCATCGTCACACCGATCGCTCTGCAGTCGGTCGAGCTTCTCGGTCTGGCCAAGGGCTCACGCGGTCGTTCACTGATTCTTCTGATCGCTTGGGCTATGGCCATGATCCCCGGGATCGGTTGGCAGACCGGCTCCTTGGCCGGACCGGTCATTTCAGGTTTCTATGCCGCCAATCCGGCGCTTGGGATGATCGATTTTTCGAGCTGGGCCAGGGTCAGTCTGTTGCCGGTGGCGATCGTGACCCTACTGACACTTCTGGGCGGCTATCTGCTTCTAAGACCGGATAGCCCGCTTCGTGTCCCGCGCGATGTCTTTGAACAGGCATATCAAAAGATCGGTCCGCTGTCTCGTCATGAGCTGATCACAGCGATTGTCTTGACCTTCAGTTTCCTGATGTTTACCACCTCCGGGCTTCACGGCTTACCGGATGTGGCGACGGTGTTGTTTGCCTGGTTTGTCTTAAATCTCACCGGGATCATCGAGCCCAAGGACATCAGCTCCGGCATCAGCTGGGACCTGGTGGTCTTTATCGGTACGGCCATGGGCTTTGGCAGCGTCATGAACCGGACCGGCATCTCTGATTGGTTGGCGGATCACTTAGTCGGCCTGATCGCTCCGATCACTACCAGCCCCTGGATCTTCGTCTATGTCGTATTGATCGTCTTTTTCCTGTGGCGCTTTGTCGATATCGCCACCTTCATTCCGACCTTTGCCATCATCACAGCCATCGTACCTGAGGTCAGTCGCCAATACGGCATCGATCCGTTGGTCTGGGTGCCGCTGATGGCACTGGCCCAGAATGCATTCTTTCTAAGCTACACCAATATGTTCGCCTTGGTAGCTGAGGCGAGTCTGGGCGACAAGGGCTGGCGATCATCCGAGCTCTCCCTATTCGGCATCATCTATTTTCTCGCCATCCTGCTTGCCATGACCATTGCCATTCCCTACTGGCAGTCCCTTGGCTTGTTTAGCTAGACGACAAAAACAGCCCCGGAGGGCTGTTTTAGGTTTGGGCATTGATAGATCCTATATCAGCTTCAGCTCACCCGCCACCAACTGATGACCGGCAAACAGTTGTCGCACCAGATCGATCCGAAGGATATCGCCGCGAAATTCGAGCGGCTGATAGACATACACCGTGATATCGTCTAGCCGATAGCTATCAAACAGCTCCGGCTTATCTGCCGGCGGTGCTTCCAGCACCGTAGCCACTGAGACCGGCAGTCATTTGCCATAGCTTGTCAGATCGATCGTGATCGACTTCAAGCCTCTACGACTCAAGTAGTCTCTCGCTTTATCAGTTATTATAATGCGCATCGTTTCTTCCCTTTTCTCAATCATCCAGGATACATAAGTCCTTCTCCCTAAGAACAGACCCGGGTGGTTGGCCCGGGTCTGTGTCACTATAAGCCGATATAGCCGACAGTGGCTTCTTTCTTGCGATCGAGCACCATCTGCAGGTGCTTTTGTTCTTCTTGGAGTAGGATCGCCACCTGGTCTTTCGCAAAGTCCGGAAACAACCGTGCCAGTTCGTAGACGTACTGGATGGCTTCCCGCTCGACCTTTTCAGCCATATCGAGCACTTGGTGCTTGCTCTTGACCTTCTTTGCGTTTGCCAGGAAATTGCCCTCTTTATCAAAGGTAGTGCCTTCGATCAGACTTTGGACATAGGCGACCTCTCCCGGATCACTCAGCGTGATGTCTTCGTTTTGAGCTCGCTCACCCAGGGCCTGATAGATCTTGGCATGGCGATACTCATCCTGAGCCATATTCTCAAAGAATACCCCGAACTGCTTGCGGACATCCTCCGAGATGGAGTCATACAGTTGTCCGACATTCTTTTCAAATACGACAATGGCATCAAATAACTCTTTGACAGAAGTTACCATAAAAACCTCCTTTTGGTCGGATCGTCTTGATCGATGATCCTACGTTAGTTTTAGATCACCCGCCACCAGGTGGGCTTGGCCGAACAGCTTCTTTTTTCGGTCGATCACGACCAGATTTCCCCGAAACTCCATCGGCTCGAACACATAGATGGTGATATTGTCCACCAGGTGTTTTTCGTATTGCTCGGGCTTTTGAGGCACCGCCTCATGGACGACAGCCACCGACACCGGCAGACTGGCGCCATAGCTTTCTAGGTCGACGGTGATGACTTGGACCTGTTTGTCTTTTAGATAGTCTAGCGCCCTATGGGTTAGCCGGAGTCTTTTCACTGGTCAAATGCTTCCAGGTCCGATAGACCAACACAATGGCCAAGATGATCAGCGCGATCGCGATCAAGAGCAGCGGAATACTGCCACCCTCACCGCTCATCAACAGGGTGGTGTGATTATAGATCAGAAGCACCAGGGCTGCCAAGGTAGCCGCAAACATGAAGATCATCGGCAAAATGATCATCTTATTGTTTCTGCCTTGACCTTTAAGCCACATCGCGACCGCCAAGAGCGCCATCGCCGCTAGGAGCTGGTTCGCCGAACCAAAGATCGGCCAAACCACTGCATAACCGCTCCATCCGAGAAGTCCGCCCAGGATGACTGTGATCGTGGTCGCCACATACATATTCGATAGCAGCGGTGTCTGTCCCTTCTCCACCTGCTCATCAGTCGTCCAGAATTCCTGGAAGATATAGCGGCCGATCCGAGTCGCCGTATCAAGCGATGTCAAAGCAAAGGCACTGATGGCCAGCGCCACAAAGGTCTTACCAAACTCAAACGGGATCCCGATGGTGCCCATAAAGGTCGCCAGACCCGTCGAGAAGACATTGTTGGGCGTCCCCTTCATCAGCTCGAGGTATTCAGGCTGTGTCAGGTAGGCGGCTGAGATCAAGCTGACGACTGCCAGCAGACCCTCGATCAGCATCGCACCATAGCCGACGAGCTTGAGATCCTTCTCACTATCGACCTGCTTCGAGGTCGTGCCCGAGGATACGAGGGAGTGGAAGCCCGACACCGCCCCGCAGGCGATCGTGATAAAGAGCATCGGGAACAAGAAGTTATTCTTGGAGGGCATAAACGAGGTGAAGGCTTCGAGCTGGATGGTGGGTCGATACAAGAAGATCCCGATCACAGCAAAAGCGATCATGGCATAGAGTAAGTAAGAGTTGAGATAGTCACGCGGCTGCAGCAGGATCCAGACCGGCACGGTCGAGGCGATCCAGATATAGGCCATGATGACCAGGTACCAGACCTCACGAGGCGCCGAGATCGGCCACCATTGCCCGGCCATGATGCACAGGAACAGCAGCGCCACCCCAACGATCGTCGTCAGCCACAAGGGCAGCTTGGTCTGGGTATTGACGATACCAAAGGAAACGGCCAGCACAATGAATAAGAGTGAAGTCGTAGCCACCTGTGGGATCGTTACAAAGCTGGTCACGATGATATTAGCAAAAGCAGCCACGACCAGTAATAAGGTCAGCCAGCTGAAAATGTCGAATAATTTCTTTTCGGTCGTACCAACCGCCTTGTTGATCACAAAGCCAATCGACTTCCCTCGTTCTCTGACCGAGGCAAGCAGCGAACCAAAGTCATGGACGCCACCGACGAAAATACTTCCGATGACGACCCATAAGAAGACCGGCACCCAGCCAAAAACAGCCGCGGTGATCGGACCGACGATCGGTCCGGCTCCGGCGATCGAAGCAAAGTGATGACCCAGCAGCACCGCCGGCCTGGCCGGCACATAGTCGATGCCGTCACTCAGTTCGTGGGCCGGAGTCGTTCGACTCGGATCAACGCCCCACTCCTTTGCCAGCCAGGAGCCATAAGTAATGTATGCAATAACAAATAGTACAAGGGCACCCAAGACAAGAATAATTGCCATAAACTCCTCCTATGATTTGATATCCAGGAACCGATATGGTTGCTGTTTTCGGTGCCTGGAATATATGATCTGTCCGGTTGTATCCACCATGACTAGCCCGATATGTATCCATCCCTTGAAGCCGAGTTTGAACATTTTCTGATATATGAATCGACGAACATAATCGGCGGTCTCCGGCTGAATCGAATCGACATGACAGATGATCGTATGATCACTCGACATATGATCCTGATCGGGCAGCGTCCGCTCCACGATTGTCTCCGTTAATTCCGTCATCAAGCGCTCGATCTGCTCCCGAGAGGGTGCGCTGAGTCGAATCAGATAGAAGTATTCATACGTATCATAGCGATACTGGACATTCTTCTTTAACAACACATAGCGCTCGGTGGTGCGCTTGAACGAGGCCTTAGTATCGACCATGGTACTGCCCACCATCACATTATCTTCAAAATCAAAATTGGAAAACAGCCTCGCCTTGAGACGTTCTCTATACTCCTCAAACTGCACGATCAGCCTCTGTTCTACACTTTGTTTAAATTATAACTATTAATAATATTTATAATATCATCTGTAACCATTGAAATGTTAAATTATTATTGTAATTATATCTTACGCCTCTTGGTCTATGAATACAAGGCCTAAGCAGTTATTACTCGGAATTTAACCTTTTTTTATCAAAAAAAGAGACCCATCACAGGTCTCTTCGGTTTATAACGGTTGGCATCTCGGGCAGGTATGCGTGCCTCGTTGGGCTACCCGGCTCTTTTCCTACCGGCTGTCGCAGACTCGACACGGCTGGCCCTGGCGGCCATAGACATAGGGCTCATCGAGGTAGTCACCCTTCGAGCCATCGACCATCAGATAGTTCTGGCGGCTCGAGCCGCCCAGATCGATCGAATGCTGAAGGACTTGACGGATCGATTGATGGATGCGGCGAAACTCCGCCTCACTCAGACTGCCGGTAAGCCGGGCCGGATGGACCTTGGCCAAAAAGAGGGCCTCATCGGTATAGATATTGCCCATACCGGCCAGGACCGTCTGATTGAGCAAGGTGGCCTTGATACTGCTTCTGGCATGGCGCACCGCCCGCTCTCGCAGCACCTCCCAGGTGAAACGATCACTCAGCGGCTCAGGTCCTAAGCGCTGGATGCCATCAAAAGAGCTTATCAGCGCCTGATCGATCAGTCTCATCCAACCAAACTTTCTTTGATCATTGAAATAGAGCTTTGTCTGATCATCAAAGGTCAGTATCACCCGGGTGGTCGAATCAGGGAACCGATCGAGATCATAGACCAATTGACCGGTCATCTTCAGATGGACCAATAGCGCCCAACCACTATCGAGATCGATCCGGATGATCTTTCCTCGCCGGCTGATCCGCTCGATCGTCGCGCCGATCAGATAGTCGGCCACCGACTGATCGGAATTGGGGAAGCTATTGTCCCAATCGGAGCTCACCCGGGCAATAGTTTGTCCGATGATGGTATCTCTTAGACCCCGTACCACCGTTTCTACTTCCGGTAGCTCAGGCATTTGAACTCCTTAGTAGCGAAGCGTGGCCGCTAATCGGTCGTCCAGCTTGTCCTCTGTCAAGATCACGACCTGTCCGCCCGAGGTCAGGACGCGGTTGATGATGTCGTTAAGCTGGCCTTGATCCTCCGGCTGATAATCGCTATCGATAAACAGCGTCTGGATGCGGTGCTGCTGGGCCTGTGCCAACACGTCGTCCGTGCCGGCGACGGTTTTGTCCTGAGACTTCAAGAAGCCGTAGTCCTCGAGCTGCTTACCGATCCGTTCGCGATATCTCGGGCGCAGGATGGCTCTCAGTCTTTCAGGCTGCTGGTCATGCTCGATCGAATCAAACGGCTGATCGATCGATTGCTCGGTATAGAAATCTCCCTTGGCCAGACTCCGAAACTCGGCCACATTCTCCGAGGTGCCGGCCACGATCACCGGGGTATCCTTCCCGATATACTTTCTGAGCTGCCCATCGATATAGCGGAAGTATTTGATCCGATCCTTCTCCACCTGCTCGGGTTTGGCCTTGACGCCGTGCATGACCGACATGTCGGTCCGGGTACCGCCGGCATGCATCCTGGCCTCGGAATCGAGATCGTCATAGAGCTCGGGGAAGTTTTTGATGATATCCTCTTCTTTGACTTTTTCGGCGCCGTTTTGGTTGACCCGGTAGAGCTGGACGCGATCGCGCCCGATATCGACCAGGTAGCCCGAGTAGATCGTATCGTAGTAGCGAAGCAGCGGCACCAGATCGAAATGCTCGCCGACCACCAGCTTCTGTGGGATCGTCTGTTCGAGCCTGAAGGTCTCCACCTCCGTCTCATCCGCCAGGATCGCCAGCGACTCAGTGGCATAGGTCCAAAAATCAGGATTATCGTGCAGCTCCTCCAGCAGAGCGATCAGTGGCTCCCACTGTCGGCGATTGAATTTATTTTCCAGTTCACGCTGGGCTTGTTGGATCAGGTTCTTAAACAAGATCGGATCCTGCTTGGCATCGGGCATACTGCGATGGGTCGGCATATAGATCGACACCTTAGGTGATCCATCGACCATGTGCTCACTCAGATATTCGTGGAGTTTAAAGGTTTGCTTCATACTTACCTCCGATTCAAAAAAAAGACTTTAGTACCGGTTGTCTATATCATCCCTGCGAAATTGTCAGGACCTCGCGCAGGGCAGCGAGCATATTGAGATAGGTAGATCTATCATAGATATTATTTCCCATATGACCGATTCGAAACGCCTTGCCCGCCAAGTCGGTCATGGCACCGGACAGCATATAGCCTCTTTGGGCCATCGCATCCAGCACTCCTTGGGTCGTCTGATGATCTTTTAGCAGCACCGTCGTCACCGTATTCGACTGCGAATCCAAGGCATAGATCTCATAGCCGAGCTCCGTGATAAAATCACGCGTCAACTGAGAAAACTCCTGATGGCGAGCCAACAGGTCCTGCTCCAAGGCCATATCGAGCGCTTGATCGAGGGCATTGACCAAGGTATCGCTTTGCGTATAGGGATAATCGAAACCATCATGCTCCGATAGATAGTTTTCAAAATTGGCATACCAGCCGGCCACCGGGACCTGTCTCGCCTTGATCGCTTGAATCGCCCGATCAGACAAGGTGATGGTCGTCAGACCCGTCAGCGCCGACAGACATTTCTGAGTCCCGCCGATGGCGACATCGACCTTCGACTCATCAAAATCAAACCGCTCACCGCCGATCCCCGACACCGAATCGACCACCGTGAGGATGCCGTAGGAATGCAACAGCCGCCCGATCTCATGGACATCATTTGTCACACCGGTCGGTGTCTCGCAGTGGACCAGCGTGGCGACTTTAAAGTTGGCATCCTTTTTCAGAAACTCATCCAACTCAGCCGGCTTGATGCCACGGCGAGGATCGCCATCAAAGGCCACCGTCTCGGCGCCATAACGCTGAGCCATGTCGTGAAAGCCGCCGCCAAAGGGGCCGTTGGAGATGACCAGGACACGATCGCCCGGCTCCACCAGCGAGGCCATCGAGCCATCCAGCCCGAGCATCGCTTCGCCCAGCATGATAAATGAGATCGCTTCGGTATGTAGCAGCCGGGACAGCTTACGCTCGGTCTGACGCTGAAACGCGACATAGCTTTGATCGAGATCGGTGTTTTTGAGCGGTCGGCGTGATGCCTCCAACACGCTGGGATGGACCGAGGTCGGCCCGGCACTCATGATGATAAGGTCTTTCATGTCTTCTTTTTCCTTTCTATGTTCTGTAGGCTATCGGCCCGTTGAAGGCTGATAGCTGTAGTTCAATCATATCAGAAAGCTCTGATCATACGTCCAATCGATATCGGACAAAACAGACTCCGCCCGTTTCCTCGATCGGGCTCATACCGACCGATTGGTAGAAGGCTTTGGTCGCGGGATCATTATCGGTCACCAAGACGGTCTGTCTGATATGAGAATATCGATCCAATGCCCGCCGAACGAGCTCCGTTCCGATCCCTTGGCGCTGGTATGCCGGATCGACACAGATGTCTTGGATATAGACGATCGAACAATCATCTCCAACCACCCGCAGCATCCCCACCAGCTTCTCATCATCGAGCGCCGCCAGATACCACAGAGAGCCTGGCAAGAGCTGAGCCATCTTATCAGGATAGTCGGTATAGGCCGTCCATAACACGCTATTATACAGGGTCGTCAGATCCAAAACATCGACCGGATAGTTCGAGTGATAAGTGATCATACATCCTCCAGAGAAAGCTTCTTATAACCTATCGATACCCTATAAGCGATCACCCTGAACGAAGAAATAAGCGTTGATCAATCTTTGCACCAAAAAAGGACCGTGTGTTAACGGCCCTCTTCATATTGATTGTTTATTCGTCGTCTTGCTCTTCGAAGGCTACCACTCGGGCAAATGCTGCCTCACCGTCTTGGAATTTCCAGGGGAAGCATCCGATGATCATACGTTTGTTCGAAAGCTGATCGATCTCACCACCCATACATTCGACGTGGATGATCTCTCCGTATTTTTTAGGGAACATCTGGATATGCATGGCCTGATAGTCCTCGGGCCACTTGTAGATATCGTTGAGGCCTTTGCCATACTTTTCTTGGAACAGCGCATCACACGCTTCGGCTTCAGCCGGCTCCCAGTCACGGATCTTGGTGTTCATCGGATGGTCGGCGCTGCCACAGTCGACCCCGATCCACTTGAGCTTCATGTCCTGAGCCCATTTGATAAAGTCCATGCTCGGTCCCGGATGGCGCAGCATATAACGCCGCTCATCCGCCTCGGGCTGATCCCAGCCATACTTGTGATAGCCGGTATTGATAATCAGGATATCGCCTTCTTTGACCTCGACGCGCGAGGTGATATCCTCCGGGGTATAGATCCCAAAGTCCTCGGCCATATCACTCAGATCGACGATGACACCCGGTCCGACCAACTTATCCATCTCGAGGCTGACAATGTCACGTCCGGCGGTATCAAAGTGTACCGGGCCATCGAGGTGAGTCCCGACGTGGTTTGAGGTCGTAATCAGCTGGCCATTGGCTCCATTAGGCGCCAAACGCTTAAAGAACTTGACCTGGAGCGGTTCATAAGTCGGCCAGGGCGGTGTTAAGATAGAGGTCGGAATCGACAGATCATAGATTTTTATTTCATATACATTCTCCTTATTGGCAGGTGCTAATAAACTTCTTACCCAACCGATCCCTTGATTACACGCTGTGACACTGTTTGACTCGATTTGTCAAAAAGTTCAAATCCTAATCTGCCCTTGGTCAATTGTTCCCAAAGAAAATAGGGAGGTCGATCCTCCCTAGGCGTCCTTTGTGATGAATAAGCTGAGCCAGGCATCCCAGTTGGGGGGGAAGAGATTCTCCCCTTCCCAGAAGCGCCGTCGCAGTCCCTTTTGCTTGATCGCCACCTGCCACTTGACGCCATCTCGGTCGTCCTCATCGAAATAGACCGGTCGCCAGGTGCTCAGATCGACCTGTCGGATTGCCGCTTGAAACTGATCGATCTCCTGGATCGAGAGATGCCGCTCGTCCTTGGGTTCACACCACGACTTATGCGTCATCGTGGCCGAATCACCCAAGGTGATGACATAGGTGTCGTGCTCGAACTTATAGCCGATCCGAAAATAGATCTCTTCAATCTCTCGCTCACACCGCTCAATATCCTCCAGCCGCTTGAGCCAGCCGATGAGAAGCTCGGGCGTCAGCAGCTCATATTCCATGGCTGCCCCGATCAGGGCCAGGACCATCTCACCATTTAGCTGATCGGGATCGAGGGCTGCTAGTTGGACCGGATCCATCCAGATGCCGGATTGGGCCAGATACTCGGCCCGGTCCGACGGACGATCGGCGCGGTTCTTCTCAAAATCAGTGTATTCTTGGGCGAAAAGTGCCATCAGCTCATCGCTCTTAGCCGGCTGATCCATCAGCAGCGCCCGGTACTTGGTCAACACCTTGAAGGGATGGACCAATAGATCATCTTGAAGAAAGTCCGCCCACGCCCGGTACATCTGCCTCAGCTCTTCATCGAGATAGCCGAGTGCAATCTTTCGCAGATCGTCCGGAATGCCGTAGTAGGCCTCAGCGATGGCACCGGTGATCGCTGCCAGGGTGTCTGAGTCGCCGCCGACTGAAACCGCCAGACGGATGGCATCCTCAAAGGAGCTCGACTCGAGAAAGGCCACGATGGCCGGCGGAACCGTTTTCTGACACGACTCACTAAACTGATAGGTCGGCCTGATCTGGTCGATCGTAAAATCCAGGTCATAAAAATCCTCCATCTCACGGGCGATCTCTTGTTTGGTATAGTTACGACGGGCCAGATAGATGGCGAGGGCCACGGCAACCGCTCCCTTGATGCCTTCTTCATGATTATGGGTCACCTCCGTCACGATCTGTGCCAGGGTCTCGACCTCACCTTCGGTCCGAGCCAGCCAGCCAACCGGTGCGATCCGCATAGCGGCTCCGTTGCCCCAGCTGCCATAGGGTTTGGGATCATCACTTCGCACCCAGCGGATAAAGTTGCCCCCATAGCCACACTCCGGATAGCGTCGTCCCAGATCCTGCATGGCGCTTACCGCCAACTGACTCAGCCGATGATTGTAGTCCTCCTTATCACCGGCATACGGCTCGGCTCGCATCAGCGCCTTGGCGATGGCCAGTGTCATCACCGTATCGTCGGTGAAAAAGCAGTCCTCGGTAAACAGTTCGAAGTCGGTGCTTCGATAATTATTAAATTCAAATCTTGATCCGACGATATCGCCGATGATCGCTCCCAGCATAACGGTCAGCTCCTGTTCGATTCTTTTTGATATTGATACTCGACCTCGGTGACGCTGCTTCCCAAAAACTGACGGGATTTCGTGTCGCCACTCGGCCGAAAGCGATTCTGTTCATACAGTCTTTTCGCCCGGGTGTTCTGCTCCACCACCCAGAGGTGGATATTAGAAAAGCCCAGATCGAATAGCTTCTCGACCCCATGCCCCAAAAGCGCCTTGCCCCAGCCCTGCCCGATATACTCCGGCAGCAAATATAGGGCATAGATCTCACCCCAGCCGCTTCTATCGACCGAACGCGACGGCCCAAACACGATCACACCAAACACCTTGGTGCCATCACTCAGGACATGTGTCGTCCGAGGATCGATCTCACCTCGGGGCTCGGCGATGGCAGGGTCTAGCTCGTCCCATACATTAGCCGGCAGTATCTCGCGGTAGGCGACTTGCCAGCTCCGGTAAAAGATCTCACCCAGTGCGGAGCGATCCATTTCGATCGCTGATCGAATCGTATACATGGTTTCCTCTTAATCAAAACTTCCGGTCGTGTTTTCCTAGTCTGCCTGAGACGGCCGTTCATTCAGATACCTCACCCATTCTTGATAGACTTGTGCTTCATCGACCCCAAAACACCAGACGAAATCGCCGGTCTTGGCCAGCTCCACCACCATCGACCAGTCGTAGTGGTGATCCAGAAATTCGATATAGGTATATGAATATTCATAGCCGCCCATATCGGCAAACCGCAGCGGCGCTAACGGTCCTGAGACCTTGGTTTCTTCCAGGGTTGGGATAGGTATCCGCCCAAGCAGATCCTCGCCCGGGACTTGGTCGGAGAGATAGCCCGCCAGCCCATTATCCAGCCAATAGCTCATCTTCGGATTGATCCGATGATTGTAGGCATGGACCAACTCGTGAAGTACGGCATTGACGATGGTGTCGCTCTCATGTGCACTCGAGGTATCCGCCGGTGAAGTCAATAACACCCGATCCTTCACATTGTCGCCGATATACCAATCGAGCCCCAGCAAGGGGCCGATCCGGCCGTACTTTTTCGTCTGCATATCGGTCTGCCGATCATAGATATAGATCTCGATCGGCAGCGTATTATCGGTATCCAGTAATTGAATGATATCAGGTGCTCTCGCTTCCGCCGTCTGAAAAACCTGTCTGGCAGCGGCCTCCTCTTGCTGGTAGAAGACGGTCGTCGTCTCACCCTCGATCCGATGCATATCGGATGTTTCCCAGAAAAAAGTCGGCCAAAAGTTCATCAGTGCCAATAGCAAAACCAAACTCAGTCCGATCAAAACGATCCTTGTCAGTCTCATCTGAATCCTATATTCTAGTCCTCGGTTATACCAATTATACCGAGGCTATGTTAACAACAGATGAACGAAAGGTTCAATATATGAGAAGGTTGGCTTGGTTGTAGCGTCCAAAAAAGGTGACCATCGTTCCAAACGAATCCACCAAGCCGTTTTCCCGACCTTCTCATTTCATGAAAAAGAAAGCTTAGACTCGGGCCGTCGCTAAAGCGTTACGATAAGCAGGCCGTCATTTCCCGGCGTCAGCTCTGAATAGATCTGTCCGTTTCGGTAGTGATAGGCCCCACCCATACCGGTGGGATGATTGATCGAATTGATCAGCAGCACATCACCCGGCAGGTGGGCGGTCTGCTGGGCATAGGGTCGTCTTTCTTTGGCCCAATCCTCGAGTGAATAATCGACATAGACCGGCCACAGCGTCAGGTCCTGTTCCTGCAAAAAATCATCCGGTCTATCCCATAGATCACCGCACAGTGCCACTACCACTCGCTTATCCCGATAGCCAAAGGGCTCGACCAAGGCCCCCTCTTGATAATGCTCATCGCTCAACCGATCGTCCTTCCAGCCGCGACTGATGCGCCGGTAGTTAGACACCAGCTCCCCCTTGGCCAGGACCAGGTAGCTGGAGTAGAGTTTGTCGGCCGCCTTTTCCAGATAACCGAAGGCCACATCGATGCCGATCATATACGACATATAGGAGATGAGCGATATCACCTCCGATGATCGATCGAGTGCCAGCTCTTTATCCGTGGCATAGTCCCAGACATAGGCATCAAAGCCCTGTAGGAACGCCTCCCCGAAGCAGACCAGGTCACAGCCGAGCTGTTTGGCTTGCTCCATCGTCTGAAGGATCTGGTTTGCATTGAAGGCGATATCCTTATTTCGAAACTCTTTTGAGGCCAATCCGATCGTCATAAAACCCTCCTCGTGATACTATTATTGTACAACAATCCACCCCAAATCAGAGGTCAACATGACAAAACTCAAACTCTATCAAAGAAGCCGCGATTATCTGTGGACCGATGAGCATATCGCTAAGCAGCTGTTGCTCCATCAACTCGATCCTACGACCGATAAAGCCTCTCGCCGACAACCGGCTAGACAAAGGGCCTGCCAGTGGATCAAGCAGCTGGCCGATGGCCGGCGGCTGATCGATCTCGGCTGCGGTCCGGGACGCTACGCCGAGGAGCTGAGCCGACTCGGCTTTGAGGTAATGGGGGTCGATATCTCACGGCCGGCGATCGAGTACGCCATCTCATCCGCTCAACAGCTCAAGCTGCCGATCCACTATGATCGCCTCGACTATCTGACCGACCCGATCCCGGGCACATATGACACCGCCATCTGCATCTACTGTGACTTTGGTGCCCTGACGCCCTCGGAGCAGCGGATCTTTCTTGATCGCGTCTCTCAGCTCTTGGTGCCGGGCGGCCGGTTGATCTTTGATGTCTTCTCTCACACCGGAACGGTCCCCGAGGTGCCGGAGGCCGGCTGGACAGAACAGGCCGACACCGGCTTTTGGGCAGACGGTCCCCACCGCCTTTGGCATGAAGCCAAGTACTACCCCGAGGCCAGGGCACTCGGTAACCGCTACCGGCTGCACCACCTCGGTGGCACCAAAGAGTTTATTACCTGGGACACCTTCTACGACGACGCTTCGATCACCCGGCTGCTCCATGAGTGCGGCTTCACGGTGGAAATCATCCGCTCCGATTTACTGACACCCGAAGAAGCTGCCCGGCCGGTCCTGTTTATCAGCGCAAAAAAACGGGAGAACACTCCCGTTTAGGCTAAGAGATCATGATACTCCGGATTGGACTCCATCTCTTTTTTCGCATACCAGCACAAGGGCATGATCTTATAGCCCTCCTGTCTGGCCCAATCCGCCACCGCCTTGACCAGCTTCTTCGCCACCCCTTGGCCCTTTAGCTCATCTGAGACAAAGGTCCGATCGATGATGATAGTCCGGCCGCCGTGAGAATAGGTGATCTCCGCCTGATTATCATCGGGTGAATTCCCCAGATAGAATTTATTGTCTGCGTGCTTGAATTCCATGACTGCTCCTTATCTAGACTTTCAGCTCCACCAACAATTGGTGAGAGTCTTGTTTGGCTTCGATGGTGATCGATTCCTCAATGATCTCGAGCGCATCACGCGTCTTTAGCGGAACTCCGTTAACGACCGATTCCCCCTCGATCTGCACCAGGTAGGCTTGGCGTCCCGGCTTGATCTCAAAATCAAGCGTCTTGCCCTGAGACAGATAGTTGACGAAAATATTGGCGTCCTGATTGAGCTTGATCACGGCATCGCCGTCTTGACTCGATACGATCTGGAGCCACTGATCGATGCGCTCCTCCCAGGGGAAGCGGTGATCACCGTAGTTGGGCTGATGCATCATTTTATCCGGCAGGATCCAAAGCTGTAAAAAACGCAGCGTCTCATCGCCGAAGTTATGCTCACTGTGAGTGATCCCGGTGCCGGCACTCAGATACTGGACATCGCCTCGGCCCAGGGTCCGTTTGTTGTTCATGCTGTCGGCATGGGTCAGTTGGCCGTCTACCACATAGGAGATGATCTCCATATCGCGGTGAGGATGCGTATCAAAGCCCGTATTCGGAAGCACCAGGTCATCGTTTAACACCCGCAGCTTCCCAAAGCGGACATTATCCGGATTATAGTAGTTGGCAAAGGAGAAATGGAACCGGCTCCTAAGCCAGCCCAGATCCGAGCTTCCCATCTTGGTGTGATCGATATAGTTTAGCATGCCTGTCCTCTATTCTAAGGCTAACGAAAAACAAAGTCCCTCGTAAGCGAGAAACCTGTCTCGTGGGTGATTTATGACTGTTTATATTTATCCAAAATCCAGCCGGCTTAATCAGCCCCCGGCGAGGACCGCCTTTCATCACCGCCTGATTATTTGGTATGATAGGCATGACCCATCATTAGAAAGGAGCTTCAAGATGAAGATGAAACAAGCTGACTCGGCTCGCCTCTACGGTCAGATCAAAGCCGGTCAGAATACATACATCGCTCAAGGCACGGTGATCCGCTCGATCGATGACTCCGTCAGCCTCGGAGACAATACCTGGGTCCTGGAAAACTCCGTCGTCATCGGCTCGCCCGAGCAGCCGGTAACGATCGGTCAAAAGACCGTCTTCGGTCATCGCTGCCTCGTTGTGGGAAGCACCATCGGCGATCTATGCGAGATCGGAAACTCCACCATCTTCCTGCCGGGATCGGTGGTAGGGGATCGCTGCATCTTTGGCGAGGGGACGATCATTGGATCCGATCAGGTGATCCCGGATGAGAGTGTCGTAGTCGGTCGACCCGGACGCATCATCCGCCGGCTGAGCGACGACGACCGGGCGATGATCCGCCGGATGCGTGGCGGTGATATCAGCCTATCAGACGACCAAAGACACCTCGTAAATGAACAAGGAGACAAGAAAATGGGAACGCTATATCCATATCAAGACAAAATGCCTCGGGTGGCAGACAGCGTCGTGCTGTTTGATTGCGCCGAGATCACCGGTGATGTCGAGATCGGAGACAACACCATCATCGCCTCAGGCGTTCGCATCATCGGCAACTCCCACGGACCGGTCGTCATCGGGCGAAATGTCCAGATCCTCGAGAACTCCGTGCTGCACCTTTTGCCCGACAATCGGCTGATCATTGAAGACAATGTCACGATCGGCCCGGGCTGTATGATCCACGGCACCACCATCGGCCAGGGCAGTGTCATCGAAGCCGGCGCCATCGTCTGCGATTATAGTCAACTGGGAAAAAATGTCCTGGTGAAGGCCGGCAGCCTGATCAAGCAGCGCAGCCGGTTTGACGACGATCAGATCGTCGAGGGCTTTCCGGCCAAAGTGACCGGTCAAAACGACGGACCGCTGGAGCGACCCGCCTGGGCCATCCGCCAATACCGCTAACGCAAAATAGCCGCTGGGACGGCTATTTTTTGTGGCAATCATGGCTTGCCCGTGGAGGGTAGAGATGAAGCGATCAATGGTTTAGCCATTGACCCTTTTTGAGAAGTTGGTCTGCCTGACAATTCAAGTATAGGCGAGAAAGATTAAGCCTATATTCGCTTTATGTTAAGAGCGAGTTTAGTCTTGGGCTATTTCAGCTTTTGTTTGGTTTTGAAAAAGGCCTGCCACGGATCGGCCTTTCGGCTGCGAAGGGCCTTTTTTATGGTCATATCGCCCGGTGCCACCCGGCTCAGCTCCGACCAGGCGATCGGCCAAGAGATCGGCGCCCCCTCCCGAGCTCGCACCGAATAGGGAGCCACACTGGTGGCACCGCGGCCATTTCTCACCCAATCGACATAGATCTTGCCCTTACGCTTCTCCTTACGCATATTCGAGGTATAGCGATCCGACCACTTCTGCTCCATCGCCAGAGCGACGTTTCGACTGAAGTCTCTCACCTCATCCCAGCCGGCCTGCGGCGTCAGCGGAACGACCACGTGGTAGCCCTTCCCGCCACTGGTTTTTAGGAAGGCCTCGAGCCCGAGCTCATCCAGGATGGCTTTTAGATCACGCACGCCTTGACGCACCTGCTTTAGCTCCATCCCCTCATCCGGATCGAGATCGAAAACGATCAAATCGGGTTTTTCCAGCTCATCGACCCGGCTGCCCCAGCCGTGAAACTCGATCGTACTCAGCTGAACAGCCTGCCTTAGACCCGCCGCATCCTCAAGATAGATATAGTCGGCTTCATCCCCATCGCTTTGGGTGATCCGTTTCGAGGCCAGCCCGGCCATCGAGTCCTGGTAGTTCTTCTGATAGAAACACTCACCGTGGATTCCATCAGGACACCGGACCAATGACAGCAATCGGTTTTGAATAAATGGCAGCATCCGTTCGGCCATTTTTTCATAGTAGTCGGCCAGATCCTGTTTGGTATAGTCTTCAAACATGATCTTATCCGGACTGGTCAGCTTGATGGTTTCATTCGCTTCAGTGGACTTTTTCTTGGACTTAGTCGGCGTCTTTTGCTCCCGGACGACCTCTGTTGAGGCTTTATCACTGCGCAGTCCCTGATAGCTGGCTTGTCGGACGAGTCCATCCTCGGTCCATTCGGTAAAATCGACCTCGGCGATAAGCGATGGCCTGACCCAGGTGATGGTCTCTCCTCGGCGCTCGCTTGGCGCTTCTTTTAGGGGTGAGGTCTTCCTGATCAGACCCGTTAGCTTCTGATGGAGCTCTTTGGCGGACGCTTCGCTAAAGCCTGTCCCGACCCGCCCGGCATAGCGCAGCTCCCCACCTTCTTGGACGCCCAGGAGAAGCGCCGATAGGGCTCGGGTCCTTTTTTCGGTCTGGGTAAAGCCGACGATCACCAGCTCCTGGGAGGCCCGGCATTTGATTTTAAGCCAGTCGCGATTTCGGCCGGCGATATAGGGCCGATCGAGCCGCTTACTGATAATGCCCTCCATCCCCTGTGAGCAGACCTGATCGAGTAGATCCGTCGGATCCCCCTGATAGGCTCGACTGAATTGGATTGCTTTCGCCTGTTGCCTCTTAAGCATTGTCTCCAGTCGGTCTCGTCTGTCTTTGAGGGGGAGATCACGAAGATCCTCGCCATCGAATAACAGGTCGAAGGCCATGAAGCTGGGGGAGACTTTTTTCTTCTGTTTGATTGCTTGCTGCAGGGCCTGAAAGCTCGAGCGTCCATCGACCTGCACGATGACCTCGCCGTCGATCACAGCCGAGATATCCCACTGCTTGAGCTCATCCGCGATGGCGGGAAACTTCGAGGTATAGTCTTGTTTATTGCGGGTCAATAGCTTAACGTCACCGTGATCGACATAGGCTCCGATCCGATAGCCGTCGTACTTTAGCTCGTGGATCCATTGATCGCCTTGTGGGACGTCGTCTCTTAGCGTTGCCTTTTGGACCTCATAAAACTCAAGCTCCCTCGCTTCCCCCTGAGCGATCTGATCCATCGTCCGGCGGGTCCGGATGCTGGTAGTAAAGCCGGTGGTCCCGACCTTTCCTTGAGCCAACTCATCTCGCTCCTTGATCAGCAGCCAGTTCTTATCGTCTTCGCCGGGCTTTGGCTTCATTCGGACCAGCGTCCACTTGCCCTGGAGTCTCTGACCGTGGAGGATGAACTTTAGGCTGCCTTCCTTTAGGCCCCGGGCAATGTCTTCGTTTGGTTGCGGCTCCCAGGTGCCTTCATCCCACAGCATGACGGTCCCGCCGCCGTATTCTCCCTTGGGGATGGTGCCTTCAAAGTCCTTATAGTCATAGGGATGATCCTCGACCCTGACAGCCAGTCTTCGGTCCTTGGGATTGAACGAGGGACCCTTGGGCACGGCCCAGCTCAGCAGCACCCCCTCCCACTCCAAGCGAAAATCAAAATGAAGCCTCGAGGCGGCGTGTTTTTGCACGACAAAGATCAGGCCCTCATCGGAGGATTTCTTTTTCCCCTTCGGCTCGTCGGTTTTCGTGAAATCCCGTTTTTCATCATAGGTCTCTAGGCTCATGACGACTTCTTCCGAGTGGACTTGGCCTTCGTCTTTTTGGCCGGCTTCTTATCGATGCTCTTTTGGAGCAGGTCCATGATATCGACGACATTGTCGGTCGGTTCGACCTCTTCGACCACCTCTTCTTTGATCCCCTTGCCCTTGGCTTTTTCCTTGATCCGCTTCATCAGCGCTTCGCGGTACTCATCATGATAGGCTGAGGGATCCCAGGCCTCACTCATATCATTGATCAATTTGATCGCCAGATCCATTTCTTTTTTAGTCGATTTGACATCCGTCGGCACCCTTAGGTCCTCCACGGCCCGAAGCTCCTGATGAAACCGGATCAGATTCAGGATCAACACCGTATCCTCGGGGTAGATGGCCGCTAAGTAAGCTCGAGTCCGGATGACCACCCGAGCAATCGCAATTTTATCTGTCTTGATCAGTCCATCACGCAGCAGGGCGTAGGCCTTCTCGCCACCTTTTTGTGACTGAACATAATACGGCCGATCAAGATATTTCAGTGCCAGCTCAGACCGCTCAATAAAGGTCTCGATGTCGATTGTCTTGGTGGCTTTGACATCGGCCTGAGCGAAATCCTCATCCGTCACCACGACATAATTGTCATCGGAAAACTCAAAGGCCTTCACGATCTGATCCCACGGCACCTCCTCACCGGTCTCTTCATTGACTCGCTCATACCGGATCCGATTCTCATCGCGTGAATCGATCAGGTTGAATTTTAGATCGTTCTTTTGTTCGGCGGTGATCAGATCGACCGGGATGTTGACAAGTCCAAAGCTGATCGCACCTTTCCATACGGGTCGCATATTCTCCTCCTTCCGTCCATTACCTAGTTCATACCCACTGCAGTAAAAAAACCTTCCACTGTTCGTAGAAGGTTTGCGTCTTATTGAGCCAGCAGCTGTCCCAGCTGATGACAGTTTTCTAAGTCATCATCATGCGGCGTCAGGTGGACGATCAGTCCGTCATCAATCATGATGGCGCCGATCTTTTCACACTCATCCTGCCAGGTCTCCATCCATTCCCCGGTGCCCCAATCATACGAGCCAAACAGGGCCAATCGTTTATCCTTGAGCTTGTCCTTGATGCTTTCGAAGAAGGGTTCGAATTCCGAGTCCTCCAGCTCCTCGGCCCCCATCGACGGACAGCCTAGGGCGATCCCATAGAGCTCGTCGATATCGACATCGTGAGCCTCTTCGACCGTGTAGACGGAGGTATCGGTTTGTTCGAGCGAGGCTCCCTCAGCAACCGCTTGAGCCATCAGCTCCGTATTGCCCGTGCCACTCCAATATATGACAGCAATTTTCTTCATTGCGCACTCCTTTTACCAATTCTTCCAGGGGAATGCCCTGATCGTAGCGTTGTTTGTACTGTGTGTAGCACTGACTCAGTTCCGAGAAGGTCTGTCTGGCGCCTTCGGCATCATGATAGACCTGCCAGTAACCGGTCAGTACCGGATTCCTACCCAAATCACTCAAGAAGGTCAACACATCGGGGATCGGATAGCCCAACAGAAAACCGATCTCATGGGGAAAGTCGGTCCGGCTGATCCGATCGCGAAAGCCCTCGAGCACCGCCTCAAGCGATGACAATTGATAGCCTCGATCGCGCAGGCACCGGCGACACTCCGGCTTCGCCAACACTTCCGCCAGCCGCTGCGGCCGATAGACATAGATCAACCGACCAGATTTCACCTCGAACTGTGTCATCGCCACACCAAACGGACAAAGTCGCTTGGCGCAATGAGTGAATTCTTCCTGAAAGTTTTCCGTGATAGGAAATAGAAACAGATTGCCGACCTTTCGGTCCGCCAAGACAGCCGCGGAATAATCAACAATATACCGTTCTAATACCATGCTTCTCCTCTAGTCAAAGTATCACGCCGGGACCGATTCCCGGCTATGTATGATCGAATCATCAGTACTTTACTAGGGATTCAATAGTACCAAGAATCATCAGCCTTGTAAACCCGAAAACCACAAAAAACAAACGAAAGATTGAATCGGTCCATCCGGCGTGATAGGCTCATATCAAGGAGGTGGCGACATGATTCGTAGAATTCTGTTGCTGGGAGAAGACTCCCTGTATGAAAAATCCCTACCGGTCACCGAAGACGACCTGCCAAAGCTGGCGCAATGGATCGGTGATCTCCATGATACGCTGATAGACTTTCGTCGGACCTACGGCGCCGGCCGGGCCATCGCCGCTCCGCAGATCGGGCTTCAAAAGCGACTGCTCTATATGTATATCGATCGGCCGACCGTCTTCATCAATCCCCGCCTGGTGCCGCTGAGTGACGAGCTGTTTGAGGTCTGGGATGACTGCATGAGCTTTCCCAATATCCGCGTCCTGGTCGATCGCTATCGGCACTGTCGGATCGACTACCTGGACGAGCATTTCCAACCGCAGTCTCTGGAATTAACGGGTGATCTATCCGAGCTCCTCCAGCACGAGTATGATCATCTCGATGGCATCCTGGCGACAATGCGAGCCAAGGACCGACAGTCCATCCGGCTAGAACCGGCTCGCCCCAAACGCGACGGCCTACGGATCGGCCTCCTGGGTGGGATCAGCTATACCTCTACCCTGGTCTATTATCGCCGCCTGCTCGAGCTCTACTATGACCGATTCCACGACTACTACTATCCGGAGATCGTCATCCACAGCCTCGACTTTCAGAAGTTCACCGACTTCGAAAATCACGATCCCAAAAACTACCTCGACTATATCGCCCGGTCTCTCACCCTCCTGAAAGAAGCCGATGTCGATATCGCCTTGATGGCGGCCAACTCACCTCATTCCGTCTTCGCTCAGCTGGAGGCGATGGGCATCGTACCCCTGATCAGCTTAGTCGAGGCTGTAGCGAAAGAAGCAAAGCGTCTTCGGCTAAAAAAACTGCTCCTGCTCGGGATCAAATACACCATGGACCACACCTTCTATCCCGAGACCTTCGAAAAATATGGCCTGACGATCCTTACGCCGACCGAAGCAGACAAGATCGAAGTCGATCGGATCATCTTTGGTGAATTGGCCAGAGAAATCATCGAACCCGAATCAAAAGACCGGCTGAAGGATCTGATCGAGTGCTCCGACGTCGACGGTGTTATCCTCGGCTGTACGGAGCTGCCGCTCATCCTATCTCAGTCCGATCTATCGATACCGGTCCTGGATTCGATGGATCTCCACTGCCGGGAAGTGATCGATGCGATCTATCGTGTGGTATAATGAGCTCAAAAACGAGGAGAAAGGTATGACAGCATCCATGAGACTACGTCATTTAGTTGTTTTAAGGAGCAACTAAATAACACCATCAAGTCGCCAACAGGCCAATCGGCCTGGAATTTCGGTTGCTTGATGTCGATCCTCGGGACGATTGACTGATGCCTAGCCTCATAACCATATGACATAACGCTCACGATATTCGCTGAGCGTTTTTTTGACGCGAGAAAAAGCCTTCCGGGGATCGATAGACCTCAGGAGGCTTTTATGAAGCATAAGCATTCAAAACCGATCAATCAGAACTTTCTCCATAACAAACAGTTGGTGGAGCAGTTATTAGACTACAGCAATATCTCATCAAGCGATCTCGTGATCGAGATCGGCGGGGGTTCGGGTATGCTCACCGATGGACTGATCAAGCGATGTGGTGAGATCATTGTGTTCGAAAACGACCCTCGATGGTACCGCCATTTGGTCAATAAATATCGCAACTGCCCGAATGTCCAGGTACTGCCGACTGACTTTCTCACCTACCCGTTGCCGAAACAGCCCCTTAAAGTCTTGGCCAGTATCCCATATGATCAAACCGCTGCCATCATCCAAAAACTGACGGACGGATCATCCCTCCAAGACGCCTATCTCATAATGCAAAAGGAAGCCGCGTTAAAATATACCGGTTTGCCTCATCGCTCCGAGACACTGCGCTCCTTGCTGCTAAAAGCAGAGTACCACCCGGAGATCCTTTATTCTCTCGATCGAACGGATTTCAGACCGGTACCGGCGGTAGATTCGGTGCTTTGGCATATCCGTCATCGACCGCAGCCGATCGATCAGAGCTTGTATCGGGACTTTATCACCAGTGTCTTTTTAGCCCGGGGACAATCGATCAAAACGCGGCTGAGCCATGTGCTGAGCTTTGCTCAAATCAAACGGCTGGGCCA
>DUPT01000057.1 GCA_012838225.1 Tissierellia bacterium
AACGGTGATTTCCATAAAAATGAGATCATCGTGCCCGACTCGGCCCACGGGACCAATCCCGCCACGGTCGCCATGGTCGGCTACAATCTGATCGAGATCAAATCCCAAGCCGATGGCGGCGTCGATGTCGAGGCCCTAAAGGCGGCGGTCAATGAAAACACAGCCGGCTTGATGCTGACCAATCCTTCGACGCTGGGTCTGTTTGAGCCGCATATCGAGGAGATCGCTCAGATCGTTCATGACGCCGGTGGACAGCTCTACTATGACGGCGCCAATATGAACGCCATCATGGGCAAGGCCCGTCCCGGCGATATGGGCTTTGATGTCATGCACTACAATATCCACAAGACCTTCTCGACGCCTCACGGCGGCGGCGGTCCCGGTGGCGGCCCGGTCGGTGTCAAAGCCCACCTGGCACCCTTCCTACCGATCCCGACTGTTGAGAAGACGGAGGCGGGCTATACCTTTGATTATGACCGGCCGGATTCGATCGGTAAAGTCAAGGGCTTCTACGGTAACTACGGCATTTTAGTCCGAGCCTACACCTATATCAAATCACTCGGTGGGGCCGGACTGCAGCTGGCCAGTGAAATGGCTGTTCTGAATGCCAACTATATGATGGACAAGCTCAAAAAAACCTACCATCTGCCGCATGATCAGGTGTGTAAGCATGAGTTCGTCCTAAGCGGCATCGAAGGCATGCCTGAGATCTCGACACTGGATATCGCCAAACGGATGCTTGATTTTGGCGTCCATCCGCCGACCATCTACTTCCCGCTGATCGTCCACGGGGCGATCATGATCGAACCCACCGAGACCGAGTCCAAGGAGACCCTGGATAATTTCATCGGGATCATGGAGCAGATCGCCGATGAAGCCAAGACGGATCCGGAAATCCTCAAGCAAGCGCCTCATACCACCAAGGTCGGCCGAGTCGACGAAGTCTACGCCGCCAAAGCGCTGATCCTAAAATATGAGGACATCCCAAATGATTAGACTCGAAGGCTCCAAGGTAGCCGCCGATCTGCAGGCCGAATTGACAGAGCTTACCGCCAAATACCGGGAACAAGGCATTGTTCCCGGTCTGGCGGTCATCCTGGTCGGAGAGGATCCGGCCTCGAAGGTCTATGTCGGCCGCAAAGAAAAGATGGCCGAAAAGATCGGCATCAAAAACTTCGCCTACAATCTGCCAAGCGATGCCAGCCAAGAAGAGGTGCTGGAGCTGATCGACCAACTGAATCGAAATGATGAGGTCGACGGCATCCTCGTTCAACTGCCCCTGCCGGCGCAGATCGATGAGCAGCAGGTTCTGCAAACGATCGATCCGGCCAAGGATGTCGACAGCTTCCACCCGGAAAATGTCGGAAAATTGATGCAGGGACTGCCCGGCCCCAAGCCGTGTACGCCAAATGGCATCATGCACCTGCTTAAAGCCTATGATATCCCGATCGAAGGCCGACATGCGGTCATCATTGGCCGGAGCAATATCGTCGGTAAGCCGATGGCCCACCTCTTGCTCGATGAAAACGCCACCGTCACGATCACCCACTCACGAACGAAGGAGCTGGCTGAGATTACCAGGCTGGCCGATATCCTGGTCGTGGCCATCGGTCGACCAAATTTTTTGACCGGCGATATGATAAAGGATGGTGCTGTCGTGATCGATGTCGGCATCAACCGCTTAGATAAAAAACTGGTCGGCGATGTCGATTATGAGACGGTCGCCGAGAAGTCAAGCTTTATCACACCCGTACCGGGTGGGGTGGGGCCGATGACGATCATCATGCTGATGTATAATACGGTCAAAGCCTGTGAACTGAGGAGGATCCCATGAAGACGGATATTCAGATATCCAATGAAGCGACCCTGTTACCGATCGAAGAGATCGCCGGTCAGCTTGGCATCGACGAACAAAACCTGACGCATTTTGGCAAGTACAAAGCCAAGATCGATCTGGCGGCCCTCGATGTCGAAAAGGAAGATGGTAAGCTGATCCTGGTGACAGCGATCACACCGACACCGGCCGGAGAAGGCAAGACCACGACCAATGTCGGCCTCAGTATGGCACTGAATAAGCTGGGCAAGCTGGCGGTCACAGCCATCCGTGAACCCTCGTTAGGCCCCAGCTTTGGCATGAAGGGTGGCGCCGCCGGCGGCGGCTATGCCCAAGTCGTGCCGATGGTCGATATCAACCTGCACTTTACCGGTGATATCCACGCCATCACCGCCGCCAACAACCTGCTCTCAGCCATGATCGATAATTCGATTTATCAGGGCAA
The DNA here is from genome assembly GCA_012838225.1 of Tissierellia bacterium. Classification (GTDB taxonomy): domain Bacteria; phylum Bacillota; class Clostridia; order Peptostreptococcales; family Acidaminobacteraceae; genus DUPT01. Next base: position 2,280 of record DUPT01000057.1, read on the forward strand.
TCCTCACGATATCGATGTCCGCCGTGTGGTCTGGAAAAGAGCCCTCGATATGAATGATCGAGCACTCCGAAACATCACCATCGGTCTGGGCGGACTGGGGGATGGTATCCCGCGTCAAGACGGCTTCAATATCACCGTGGCCTCCGAGGTCATGGCGATCCTCTGTCTGGCTGATAGCATCGAGGATCTAAAGACTCGTCTCAGCCGGATGATCGTCGCCTATGACCGGCAGCGACAGCCGATCACCTGCGATATGATCGGTGCCACCGGGGCGCTGACGGTCCTGCTGTATGAAGCCATCAAACCAAACCTGGTCCAAACGCTCGAGAACACACCGGCCCTGATCCACGGCGGCCCGTTTGCCAATATCGCTCACGGCTGTAACTCGGTCCTGGCGACCAAGATCGGTCTGAGATACGCCGACTATGTCGTGACCGAAGCCGGCTTTGGCGCCGACCTGGGCGCCGAGAAGTTCTTCGATATCAAATGTCGCCAAGCCGGACTCAAGCCGGATGGCGTGGTGATCGTCGCCACCTTAAGAGCCCTGAAGATGCACGGTGGTGTCCAAAAGGACGCCCTAGCGATCGAAAATGTGGCGGCCATCTCTCAAGGCTTCGCCAATCTGGAAAAGCATATGGAGAATGTCGAGCTGTTTGGTGTCCCGTATATCGTGGCCATCAACCGCTTCCCGACCGATACCGATGCGGAGGTGGCTGAGCTCACTCGGCTGATGGAAGAAAAGGGCGTTCCGGTCGCACTGAGCGATGTCTTCTCCAAAGGCGGAGAGGGCGGCCTCGAGATGGCTGAGAAGCTCCTGGAGGTCATGGATAAAAACGAGCCCAAGTTCGAGTATCTCTATGACACCGACGATACGATCGAAAACAAGATCAAGACCATCGCCACCAAGATCTATGGCGCCAATGAGGTCCATTTCTCCAAGGAAGCAATGACCTCACTCAAGCTGTTTGAATCGATCGGCCACGGCGATCTGCCCATCTGTATGGCCAAGACTCAGTACTCGTTCTCGGATGATCCGAAGAAACTGGGCCGTCCGAGCGGCTTTGATATCGAGATCCGGGAGCTTCGCCTGAGTGCCGGCGCCGGCTTTATCGTCGCCATCACCGGTGCAATCATGACGATGCCGGGTCTGCCGAAGGTACCGGCGGCCAACAGCATCGATATCCTGCCCGACGGCGAGATCGTCGGTCTGTTCTAATGAAGGTGCTTCTGACCATCAAGCTGGATCAGACGCAAATCAAACAAATGGAGGACCTCGGCTACGAGGTCCTCTTTGAAAATGAACGGACGTCTGATTTTAGCGGGGACTATTCCGAGGTATCGATCCTTATGACCTATAATGCATTTCCCAAGCTGAGTCCAAAGAAGCTGCCGAACCTCGAGTGGATCCAGCTCACAAGCATCGGCTTCGATCAGGTGAGTGAAGCCTTCAACGACTATCTGATCACCAATAATCATGGCGGTTATTCGCCCCAGATCGGTGAGTGGGTCGTCGGAATGATACTGGCGATGGAGAAAAGACTCCATCGGATATATGACAATCAATTGAAGAAGAAATGGCAACCGGTCATGGACCTCACCAGTCTCAAGGGAAAAACGATCCTGTTTATCGGGACCGGTACCCTGGCTCAAGAATCGGCCAAACGATTGCAGGGCTTTGATGTGACGATTCTCGGAGTCAATCGCTCCGGTCGCCCGGTCGACTATTTTGACCGGACCTATCCAATGACCGATCTCACAGCGGTCTTGGGGCAGGCGGAGCATGTGATCAACTGCCTGCCGGCAACGCCTCAAACAACGCATCTGATCGATCAGGCGTTTATCCTGGCGATGAAGCCGGGGGCGAATCTCCATAATATCTCTCGGGGCAGGGTCGTCGTCGAGGAGGATCTGATCGCTCATCACGATCATCTCGGGATGATCGCGCTCGATGTCTTTGAGCAGGAGCCGCTGCCTGAGGGATCTCCTCTGTGGGAGCTGCCCAATATCATCATCAGTGCCCACAATTCGTGGGTCGATGAGCACACGACCGACGTCCGCTTCCAATTGTTCTACGACAATCTCCAACGCTATAAAGCGGGGGAGAGACTGCGAAATATCATCAGCCTAGAAAGAGGCTACTAGTGAAGCATATCCTATCGCTCAGCCGCCGGGAGCTGGCCCAGACCGACCTGCCGGGCCAGCCCTTTCGGCGAAAACAATTGTATCACTGGTTCCATGAAAAACAGGTCCTCGACTATGAACAGATGACAAATCTGCCCAAGGATCTGATCGAGTTTTTAAAGGCCGAGCATCCTCTGCCGGCGATCAGTGTCGCCCGAGCACTCACGGCTGAGGATGGTACCAAGAAACTGTTATTCGCATTAGGCGACGACTACGCCGAGGCGGTGATCATGGAATACCGCTATGGCTCGAGTCTGTGCCTATCGACGCAGATCGGGTGTCGGATGGGCTGTACTTTTTGTGCTTCGACCATCCACGGGCTGGTGCGAAACATCACGGCCGAGGAGATGATCATGATGCTCTATCTGGCCAATGACTATTCGTCGGGGCGTATTGGTCGTTTGGTCCTGATGGGCTCGGGTGAGCCGCTTGAAAACCTGGACGAGGTCCTGACCTTTTTGCACCGGATCGTGTCGGAGGATGGCTATAATATGTCAGCCCGCCATATCAGTCTCTCAAGCTGTGGTCTGCCCGAGGGCATCCGCCGATTGGCCAAAGAAGAGCTGCCGATCACGCTGGCACTTTCGCTTCATGCTCCAAATGACGCTCTGAGGCGTCAGATCATGCCGATCGCAAAGGCTTATACCATCCGAGAGGTATTGGCCGCCTGCGATGAATACATCGCTCAAACCGGCCGTCGGGTGACGATCGAGTATGCCCTGATCGAAGGCTTCAATGATGGAGCACAGCAGGCGAGGGAGCTGAGCCAGCTGATCCAAGGCAAGCTCTATCACGTCAATCTCATTCCGGTCAATCCAATCAAGGAACGACAGTTTACTCCGCCGGATCGGGAAAGATTAAAGGAATTTAAAAATCTGCTTGAAGCCGACCGAATCCATGTTACAATTAGAAGGGAACTAGGCTCAGAGATCGCCGCATCCTGCGGACAGCTCCGCAACCAGGCGATCGAGCTAAAAATGAATGCTGGAGGTTGAGAGAATGGTAAAAATCCTGGCCGGTGGCATGGGCACCGGAAAAACAAAAAAAATGATCCAAATGGCGAACCAAGCGGCTAAAACGAGCGATGGCAATATCATCTTCATTGATGATGATAATCGCAATATGTTCGAATTAGACCATGCGGTTCGTTTTATTAATCTCGACGATTACAATATCAATAATGCTATGATGCTATATGGCTTTGTCTGCGGGCTGATCTCAAGCAATTATGACATTGACACCATCTTCGTCGATGGCTTGATCTACTTGAATGAAATGAAAGACGACCAGCTCGAGAAGGTGATCGATGTGTTCAACGAAGTATCTGAACAACACAATGTCACCTTCGTCATCTGCTTCAATCATGACGGACCGCTACCAGAGCATCTTCAAGAAATGGAGATCCAAAAGGCCGTCTGAAGACGTCGATGACCTTTTATAAAGCGCGAAAGGAATCCTTCTTTGGGAATCCTTTCGCTTTTTTTCGATCACCAAGAAAAAATAATTTGTTCTTTCTTAGCGAATTTTTTTGTATAAACTTACCAATGATTATTGTATTTTAGCGTTGCTTTCTTTGGCAAGAGCTTTTTATCGTGCTTGAATGATATTGCCAAGTCAGGTTTACTCACTCCGGAACATGTAAACTTTACGTCTCAGGATTGTTTTTTAGGGGGGAGCATGTCAACCTATGTATCTACCACTTTGCAATTATTAGTCCGTAACTCGCAATTTTAGGGAGTACGATCTCCGATAGTGTCCAATGTTATTTCTAAATCATCACACAGTTTACGTACGTGCTTGGTTATCTTTGTCACTTTCCATTCGCCGCCTATTTTGTTCGC
>DUPT01000058.1 GCA_012838225.1 Tissierellia bacterium
ATCGTAGACACTATTGTTAATCTGTCATCTCCTTGTCTGGATTAGGGATTGCAAAGCTAGAATAAAACAGTATAATAAAATAGACAGCAATGTCTATTTTGTTATCGGAGGTTTTTTGTGCCGAGAGTCAGTCAGAAGTATATAGAAAATCGAAAAAAGATGATTGTCATATCAGCCAGGCAAGTATTTGCCAGAAAAGGGTATGTCAGCGCTTCAATGAAAGATATTATGAGTGAAGCTACAATTTCAAGAGGGGGCTTGTATGCCTATTTCCAAAACATTGATTCCATTTTTATTGAGGTGTTAAAATACGACGATTCGCTTCAAGCCAACCGGTTAATAAATTCGGACTTGAATAAGCCGTTACTACCTCAACTATTTGATTGGATCCGGGAGATTGTCCAATCCAGTCAAACGACAGAAACCAATCTGATTCGGGCGAGGTCAGAATTTTTCCTAGCACATGATGTTGAAGATGTTCCCTATCTCCGAGAGAGGCATGAGAATCTTTCACAGCATATTCAAGAATTTATTGCTGCGGGAGTCAAGACAGGCGAGTTTAAAGGGCAGCTTGATGTGAACTCTTTTTCTGGGTTATTGATATCAATGATCGACGGGATCCTGCTCCACCAACACTACCAATATGCTGCTGATACGAAGCTCATACCAATCATGAGCTTGATGAATCATATGATTGAAAACACCTTAACTTAAGGAGGGTGGCAAATGTTCGAAAATAAAATGGTTAGGCTACGCAAGTTATCTCCGAGCGATGCTAGAACGTATCATGACTGGCGAAATGATCTAGAGGTCATGAAGACCACCAGTCCTCAGCTTGACCTCTACACCTTGGAGGAGACGGAGCAATTCATTTCAGTCATTGCTTCTCAAGCGAATGCCAAAGGCTATATGATTGAACATAAAAAATCCGGCCAAACTGTCGGCATAGTATCTCTCATCAATATAGATTATAAGAATCGGTCGGCTGAGTGCGTGATTGATATCGGTGAGCGAGAGATGTGGGGCAAAGGTATCGGCACGTCAGCTATGTCCTTACTACTTGAATTTGCTTTCCATGAACTCAATCTGCACCGAGTGTATCTCCAAGTGTTTTCCTTCAATGACCGAGGGATAAAGCTGTATGAAAAAATGGGCTTCACGCACGATGGAAGGCTTCGAGAATCTCTATACCGTGGTGGGAGATGGCATGATACACTCATCATGAGTCTTCTCCAAAAAGAATACCTCGATCGTTCCGCGACCGGAGCCGTTTAGTTTCGTGGAGGATGTACACATGAAGATCATTGAATATGATTCCGAGACACATAACGAATGGCGATCGAGAATTCGACAAACGAGCTGGAGTGCAGCCGAGTTTCTAAGCAGCCTGTTAGACGATGACATCGCTTTGGAAGAGGCGCTTGGTCCGGGGATGAGGTTGTTTCTTCTCACCAAGGATAACAGCCTGTTAGCCTTTGCCACCCTGTCACAAATCGATGCCATTCGTGATACCCTGCTTCGCCCCTGGATCGGTTTTATCTACACCTCACCTGAATATCGATTGCAGGGTCATGCCAGGCGATTGCTCGAGCATATCGAATCAGAGGCCAGGCAGCAAGGTGAGGCGGCCGTTTATCTTGCGACCGATCACACCGACTTTTATGAACGCCTGGGCTATACGTATCTCTACGATCGTTTGGATCATCGGGGCGATATGAGCCGGGTCTACTGCAAACGATTGTAGTCTGTCAAAAGAAGCGTCGAGGTTGATTCAGTTAAATTGGCAAATGCCATTAAATCTTTGTAAAGTGGTTTATTTCTTTAGGGATATGGTATATACTAAGTACAAATAGTACTAATTAGTAGTAATGGAGAGGCAATGAAAACGAGCTATGGTAAAGTATCAGATCAAAACCTGCGGCTGTGGATCGAGTTTTCTCGCCTGAATCTGGTGATCACCCGAGAAATTTTTCGTGATTTCCCCCAATTCGATCTATCTCCTTCTCAATTCGCGGTCATCGAAGCGTTATATCACAAAGGAGATCTATCGGTCGGCGAGGTCACTCGCGTCATCTTGATGACGAGCGGTAATTTGACGGTCGTGGTGAAAAATCTGGAAAAATGCGGGCTGATCGAGATCCGCAAAGGAGCTGATCGACGTAAAAAGATCCTCTCAATTACTCCTCGAGGGCGCGAGATGGTGGAACAGGTTTTCCCCTTACACCTCAAACGATTGGATCATCTACTCAATACCTACACGGATGAAGAGAAATCATCTCTCATCACACTATTAAGACAAGGCAGAAAGCAAATGGAACAACTGCCAAAGGAGAACAACCAATGAAATTAAGCGTTATTTTTTCAAGCGGAACCGGCCACAACCTGACCATCGCCAAATGGGTCGAAGACGAAGCTAAAAAACACGATGTCGAAGTCCGCGTGAGAAAAGTGGCCGAACTGGCCTTGCCGGCTGAGCTCAACCCCGGTCAACAAAAGTATCAGGAAGATTCGAAAGACATCCCGGAAGCGACTCCGGAGGATTTTGTCTGGGCCGATGCGGTCATCTTCAGCACCCCGGCTCGCTACGGCATCATGACGGCTGCGATGAAGAACTATCTCGAGTCACTAGTCGGCGCCTGGAGTGAGGGCACGACGATCGATAAGGTCGTATCCGCTTTCGCGACGGCTCAAAACCGTAATGGCGGCCAAGAAATGACCGTACGGTCGATCTACACCAGCATGATGCACCACGGAGCCATCATTGTTCCTCCGGGATACACCAATGAAGTCCAATTCGCCATCGGTGGAAACCCCTACGGTGTCTCGGGAACCGCGACCCGTGAAGGTTTTGAATCCGATATCGAAGAAGCTGTCCGACATCAAGCTCGCCGTACGATCGAGATCGCTAAGAAGATCCACGGCTAGACCCCCTTTTTTGCTTAATCTTAGACCGCCTGAGCCTAAAGCTTTCGGCGGTCTGTTTTTTTTCTCTTCACTTACTCGTCAACCGGATATGACGCCGACAAAAGACAGCCAACTCGCTGGCTGTCTTAAGCTGATGCGTTAGTTAAACTTCAATCGCTTAGGCCATAGCCCAGGATCGACTGATGGATCGAATCATAGTAGACCACCAGTTGGCCGGCATCATCCGATGTCGCAAAGCTCAGGCGATAGCTGGCTCCGGCATTGGCCGGGACTTGTTCGAACGTCGCTCCGGTGATTTCTTGTGACGCCCTCAGCGGCTCGATCCACGGCAGAGCGGTGATCTTATCTTTTTGCTCGGGCGCTAATAATTCCAGGGTCTCATAAACGATCTTCGTAAAGACCGGTAGGCTGATCACCGTCGCCCGACTGATCGGCGAGGGGTAGAGGATCAGCTGAGAATACTGGAAGCGGGCCAGGTAGACATCCATCCCCTCGGTCGGCCGATGGGTCCGCTCGATATGGATCTGTCCGCTGTAGTCGGCACCGGAAACCAAATCCGATAGTTCGATGTGAAGCGTATCCCGATAGACCTCATTGGCCGGACGCCAGTAGATGGCCGGTGGGCCTTGACTCAGAGCGTCTTTTGTCAGCGTGATCGATCGATCGGCCTCCTCGCCGGTCAGGCTTAGATGACCGGTCTCGGACTTGATCGTGAGGCGATCAAATGGCAGACTGAAGAGAAAGGGATAGCCTTGGTCGTCCATCGCCATATCGCTCCAGACCGACACCAGCGACTCATTGCCGCTGATCGGGACCTCCGGTTGTTGGATCGGCGGATCCTTCTCCCGGATCGGCGGCAGCGGCTCAACGGGCTCGGACGGGGGTCTTGGTTTGATCGGTCGATCGATCACCTCAGCCAACGGTTCGACCGTTTCGGTCGGACTCTCGGCAGCCGGCATCACCGTCTCGGCAGCGTTGGCGCTGCAACCTGAGGCGATCAGGCTGATCAGGATGAGTATTAGATAGTATCTTTTCATAGGCGCTCCTCTGATGGTGGCCGACGGCGGGTTATCGGCCGGCTCTAGCTTAGTCATACCCACAAACTACCGCCGGTCGCTGCCTTAAGGTGAACTCGAGCCTATTCTCGTAGACCCTGACCGAGGATCGTTTGATTGGTTGCGTCATACCAGAGCAGGACCGGACCCAGTTCGACGTAGAAATTGTTTGTCGGAAAAACCATTTCATAGATGATCGTGTCTTTTTTTGGGGCTTCGACAATCTCCATACCTGGCGTTTTGGCCAGCCTTTCCGGATCTGTTTCCGGCGGCAGCTGCCACACCCAGGGTGGGGAAGCAAGTTCTATGGCCTGATCCTTTAGCTGGGCGATCGCCCCCAGGATCGAGGGCGCGATCTCAGGTGTCGTAATGATGGCCGAGGAACCGACGGGTGAAGGCAGCATGATCAGCTCACCCTCGTCTAGTCGGGCTCCGAAGATGGTGAAGCCATCCGGTGCGTCGAGCTGGTCGATGAGGATGGTGCCCTCATAGAGGACTAGAGCTTCTTCGCCATAGACCGTGAAGTCGATCCGGTCGGTCGTTAAGTCCTCGTCGGCTATCCAGTAGCCGGCCGGCCGCTGATGGACCGAGGTCCAGTCGTTTGATAGCTCGCCTTCTTCATAGGTCCCATAATCACCGGCCGAGTCATACACGATCCGGCCCTCCTTAGCGCTCAGCTCGATTCGATCGAAGGGCAGGCTGAAGGCAAACGAGTAGCCTGGCTTGGGGGCGGTAGGGATGGTCCAAGTCACCGCATAGGCTTGGCTCGCTTCGGCGCTAATCGGCACCTCGCTCTCGGACGTCGGGTTTTTTGCTTCGGGTGTTTCGATCGCCGCCACCGGCTCGTCTGTCGGCGAGGGCTCGGCTGGGGTGTCCTCAGGAGATGCCTGGTCCGGGCTGCAGCTACTCAGTAGGATGAGCAGCAGGATCAAACAGACGGATAATCGTTTCATCATATCCTCTTTTCTTCAGTGGGTTAGTCGCAGGCAGGCATCGTTTGATCAGGGGACTAGGCGGTGGTGATGATGGCTCGGACCAATTGAGCCAGCGACTCCAGGTCGTCTAGCAGGATGTATTCATTGACGGAGTGAGCGTCACTCATTCCACAGGCCGGGATCAGCACCTCCAGACCTTTTTCGGCATAGATATTGGCATCGGAGCCGCCGCCGGTAGCGGAAAAGGTTGGCGTTAGGCCCAGGGACTCGGCCGCTTCTTTAAAGAGCTTGACGGCGGGAGAGTCTTGGCTGACAAGGAGCGGCGGATAGCTGGTGTTGACTTCATAGTCTAAGGTGGCATCGTGTTTTCGACAGGCTGTTTCGAGGGCCTCGACCATGGCCGCCACCTGTCGATCGAGCTTGTCCTTTTGTAGCGAGCGGGCCTCAAAGGTCGCCTCACACTGCTCGGCTACGATATTGGTGGCACTGCCGCCGGTGATGGTGCCGACATTCGCGGTCGTTTCCTGATCGATCCGAAGCAGCGGCATGGCCGTGATGGCCTCACTCATGACCGAGATGGCAGAAATGCCTTTTTCCGGTTGCAGACCGGCGTGAGCAGCCCTGCCGGTGATGGTCGCCTTTATGCGGGCGGCGGTCGGGGCCTGGACGATGGCCTTACCGGGGGTGCCGGACGAATCCAGGACAAACATCGTTTTTCCCTGAAGGCGAGACACATCAAAATGTCTGGCGCCGTGCATGCCGACCTCTTCGCCGACACTAAATACCAGCTCGATCGTTCCCAGCTCGGCGTTTTCTTCATCCAAGGACCGGATGGCTTCGATCAGCGAGGCGATCGGCGCTTTATCATCCGAGGCCAGGATGGTCGTGCCATCGCTGGTGATGCGGTCGGCCTTGATCTGAGGCTTGATGCCGACGCCGGGGGTGACGGTATCCATATGGCAGCTAAAAATGATCGGCCGCCTCTCCGGCTCACCCTGACGGATCCCGTAGAGGTTTCCGCTGTTGGATGGGACGTGGTCGGCCGCATCGTCAAACGACATCGTAAAGCCGAGTGCTTCGAAGCGACGCTTCAGCTCTTTGGCAAAGGTCAGCTCATTGCCCGACTCGGATTCGATGGCTACGAGCTCGGTGAATTCATTGATCAGACGTTCTAGATTCATTATCGTTCCTCCTGCTATCAGTATAACAAAGCTGGGGGTCGTTTTGTCCATGGCGGGCTTGACAAAAAGAAACCGGAGGACTAACTTAAAGGGTGACTGAATCAGAGGTAAGCATGAATCAAAGCCTAAGAGAACAACAACTGAGAGAAAAGCCGATCAAGCCATTGTTCTGGCAGTTTTCGATCCCGGCCATCACCGGCATGATGGTCCAGGCCCTCTACAATATCGTCGACCGGATCTTTATCGGTCACATGCCTCAAAACAGTGCCCTGGCGATGGGGGGACTGGGCATTGCCATGCCGCTGCTGTTTATCATGATGGGCGTCTCGATGCTGTTTGGCATCGGCTCAGGCGCCAATATATCGATCCGTCTCGGGGAGAAGGATCACCCGAGAGCTCAGAAGATCTTCAGTCACGGGCTGGTCATGCTGGCGATCAGTACGGTGCTGATCGTTCTGATCGGCCTGTGGCAGACCGACCCGATCCTGCGTTTGTTTGGTGCGACCGAGCGAAACCTGCCGTTTGCCCGAGACTATCTGAGGATCATCCTGATCGGAAATCTATGGAATACATTTGCTTTTGCCTTTACGCACACCATTCGAGCCGAGGGCAGCCCGAAGGTGGCTATGACCAGTATGATCATCGGCGCCATCACCAATACGGTGCTCGATCCGTTATTTATTTTCGGACTGGGAATGGGGGTGAAGGGGGCGGCCTATGCCACTATCATTGCCCAGTTCCTATCCTTCCTCTGGAGTCTGAAATACTATCTGAGTGAGCAGAGTCTGATGAAGATCAAGTGGCCAAGCCGTTTCAACGCTGGGGTCGTGCTGACGATCATGGCGATCGGCGTCAGTCCTTTCTTTATACAGATTGCCGGGAGTGTCGTGGGCGCGCTGATGAACAATCAGCTCAAGGCCTATGGCGGTGAATTGGCCCAATCGGCCTATATCGCGTTTGCGGCGATCACGCAACTCTTTTTTATGCCGATCTTTGGGATGAACCAGGGGCTGCAGCCGATCGTCGGCTTTAACTATGGGGCCGGCAATTTCTCCCGGGTCAAGCAAGCCAATAAATTTGGACTCAAGGTTGCCAGTATCCTGACTCTCGTCGGTTGGGTGGGGGTGATGCTGATCCCGGAATTCCTGGTTCGATTGGTGACCAATGATCCCGAGGTCATCGCCTTGTCGGCCGAAGGGCTCAGGATCTTTGAGAGTGCGATGTTTTTAGTCGGGATCCAGTTTATTAGTAATAACTTCTTCCATTCGATCGGCAAGGCCAAGATCAGCTTTATCCTATCGGTCCTGCGCCAGTTTGCGATCGTGGCACCGCTGATCATCTTCTTGCCGCGTTGGTTCGGCCTAAAGGGCATCTGGCTATCGACCCCGATCGCCGATGTCCTCGCCACCGCCATCACAGTCTACTTTCTGCTCAAAGAGTATCGGCTGCTCGATGAGCTACAGGCCAAAAAACTTTTAGATACAAGTCAACCGGCGACTTCGGACTAGCTCCGAGGTCGTTTTTTTGTGTCGATATTTTTCTTCAAATAGCCCTTGACATACTGTTATATATTTATGCCATAAAATATAACAGTAGGAGGGGCTATGACGATATTGATCAGAAATACCAGCAAGACACCGGTCTATCAGCAGATCGCCGAGCAGATCAGACAAGCCATGCTCAAGGGCGATCTATCAGAAGGCGAAGCCCTGCCGTCGGTGCGGGCCCTATCGAGCGATCTGAGCGTCTCGGTCATAACGGTAAAAAAGGCCTATGATCAGTTAGAGGAGCAGGGTCTGGTCGTGACCCAAGCCGGCCGGGGGACCTTTGTCTTGGAGAAAAATATCGATCTGGTGCGCGACTATAAGCTTAAAGAAATCCAGGACGTATTGGCAAAAGCGATCGATCTGGCCAAGGCGAACGGCTTCACGCAGTCCGATATCGCTGAATTGTTCAGTCTACTGTGGGAGGAAACGAATGTTACAGATTAGAGGGATCGAAAAGAGCTATCCGAAATTCCACCTGGGACCGGTCGATATGACACAGCCCGAGGGCTATATCATGGGTCTGGTGGGTGAAAACGGTGCCGGAAAAAGTACGCTCATCTATACCATCATGGATCTTTTACCGCCGGAGTCGGGTGTGATCGAGCTCTTTGGAAGAAGCTATCGCCGAGATGAGATCGCGATCAAGCAGCAGATCGGCTTTGTCTATGAGGACAACTGCTTCTATGATAACTTGACGCCGAGTGCCATGGCTCGTTTGCTCCGCTTGAGCTATCCGAATTGGGATGATGCCAATTATCAGCGGCTGATGAAGCAGTTTGGGATCCAGGAAAAGCCGCTGCGAAAACTGAGTAAGGGCCAAAAGGCGACCTATGCCTTCATCACCGCCTTAAGCCACCGGGCGCGGCTGTTGATCCTCGATGAACCGACCTCAGGCCTTGATCCGATCGTTCGCCGGGAGCTGCTGGATGAACTTCGGCGCTATGTTGAACCGGGCGATCGCAGTGTCTTGTTTTCGACTCATATCACCTCCGATCTTGAGCAGGTGGCCGATCTGATCACCTTTATCCATCACGGCCGGGTGCTCTTTAGCACCGACGTGGAGGATATCCGAGAGCATTATCATATCGTGAAGGGGCGAGCGGACGGGATGGCTTCGTTGGAGCTGCTGGGCAGGCAAACCAAGCAGACCCATGTCCAGGGCCTCTACCAGGGCGATATCAGCCGATTGGACGGCTGGGACATATCGATCGAACCGGCCACGCTAGAGGATATCATGTACTTTATGAAGCGAGGGGATCAGGATGAAGCACTTTCTTAGATTGGAGTGGCAGACGCTGAAGGAAAAGAATGTCCTTCTTAAAGCAGTCGGCTATCTGTTGTTCTACGGTGTGGCACTCTTTATGATCGCCGGAAAACAACTGAGGGGCTTGACCTTCTTTCCGATCGTTGCCACCATCAGCTCGCTCTCGTCCTTCACGATCCTATTTGAGGATGGCAAGCAGATGCCGATGAGACGACTCCTACCCTCATTACCGTTTAGCCGACGCGATATCTACCGGGGTCGGACCCTCCTCAAACTGATGATCTGGGGCAGCGGTGTCGGATTGGCCCTACTGCTTAGCGGGCTCATGCACCCGGTGATGGACACTTGGCCAACGGCTGCCACCATCCTGATCGGATCGGGCATTAGCTTATTTGGGTTATCACTTGAGCACTGGAGCATCCAGCTGCCGGCGACGGCCGGGATCGCGCTGCGAGGGGGACTGCTTGGTGGGTTGCTCGGTCTTATGATCGGTACCGGCGGGGCAATCTTTAACAGTCTGTCGCGGATCGATCCCCAAGGGTTTTATTTTGGCCTGGGCGCGATCGTTTTGGCAGGACTGTCGCTATGGCTCAATCAAATAGTCTATCTGAGGAGGGCGTTATGATCGCTGCTACCTATGATGGTTTGATTCGAAAAAGAAACTCCTTTTTGATCTTTGGGCTGATCAGTGGGGTCCTTCTCGGTATGGCGGGCTCGACGAAGGGTCTATCCAGCTATCTCTATGTGCTGGTCTGCTTCTACTACAATGGCTTTATCAAGTTTTTGGGCTCGGGCACTCAGTGGAAGCTGATGTGGAGCCTGCCGCTGACCGATCGGCAGCTGATATTGGGCAAAGCACTCAGTCTGATGCTGCTGGGGTTTGGGATGAATGGTCTGCTCTACTTGATCGGACGCATCACCTCCGACTTAGCGCTGATGCTGTTGGTGGTGGTGAGTCTGATATCACTTATCACTGACCTGTTTATCATGGCCTTTGAGCTGGTGGCTAGAAAAAGGCTGGCGGCGGTTTTGGTGATCGGTTGGATGATCCTGATCTATGGGTTGCCGCTGCTGATCAAACGCGATCGGTTCGAGATCCTGTTGAGTCGGTTTTCGACTGGCCCCGGTGGCTCCAGGTCATGCCGGTGATCGTTATTTACGGTATAGGGCTCATGGTCCTGCGCTTGATCTATCGGCAGTATAAGGCCAAATTCGATCTGACACAGACCGTTGTTTGATCCGGCGGCCTTAGCTTTAAGACTTGACGCCGATGAAGAGAGATTGTAGAATAATAGAACAAATGTTCTATTATTTTTTTGAGGTGTTTGATGATCGATTATGCCAAATGCCCGCTGCGCTATATTCTGTGTATCGATGTCAAGAGCTTCTTTGCATCGGTCGAGGCTTGCCGCCGGGGACTGGATCCATTACAAGCCTATATCGTTGTGATCAGTGATTTGAAGCGTCCGGGAGCGATCGTGCTGGCATCGTCGCCCAAGATGAAGCAGGAGTTCGATATCCGGACGGGCAATCGCAAGTTTGAGGTGCCGGATGATCCCAAGATCCAACTGGTCGAACCGTCGATGCAGCTCTATATCGAGATCAATCGTCAGATCCATAAGATCTTTCAGGCCTTTGCCGCCGATGAGGATATCTTGACCTACAGTATCGATGAGAGCTTTATCGATGTGACCGAGACCGCCCATCTGTTTGGGACCCCTTGGCAGATCGCCGAGATGATCATGCAGCGCATTCAAGAAGAAGTCGGGCTGCCGGTCACGATCGGGATCGGGGATAACCCACTCCTGGCCAAACTGGCGATGGATCTAAGTGCCAAGAAGCGGCCGGAGCAATTGGCCTATTGGGGCTATCAGGATGTGCCGGAGACGGTCTGGAAGATCAAACACCTGACCGATTTTTGGGGGATCTCACGAGGCTATGCCAAGAAGTTTCGAGCGATGGGCATCTATTCGATCTATGATCTGGCCCATGCCGATCCGGCCATACTCCAAAAACGGTTTGGCATCCTCGGTCTGCAGCACTATTATCATGCCAATGGGGTGGATTATTCGATCCTGTCGGAGCGAGTCGAGATCAAGAGCAAGGGCTTTAGCAAGAGTCAGGTGCTGTTTCGCGATTATGAAACGATCGAAGATATCGAGATCGTGATGAGTGAGATGATCGAGGCGGTGGCGAAAAGACTGCGCCATCACGATATGGTGTGTCGATCGATCCACCTCTATGTCGGCTATTCCGATAAGGTATTGGCGCCGGGACTGGCCAAATCGAAGCGGTTAGGCCGACCGTCTCAGGGGACCGATGAATTGATCGAGGCGTTTTTGAAGCTGTTTCATGGCGACTGGCGAGGCGAGCCGGTCCGAACGATCCATGTCAGCTGTAATGACATCATCGATCGTCACTATGAGCAGCTCGATCTGTGGCATCTGGGGGAAAAGACCACGGCCCAGCGGCTGGATGAGACGATCGATCAGATCAGGGATAAATTCGGTCCGGCCGCCATCTATCGCGGCAATACCTTGAGTGCCGGCTCGACCTTTTTTGAGCGAAATAAACAGGTCGGGGGGCATAAAGCGTTTACGGAGGTGGATAAATGAAGATCGACTGGGAGAAGCCGCGCCGCGTGTCCGTGTCGGATATGCTCTATCCCGATCGCGGTATGATCAAGTGGCATGGCTTTATCCTCTCGGACCATAATGAGGTGATGGCGTTTGAACAGGCCGTCTTGGAAGCGGCGGCGGAGGAATCGGGTAGTCATGATCCTGATCAGTGGGATGGCTTATTGAGACAGTCATTGGACGATCGCCGGGCTATCCGGGTGGTCCTATGGACTATCCAGGGCACACAGGAGCTGATCGGCCGGGTCCAATCGCTCGGGGCGACCCGGTTTCTTCTGATCGGAGAGGACTTTCGGCGCTGGATCGATTATCTCGAAGTAGCTCAATTGAGCCCATAAAAGAAAAAAGCCCGGAACAGTGTCCGGGCGAAAAGGGGGGCTAGCGTCTGCCTTGTCGGCCCAGCCCGCCTTGGCCGGTGCAATCGCCCGTGCCAAATGGTCCGGGTCCTTGAGGGTCGGCTTGCGGGCAGTCAGTCTGAGCGTTGGTTTGACGCCTCATTTGGCCCTTGGGGCCTTGCGGGCTCAGGTCGGCATCACGCAGTTTTTGGCGGATCTGGCGCATCATTTGTTGATCGCCATAGGTGGTCTGTTCCATCCTTTGGCGTAGGAAGTCGGCTTCTTCGGTCGTCAGTACACCGTCCTCGAGCAGTTGTTGGATCGATCGGTCTTTTTCAGCCTGCATGGCCTGGAAGAACGCTTCGCCTTTTCCGGCCGCTTCGGCTTGATCTCTGAGGGGTGTGCCGGCCATCGGCTCGGTGCCGACGATCGATTCGAAGACTTCAGCGGCACTCGTCCGATTCCCGGCGAAAGCGACGGTCGGGATCAGCAGCACCAGCAGTAATAGGCCAACGATTACTTTTTTCATATTGCCTCCTTTGTCTTGAGCTCACTATACATGCAGAATGTGGCAATCTGTTTGCAGAATCGCTCCGTTAGGCCAAAAATCAGTTATACTTAGCCTATGAATAAAACCATCAATCGTCTGGCGATCATCATTTTGTTCTTGATGATGCTGATGTCGGCGGTGATCGAGAGCATGCGCGGCATCCTCGTCCCCAGCTTTAAAGATATGATCGGCATGAATAATACCATGGTCGCGGCGATGCTGACCATGGGGAGCATCGGCTATGTCGGCGCGACCTATCTGGCCGATGTCATCCGCAGTCGTTTGGGCAACAAGCGACTGATGCTTAGTGCGGCCTTGATGCTGATCGCTTCGGCTGTGACGCTGGCCTTTACTGTCAATTATCCGATGTATGTCCTGGGGATGGTACTGATGAATATCGGGCTTGGCCTAAACTCGGTCGGCGCCAATGTCTTGATCCCGATGATGATCCTGACCATGCAGGCTTTTGTCATGAACAGCCTGCACTTTATGTATGGGGTGGGGGCGATGCTCGGTCAGCGCGTCTCGGGCTATCTGGTGACCCAAGGCGTCGGTCCAAGACAACTCTATCTGGCCGTCTTTTTCATCTACCTGGTCTGGTTTGGGCTGCTTCTGTTAAGCCGCTTTCCGGAGGCGAGCGAGGATGAGGCTGAAGGCCTGCCGCTTAAGGTATTTTTTCGCGATCCTTTCTTTTGGCTGTATATCCTGGGGCTGGCCGGCTATGTCTTTGGTGAGCAGGGACTGGCTGTTTGGTTGACCGACTATTTGAAGGAGAGCTATGCGATCGATGAGAACCATGCCAGTCTGATCCTATCGGCCTTTTTTATCCTCTTAGCGATCGGTCGACTGCTGGGGGGCTTGTTTATCGATCGGTTGGGGCGTTATCGCAGTGTATTGGGCGGCATGATCATCGGCGGGGGCCTGGTGTTTTCAGGCCTGATGAGTGGGGACCGGTGGTTGCCGCTGATCAGTCTGGCCGGCTTATTCTACAGCATCGTCTTTCCGACCATGGTGCTGACGATCGCTCATCATTTCCCGAGGGCTCGGGCGCAAGCCATCAGCCTCATCCTGACCGGTACCTCGGCGCTGGTCATGGTCTATAATCAGCTGATGGGGATCCTGGCCGATGAGGTGGGCTATCGCTTGGCTATCTTTTTAGTACCGCTGGGGACACTGATCGCCATCCTTTTTCTAGGTCGACTGGCCGTTAAGACCAAGCAAGCCTCCGAGTCAATAGGGCCCTAAATGTCCGTTGCTAAGACTTCGATTCGGGTATACTATGAATGCTTCTTTGGATAACACATGGATGGTTAGGGGGCTTGAATGAGCTTTTTTGGCTTTGGTAGGAAAAAAGAAACTGCGGCGACACCGCCTGAGACGACGAAGCAATCACGCTATAAGATCTTAGGGACCGGTTGTGTCAACTGTCATGCCTTGACTAAAAATGTCACCGAGGTACTGGCTGAACTAGAGATCGAGGATGGCGTTCAAAAAGTGTCGCAACTCTCTGAGATCGCCAGCTACGGTGTGATGAGTGTCCCGGCCTTTGTGATCGACGATAAGGTCGTATCGGTCGGCAAGGTCCTCTCGCACGAAGAAATCAAAAAACTGATCCTGGGCGCCTAGCTCGCCTGAAACAGACAGAAAAAATCCCGGTCGCTTGACCGGGATTGTTCATTTGGTGGATCCTACAGCAGGACCTTCGCTAAGATGAAGATGATCGCCACCACATAGCTGAGTGCCGGAATCTCTTTGGCTCGACCGGACAAGAGCTTGATCAGGACAAAGCTGATCATACCAAAGGCGATCCCTTCGGAGATCGAGTAGGCCAGCGGCATCATGATGATCGTTAGGAAAGACGGGATGGCATTCGACATATCATTAAAGTCGATTTCGAGGACCGGCGACATCATCATCGCACCGACGACGATCAGCGCCGGAGCCGTGGCTGCGCCGGGGATCATCAAGAACAGCGGGGCAAAGAACAGGGCCAATAAGAACAGGATCCCGGTGGTGAGTGCGGTCATACCGGTGCGGCCGCCTTCGTTAACGCCCGAAGCACTTTCGACATAGGTGGTGACCGTTGAGGTACCGAGGATGGCACCGACGGTCGTTCCGATCGCATCGGCCAACAGGGCTTGCTTGGCCTTGGGCACACGACCTTCTTCATCGAGCATGCCGGCTTTGGTCGAAACACCGACGAGGGTCCCGACGGTATCAAACATGTCGATCATGAGGAAGGTAAAGACGACGACTAGGAATTCAATACTGAAGAATTGTGAGAAGTCGAATTGCATAAAGGTCGGAGTCAGTGAAGGAGGCATCGAGAAGATGCCGTTCCAAACGGTGACACCGAGTGGAAAGCCGATAAGGGTCGAGGCCAGGATACCGATCAGGATGGCGCCTTTGACCTTATAGGATAATAGGACGGCGGTGATCAAAATACCCAGCAGTGCTACGATCGCGGTATTGGTCCCCAGATCACCCAGACCGATCAGGACACCATCGCCCTGCACAATGATACCGGCATTGATCAGCCCGATAAAGGCAATGAATAGACCGATACCGACACTGATGGCTCGTTTGATATCCATCGGGATACTGTCGATGATCGCCTCTCTGACATTGAAGAATGAGAGGATGATAAAGATGATCCCTTCGACCAACACAGCCGCCAGCGCAAACTGCCAGGGATAGCCCATCTTCAAGACGACGGTGTAGGCAAAGAAAGCATTCAGACCCATGCCGGGTGCCAGGGCAAACGGCAGGTTGGCGTAGAGCGCCATAATTAAAATAGCGATAAAGGACGATAGGGCAGTTGCAGTAAAGACCGCGCCCGCATCCATTCCGGCATCCGCCAAAATTTGCGGGTTGACAGCGAGTATGTAAGCCATTGTCATGAAGGTTGTGATTCCGGCATTGATCTCGGTTCCGAGCGTTGTACCGTGCTCGTTGAACTTAAAGAATCTGGCCAGACCACCCGATTGATTGTTCATGATTCCTCCTAACCTTTTTTCGTTACCTTAACAATAGCATATCTTGCTATGTTACACAATTGTGTTAATGTAAACTGGTTGGAAAATCAGCCGAAAAAAGGAGCGATATAACACAACACAGTATTGAAAGTAGATAGGTTGTAGAAATGGGTAACAATTCACCAAACCTTAAACTGTTCTTGACCTATCAGAAACGATCATGGGCTACACTCAAGATGACGAAATGTATTATAGGATAGGAGTCAGCATGCAGTTCTTTATTGTTGTATTGGCGATATTAAGCACCTTGATCGCAAGCTATATCACCTACTATCTGGTCATCAGCTTAGCCATCGTGCGGCCGTTTGATACCTTGCCTGCGACCGATAAGCACCACCGCTTGGCGGTCGTGATCGCGGCCCGAAATGAAGAGTCAGTGATCGGCGGTCTGCTCGATAGCCTGAAGAAGCAGGACTATCCGGCCGATCGCTTCGATGTCTTCGTCATTCCCAATAACTGCAGTGATGACACCGAAGGGGTGTCTCGCCGCTACGGGGCAAAGATCGTGCGTGTCCCGACGACGGTCCGATCCAAGGGGGCGGCACTGCACCATTTCTTTGAGGAGCACTACCGGCAAAACGACTATGACGGCTATGTGGTCTTTGATGCCGACAATCTGGTGTCGGCCGACTTTTTGACCATCGCCAACCGGGCCATCAGCGCCGGCTACAGTGCGATGATGGGTCACCGCGATTCTAAGAATCCGACCGACTCGGCCATCTCGGCCAGCTATACCATTTTCTACTATGCCCTCAATCGACTGTATAATCGGCCCCGCACCCTCCGTGGCATGAATGCCATGATCAGTGGGACCGGCTTTATGCTGACCAAGGAGCATCTGCGGGCGCTGGGCGGCTGGCATACGCAGACCCTGATCGAAGACGCCGAGATGACGGCCCTCAGTTCCCTTCAGGGTCTTTCGATCCGCTATGAACCGACCGCCCGGTTCTATGATGAGCAGCCGCGGACCTTTATGAGCTCATGGCATCAGCGGATGCGCTGGTCGGTCGGGTCACAGCAGAATATGCGGCTCTATGGGCTCGAATGCCTACGCCAAGCGCTGAGTGATCGGGGCAAGGATGCCTTCGATCATTTTCTGATGTTTAGCGCCACCTACCTGCAGCTGATCGGCGTCTTGGCAATGGGTCTCTCCCTTCTCATCGGCCTCTATCATCCCAGCCCGAGGCCAAGCGATATCGGTCTTTTGATCAGTCTGTCACTGGGGGCTATGGTGCTCTTTCCCACGGCCCTGGCGATCGTCGTCTTGTGGCTTGAGGGGCGCTCACTCCTTAGGATGTGGCGGGGGATCGGCTATTTTTGGTTCTTTATGCTCACCTGGACCCCCATCAATCTGCTGGCGTTGTTTCAAAAGACGGTCGATTGGAAACCGATCCGTCACGATGCTACCAGTTCGATTGAAGAAATGTTAGAATAAGATAAGACCCGACGATCGGTCGGGTCTTTTGACAAGTCGAACAAGGGGGCCATGTGAAGATCACACTCAATATCCAGGATGCTATCAAAACCATGGGCGTAACGGTGAGCCTGCAGCGGCGCGATATCACGCGACCGGAGTTTTGGCTCGATCCGGCCATCTTTTTGAACGACTGCTATATTGATGGCAAGCCGTATGAGATCAATCTTCACAGCCGCCTAAGAGACGGTCGCCGCTACTATAAGCTGCCCATTTTTGTCGGTACGCTCGAGCTCAGCTACGATGCCAAGCTACGGCGTGATGAGTCGGGCCGACTGATCCTGAGTGATGATTCGGGCTGGCTGCCGGTCTGGCCGGAGAGCGAGACCCTTCGGGAGGTGAGCCTTCGCTATCCAATCGATGACGTTCTTTTAAGCAACTATGAAACTAAGACCGAGCCGGCTAAGGAGGGCTTTCGCACCAGTCAGCTGACGGGTGTCGGCCCTTGTCTGATCATTCTCGGTCCGTTTAACCGCCGGATCCATTATGCCCACCACTACTATTTGATCGACGATCTCGACGTCGAACTGTTCGATAAATTCATGCGAGAGACCAAGCTCGCGCTGGCGGAGGATTGGGGCCGACCGGACAGACTGACCAATCACTACCTCGACTATGATCGGCCGCTGGGCAGTCGCGGCATTCTAGAGGTGACAAAGCCGGAGCTGTTGCACTTCGATCAGATGCCCCGAGCCTTGAGCCGATTGGTCGCCAAGGCCTATCCGGTGGCGTTTGGTGACTACTTTCGCTTGTTCTCGGAGCCGTTTTATGATTATCTAGCCTGGCGGGCGCTGCGGGCGGTCATGAGCCCGAGTGAACAGTCGAAGCTGTTATCGAGCAATCGAAGCGGCCGCGGCCCGCTGGTCGAGCTGAGCGATCTGGGAAGCGACGGCTTGGCTTTTTTTAAAGCCCTTGAGGATCAGGTGGGCCAGAAGCGCTTTGTCGAGACAATAAGAGACATCATGCAGGCCCATCGCCACTCACCGCTCAGTCTGGTCCACTTCATCAACTGCTTCGCTCAGGACGAGCCGACCAGACAATTGCTTGAGCATTGGCTGTTTATGGGGCGATGATGAAGCAGCTGATGATCTTCGATTTGGACGGCACACTGATCGATAGTCTGCCTGATATCGCCGATGCGATGAATCGAGCGCTCTCGGATTGGGGGATGGCACCAAGAAGCCTGTCTGAGATCAAGCATTTTATCGGCTCAGGCACCCAAAAACTTGTGGAGAGGGCCTGTGATGGGTCCATCCCCGAGGGCTTGCTCGAGGCATATCGCAGCCACTATGATAATAATCTATTGAGGCGCACCACTGCCTATCCCGGTCTTTCGGAGCTTTTGGCCGGCCTTAAGCGATCAAAGCTGGCGGTGGTGACCAATAAATACCAATCGGCGGCCGATCGGATCATCGAGGAGCTCTTTCCCGGCGTGTTCCAGGAGGTCATCGGCGATGGCCGCTTTCCCAGAAAACCCGATCCGAGCGCCATCTACTACCTGATGGAGAAATACCGGCTCACCCCCGATCAAACCGTACTGATCGGCGATAGCCGGGGCGACCAAGCCACAGCCAAAAATGCCGGCATTCAATTTGTCGGTGTGGCCTGGGGGTATGATATACTAACACAAGCAGTTGATCTCGACGAATTGACCCGACAGCTGAGTCCCGATAGGCTCAGCCGGGGGGAGGAAACCATATGAAAAAAACAGCCATAAGTCTACTGCTGATCGGCCTACTGATCCTGGTAAGCTGCAGCAACCCGCCGGCGTCGCCGGAACCGGAAACACCCGTCACCGAAGCACCCTCATCGGAGACCGATGCCCCGGAGGCGGTCGATCCACCGCAGGAGCCGGCCGCTGAGGAGGAGACACCGGCCGAGACCGAGGCGGCGCCGATCACCGAGTCGCCCAAGGAAGAACCGGCTCAGCCGCAAACGGATAGTAAAACGGTCAAATTCTACCGCGACCTGTTCGATAAGGACGAATACACTTTAAGACAAAGCATGACCCTCAGGGTGGCTGACTATGAATCGACGACCGTCTCGACCTCGGCTCGCCGGGGGGATGAGTTTGTTACCTTGAGTGAGAGCTCGGACGGACAAGACACCTTCACGATCCGCATCCTGATGCGCGATGGCAAAACGTATCAGATCGATGACAGCTCCAAAACCTACTGGGTGAGCGAGGACGGCGAAGAGACCGATTTTGAACAGATGACCCTTGAGGTGGTCGAGAAATACTCCGAGATGGAATTTGTCTCCGGTCAGGCCGATGTCGATGGCGAGCGCTATGACACCGAGATCTATGTCGATCAGGAAGTCGTGATGACATACTATTTCCAAGACGATCAGATGAAGTTCTTCGATAATAGCATCGGTGAGACAGGTACCAGGATCTATATCGAAGAGGCGAGTGATACGGCCGATCCGGCGCTGTTTGTCATTCCGGATGATTATCAGGAATCACAGGGCGTCGGTTAGACAGTCCGACCAGACGTTTATTCAGCCATTCTACGGAATGGCTGTCTTTGTATCATATCGAGGTTAGAGGTAAACTATGAATTTTTTATGGACCACGCTCCAGGTGAATGATCTTGATGCGTCACTCGTCTTCTATCGCGACCGATTGGGGCTTGAGCTTGACACCTTGTTTGAGGGGGAAGCCCGGATCGCTTTTTTGGGCCGGGGGGAGACCAAGCTCGAGCTATTAGAGGGCGCCGCCAAGCCGTCGCCGACTGTTTCCTTGGGCTTTCAGGTGGAGGATCTGGCCGCTTGGCGAGATAAGCTGTCGGATTACAGCCCGAGTGAAATGATATCACCCTCACCGGGACTGACGTTTTGCTTTTTTGTCGACCCGGACGGATACCTGGTGCAGCTGGTAGAAATGGGACAAAATGATTGAGATACTAAAGGCCATTCTCTATGGCATCGTCGAAGGGATCACCGAGTGGCTGCCGGTCAGCTCGACCGGTCATTTGATCCTATTGGAAGAATTTATCAAGCTCGATGTGTCCCAGGCCTTCTGGGAGATGTTTCTGGTCGTCATCCAACTGGGGGCCATCATGGCGGTGGTGGTGATCTATTTTAAGCGGTTGTGGCCGTTTGAGACCAAACCTAAGCTTCGCATCCCAAAGGATAAGCTCGATATGTGGCTTAAGATCTTGGTGGCCTGTGTGCCGGCGGCGGTGATCGGTCTGTTATTCGATGACAAAATCGATCAGCTGTTCTATCACTATGTCCCGGTGGCGATCGCGCTGATCGTGTTTGGGATCGCCTTTTTGGTGGTTGAAAAGCGAAATGTCGATCGACCGGTCCGGGTGGACAGTATTGCTGAGATCACCTACCGAGATGCCATCATCATCGGACTGTTTCAGCTCCTGGCGGCCGTCTTTCCCGGGACGTCTCGCTCCGGGGCGACGATCCTGGGCGGGATCGTCATCGGTCTGTCGCGAACGACGGCGGCTGAGTTCACCTTCTTTCTAGCGGTGCCGGTCATGATGGGAGCCAGTCTACTAAAGCTCGTCAAGTTCGGGCTGGTCTTTAGTGCCACCGAGGGCTTGGTGCTGGTGGTGGGCATGGTCACGGCCTTTGTCGTGTCGATCATCGCGATCAAGTTTTTACTGGGTTATATCAAAAAGAACAATTTCAATGCCTTTGGTTATTATCGCATCATCCTGGGTCTGATCGTTCTATTCTATGCGATAAGCCAATAACCTAAGAGAAGGGTAGTCATGGAGACTCAACGCGTCCCGAAGCGACTGGTCGTTTCGATTTTCTTTAGTCTGATCCTGTTGGGCTTGGGCCATGTCTGGCAGCTGGCCAGTCCGCGGCTCGATCAAACGCTGTTTTTGACCTACCATACGATTTTTGGCATCTTCAGTGGGGTGTTTGCACTGGCCATTTTTTTGACCTTCTATTTTACGCAGGAGGTGCGAAACCTAAGCTACAATATGATCCTGGGCAATAGCTTCTTTCTGGTCGGCGCTCTGGATCTGCTCCATACCATGGCGCTGCCAGGTCTGCCGTTTACCTTCTCGGGCAATCCGGAAACGGTGGCCTGGGTGTGGCTATTGTCGCGTCTGCTGTTTGTCATCGGACTATTGTGGGCGTTTCGAGTCGGCCGAAGGGCTACGACGGAGTTTTCCAAGGAGCACGGTCTCATCTGGTCGCTGTTGATACTCATCACGATCGTTTTGATGAGCCTGTATGGTATCGATGCCTTGCCGCGACTGCAAACACCCGAGGGCGCGCTCAGTCCGCTCAAGCTAGGCCTGGCCGGTGTCGGCCTATTGCTCTATGTCTATGCGATCGTGCGCTATACCGAGGATATGCAGGAGCGGGATACACCGGGGAGGATCTATTTTCTGATCGGTCTGTGGCTGCTGGTTTTCTCAGAGGTGGCGCTGATCATCTATCCTAAGCCGGTCGATCCGATGACACTGCTGGGGCATTTCTTCAAGGTGGCGGGGCTGGGACTGATGTTTACCTCGGTCTTTATCAAGAACGTCCGGATCCCGTATCAGACGCTGCATGAGCAGAGCCGCGAGCTGAGATATAGTGTCTCCGACCTGCAATCGGCCATCGAGGTCTCGACCTGGGAGATCCGTCATCAAAACGATTTGTTAGCCCGGGCCAATGAGAAGCTCCAGCAGGATCTGGTCGCCACCCGGGCGATTCAGGAGGCGGTCTTTCCCAATGAGGGCGCCAGTCTGGGCGATATCACCTTTCATTTTGAGATCAATCCGCTGGATGAGCTGAGTGGTGATTTTATCAACTATTATCCGATCGATCATGACCATACCGCCTTTTATATCATGGATGTGGCCGGACACGGTCTGACCTCGGCGATGCTGGGCGTGTTGGCGTCCAATGCCGTGCTGGAGAGTGTCCACCGTGAGTCAAAGGATGTCAATAAGATCATGCCCGATCAGGTATTGAAGCAGTTGTTCAATATCTACAATCAATCGGCCTTTCCGGATGAGGCCCACCTGGTGATGCTGTTTGGGATCTATCACCACGATTCGAGTGAGGTCATCTTATCGACCGCCGGCCTCAATGTCCGGCCGATCGTCATTCCCCGGGGCGAAGCGCCGCGGTATGTCGATATCCCGGGCGGCTTTCCGATCAGTCGGTTGGCCGAGTTTGTCACTCCGGTGTTTGAGAACTATTCGATTCCGGTCAAGGCCGGCGATAAGCTGCTGCTCTATACCGATGGGCTGCTGGAGATGAGGCGAGACGACTGGGATGAGGCGGCGCTGTTGGAGTTTGTTCGCCGGCATCACCGAGATGATGGCGAGACGCTTCGAACGGCCCTATCGGAGCTGGTAAAAGAGCTCCATCTCGATATGGAGCAGGCGGATGATATCTCGTTTGCCATCCTTGAAGCCGATGTCAGCTAGCCAAAATAGATCAAGAAAAAGAAAAGGCAGCCTTCCGCTAACAGAAGGCTGCTTTTATCCTTAGACGCTCCAAGAGGAGCGGGCCCGTTCAAACACAGTCACATGGATCTGGCGGGCGACATAGCCGGCCAGTTCGGCCGGAGCATCGTCCAAAAACACCAGTCGCTCGTCCGGCCAGTCGCGTTGGAGCTGATCGAGCAGGGGGATGAGATAGTCGGCCTCCTCCGCCCGGCAGGCCTCGATCAGCAAAGCTTCAGTCGACTGCTGGGCCAAGAGCCAAGCCTTCAGTTCATCGCCTGACCAGAGCGAGAGGCCGTAGTCGCTTTTCATCATCCGCCGAAACAGTCGGTGTGACAGCTGATCCTCCATCGTCAGGATCTCCGCCCCTGAGATGAGTCGCAGCCGGTTGGAGGAGGTGATGATATTGGGATTGGCCAAAGCAGCCTCCTGAAATAAGTCCTCGATCACCTGGGCGTAGTCGTTTTGCGGGCCATCAAAAATGATCTCGACCGGCTGTGAG
Source organism: Tissierellia bacterium (assembly GCA_012838225.1). Lineage (GTDB taxonomy): Bacteria > Bacillota > Clostridia > Peptostreptococcales > Acidaminobacteraceae > DUPT01. Next base: position 22,857 of record DUPT01000058.1, read on the forward strand.
ATCTCACCCAGCATATCCCACAGGGCATCGAGATTGTTCCCGTAGTAGTCGGGCAGCTCCAGTCGGTGCTTCAGCAGGACATGGGCATTTGTTTTATCACTCAGCTCAGGCCGCCATAGTCGGATCCGGTTCATAGATCAGCCTCCTTGATCTGGGTAAAGCTCTCGTAGTGATTATCGGTGTAGAAGACCAGACCGTCATTGGAGTAGACGATCCGTTTGGCGCCGCGTCGGCCGCCCTGATAGTCGATGTCACACTCATAGTAAATGCGTCCCGGTTCGTCCGGTAACAGCTTTTCACGATTGCCGAAGCGATCGCCCCCGATTGAGAGCTGATCGCTCACTTCCCATAGATTGCCCTCCTGGGCCACCCACCCGAGATCTCGGGCGGCTTGTTTGGTGATGAAGTTTGGCGGGAGCTCGCCATAGGTGAATAGGTAGCGGGCGACATCGTCTTTTGAGGTGTAGGCGCCGTCTCGTCTGATCGGTTCTACTTGATCAGCCGCCGCCTCACTCACCGGCTCATCGGCTGGAGCCGAGGTGAGCGGTGATGAATCGTCAGCCGGCGGCAAAACCACCTGATCGGCTGGTTCTTGGGCATTGGTGTACCATACGACGATCACCGCCAGGATCAGCAATAACAGATATAGGGTTGTTCTTTTCATAGATTCCTCGTTTCATTAGAAGAATATACCCAGACAGGTGTGCTATAATATTTCTAGTTTAAGGAGGAATCGATGGAACAATTAAAAGCATTTATTTTTGACCACCCGCTGATCCAACATAAAGTGACCAAACTGCGTGATGAAACGACCGACACCAAGAATTTTCGCGAATTGGTAGAGGAACTCGGAATGCTCATGGCCTATGAAGTGACCCGCGACCTGCCGCTAAAAGAGGTCGAGATCACAACGCCGATGGGACCGACCGTTGGCAAGATGCTGGGTGATAAGAAGATCACATTGGTTCCGGTCCTCCGGGCAGGTCTGGGCATGGTCTCAGGCATGCAGAGCATCATGCCCCAAGCCAGGGTCGGCCATATCGGTGTCTACCGTGATCCCGATACGCTTGAGCCGGTCGAATACTACTTTAAGATGCCCTCGGATGTGGCGGATTCGGAAGTGTTTATTCTCGATCCGATGCTGGCTACCGGTGGCTCGGCTGCCGCAGCCATCACACTTCTCAAACGACGGGGCGTCAAGCACATCCGAGTCGTCTGTGTGATCGCCGCTGAATACGGTGTCAAGCGCCTCAATGAAGAACACCCTGATGTCGAGGTCTTTTGTGCCACGGTCGATGAGGTGCTAAATGATCACGGCTATATCGTTCCGGGTCTCGGTGATGCGGGCGATCGGCTGTTTGGAACAAAATAATCAACAGGCTCCGGCCTGTTTTTTTATGAGGCAGCGTATGACGACAATCCCAAACCATATCCGAGCGATCATCTTCGATCTCGATGGCACCCTGTTTGACTCGATGGGCATCTGGGAGCAGATCGATCGCGACTTTTTAGCCGAGCGAAGGATCGACATCCCGGACGATTACTTCGATGCGGTCATGGCCATGAGCTTTCAGGAGGTGGCCGCCTATACCATCGAGCGCTTTAAGCTGCCGGAAACAGTCTCGGAGCTGCAGGCTGATTGGAATCGGCGGGCGGCCAAGGCCTATGCCACGATCCGTTTGAAGGAGCATACGACAGACTATATCCAGTCTCTCCATCAGGCAGGCTATCGGCTGGCGGTCGCTACCAGCCTGCCGCCCGAGCTCCATCGTCCGGCACTGACCTACCACGGGCTGATGGATTATTTCGAACTGATCGTAACGACCCGGGAGGTGTCTCAGGGCAAGGACTCACCGCTCATCTTCGAACAGACCGCCAAGCGCTTGGGACTTGCGCCTAGGGCCTGCCTGTTATTTGAGGATATCCTTGAAGCGATCACCTCGGCCAAGTTGATCGACATGCCCGTGATCGGAGTGTTTGATGAATTCAGTGCCAAGGACTGGGAAG
>DUPT01000059.1 GCA_012838225.1 Tissierellia bacterium
ATGTAACCTCCATTCCCAAAGATTTACCCGTTGGAATAAATGTGAAATGCAATACATTTTATCCTGATATCCAACCCGACCACACAACTTCAAAATTTTCCGAAAAAACATCTAACCTGACCACTCGCGAAGGCTGACATCTAACCCGACCACTCGCGGGGCTATGACATCTAACCTGACCACTTGACTATCAAATACTGCCATTATGGACTTCTTTCCACGAAGCAATATTTTCATGTTTTTCGCTCAATGAGTTTTGTACCCATGTGTGCTAAGACCCTTGATATATAAGGGTTTTCAGCTCGCTTAATCTTTTACCCTTGACATCAAGACAACAGTCTCAACGTGCGGTGTATTCGGAAAAAGATCGATCAGCTCCAACTGTTCAATGGTATATTCTGTCATCTGAGCCAGATCGATGGCTAAGGTCTTTGGGTTACATGACACATAGATGATTCTGGCCGGAGCGATCCTTCGGATGTGATCGACGGCCTTGATAAGACCCGCCCGAGGAGGATCGACCACGATAAGATCGACTTTTCCGGTAAAATCAGCCACTATATCCTTGACATCTCCGGCGATGAATTTGACATTTCCCACCTGATTCTTTCGAGCCGAAGCGCTAGCCGCTTGAACCGCTTCCTCTACCAGCTCGACACCGATCACCCGCTTGGCCTTTTTTGCGATCAGTTGAGTGATCGTACCGGTGCCGGAGTAGAGATCGAGTGCCAAATCGACATCGACCATCTTATCGAGCACTCGCGAATAAAGCAGCTCAGCCGAGGCGGAGTTGGTCTGGAAGAAGGATTGAGGTGTTATCTCAAAGCGCAGGCCATGGATAAACTCGGTGATGGTTTCTTTCCCGTCGAGCAGGTTCATCCGATCGGATTGAACGATATTGGCGATCGAGTCGTTCTCCATATGCCAGACGCTGACCAGCTTATCTCGCAGCGGCAATTTCTTAAGCCCCTCGACCCACTCGCTAAGATCGATCGGCTGTTGGGTCGTGGTGACCAGGATCACCATCAACTCTCGGCCGAATTTGGCATGGCGAATGACCAAATGGCGCAGGACTCCCTCACGGCTGCTCCAGCGGTAGAAGGGTATGCCGAGACGCCGAAAATAGTCGATGGTATAGTTGTGGATCCGTCGCATATCCTGATCGACCAAACGACAGCCGGTGGTATTGATAACATTGAAGCCGTGATTTTTTTGATACATTCCCAGGGTGAGCGGTCCATCCAGCTCCACATTACCGAAGTTGAACTCCATTTTATTCCGGTAGTCATACTTTTGACTCAGACCATACAGCAGTATCTCAGCCGGCAGATCCAGGTCTGCCTGCTTTAGCAACTCGAGGACTACCCGGTGCTTAAAGCTTCGTTGTGTGGCCAGCGGCAAATGCTGTGAGATGCAGCCCCCGCAGGGGCCGAAGTGCTCACAGGCCGGCTTTAGGGCATCGGCTCTGGCCTCTACCAGGACCGGGCGATAGAGCCGGGCGCGTCTTTTCTTAGACCCGCCAAAGCTACCGGCAACCGTTTCGCCGGGAAAGAAGCCATCGATCTGGAACAAGCGGTCGTCACACCTTGCCAGCCCCTGCGCCGGGAAACTTAGATCTTCTATTGTCAGCCTTAATGGTGTACCTTTTTTCATGGGTTTATACTTTCTTGGTTTTCGGGTAATATGTACAGTACGAATGTGAGGTTCTTATGAATTGGAGAAAAATTGTCGGAACGATTACCCTGATCCTGGGGCTGCTTCTGATTGGTTTATATTTCGGACTGGACTACTATGTAGCCTATCGCTCTCAGCCGACGATCATCGAAGAGATCCCGGTCGAGGTGCTACAGGAGAATGCCACCCGCGAGGTGCCTAACCATAACGAGGAGATCCTCGACTATGAGGTCATGACGACGCTCAAGATGATCCCTAGCCTGAGTATGGAATATGCCATCGGTCAGTTGTATTCACCTGATATCGATATGAACCTGCCGATCCTGCAGGGCGTCAATAACAACAATATGTGGCTCGGTGCCGGTACGATGCGACTCGACGCCGTCATGGGCGAAGGGAATTACCCCTTGGCCGGTCACTACACCTATACCCGTGGTCTGCTGTTTCGCAATATCCACGATGTACCGATCGGAACAGACTTCTATGTAACGGACAAGGAGACGATCTACCACTACCGGATCTTCTCCCGCGAGCTCTATCCGACCGATGCCGTTTATATGGTCGAAAATGACCGGGCAGAGCAGCGGGGCAATCCCATCCTGAGCCTGATGGTCTGTAATGTGACCGATGAGGGCGGCCGGATCTTTGCCGTAGGGGATCTGATCGATTCGTGGCCCTATTGGAAAGGGATCCCGGGACATGAAGACATTATCCCGGCCAGAGAACATCTCAATCGATAACTTAGAGGAGCTCACGCTCCTCTTTTTTTCTACAAACGCTGCCTAAAGGCTCGGATCAGCGGACAACTCAGATCATCCGATAGCTGATGGAGGGGGAACTGAACGCCCCAAATGGGCTTTGTGCTGTGTTCAAACGCTTCGATCAAGCCATCGGCTGCTTTGGCACTCCACTTCAGATCCTTAGCGATCTCAGACAGGCCATACCGGTGGCGCGAGCTGACGATCAGACGAGCGCCGTAGAGCTGACCCATGAAAGAGGACCGGCGATTGCTCAAGCTGTGATAGCAGACGCCTTCGCCGTGATGGATGATCCTTGAATTGATGGGACTGAGACTGCCGCCGCCGGCGACATTGATCAACTGAGCACCGCGTTCGATCCCCAGGACCGGCAATCGGTCGATAGCCAGCCTTAGGAGGGTCATCTCGAACTGATCCAGCTCGAGATCGAGCGGACCGGTCTGGGCTGTCGGCTCCTCGCCATAAAAAAACGGGGAGACATCGGTCTGGCCGGCCAAGACCAAACCATCGAGCCAGGCCAGATAGTCGCTTAGATCCTCGAGCGAGGTGATCGGGATCATGACCGGTAGGATATCATTCTTCTCAAGCAGCTCGATCAACCGATCCTCTTGGCTGTTATAGATCACCTTATCGGGACCGGTGGCTGCTCTGGTATAACATACGACACCGACGTGCTTCACTTGGCCCTCCTGATGAGATCTTCAAATATAGCCAAAAACGCTGCTTGCTCATGCAGCCTTTCGGGGTGGAATTGGACGGCGATCAAGTGATCGGTCTCGAGCGCTTCGATCATTTCATCGCTTGAGGTGGCTGTGACACGCAGTCCCTCACCCACTTGATCGATGCACTGGTGATGGAGCGAATTGATCACGGCGGTTTCTCCCAGTGCCTCTCTCATCAGTGAGTCATCAGCCGTGGTTATCCGGTGGCTCGTCACGCTCACATTTGGCTTGACATGCTCCAGACTGCCCGGCCTTTGGGCGACGATGTCTTGGATCAGCGATCCGCCATGGACGACATTGACCAGCTGAAGGCCGCGACAGATGGCGAGTACCGGCAGCTTCTTATCTCTGGCCAAACGATAGAGCTCGATCTCATAGGCATCTCGGCGATCACTAAAGGGCGAGGTCTTCTCATGGGGTTCCTGGTCATATAAAAAGGGCGACAGATCCTGTCCGCCCGAGAGGATCAAGCCGTCGATCCGAGACAAGACAGACTCCAGCTGCGCTAGACCTCGTAGCGGTGGCAGGATCACCGGGATACCACCCGCCTTTTCGACACTGATGGCATAGCTTCGGTCATTGATCACCTGGTCCTTATCGAGACTGGCCGTGATGCCAATGACCGGCTTCATAGACTGTCTGCTTCCAATTCGAGCGATTCGAATTCAGCCGGAAACGCCAGGACAAAGCCCTCGTTCACAGCGGTATAGTCGATCTTGACATCGAGGATATGCTCGATATTGACCGACTCTCCGCGGAACATATAGTTGAGAAAGATGGTCTGAGTCGTGGGCAGATTGGTGGCTTTATCAAAGGTATGAACGACCCTAACGTCCTTGACCAGATAGATGTCGAGCATCGATTCATCGATCCGAAGGCCCTGGATCGAGTTCATGGTCTGTCGGATATAATCGACCAGCTCATTGCCTGAGCCCTCCAGCGTGATCTTATACTCGGTGTCGGTCTCCTCGATGACCAATTGATCCTTCCAAGCTTCATAAAACGGTCTGAACTCCGTCACAGTATACGTCTTGATCAATGACTCGGGATCGATCGTCTGATTGGCGGTGGTGTGTTTTCGCCAGGTCGGATCCTGATTGGTCCGCAGGTAGATATACTCCTCATCAGCATAGGCCTCGAGCTGGGAGACATTGTCGGCATTGTCGTTGATCACGGTGTCGACGATGGCATACAGTCCGTGATTGCTCGCCGAATAGGCCAGTTGGGAGTTGGATTTGATATTCATATTGAGTTGCTCGGAGAGGGTATCGACCTCCATCACGATATCGGCCTGAACATCTCGGATATCGAGTCGTTCGATCCGCTGAGCGATCGTTTCAGCCTTGGCCTCATCGACTGTCTGAGTCTCCGCCGTCTCTTCGACCTGTAGCTCCGCCGGCTCGTCACTGACCGGCTGAGCGCCACAGGCCGCCAGCACCGTCAAAACGAGGATGAGGAATCCTAAATAGATTTTTTTCATATGATCTCCTTATTCCTATTGTAGCAAAAAATAGACGATAGCGACGCACAATTAAACAGACGGACTGTCCTTATCACCTTGTCAAAGGGTATCAAACCGGTATCAGAAGCTGGAGGAGAAGATGAAAACGATAACTAAGGATCAGTCGGTCTATAGCCTCAGTCCCTCTCAAGCAGTGGTCACCACCATCTCACCGGGCGAGATCGTGCGCGTGGAGACATTTGATTGCTTCAGCGCTACGATCGCCAGCGAGCAGGATCTTTTGATCGATCTGGATTTCGAACGGGTCAATCCGGCAACCGGCCCGCTATTTATCGACGGCGCCGAGCCGGGCGATGTCTTGGAGGTCGAGATCCTTCGGATCGATCTGGCCGATCAGGCCATCATGGTCGTAGCCGAGGGCGAGGGCTTCTTGGGCAACTCGGTCAAGCAGACGGAGACCAGGCTCTTCCCGGTCTTTGAAGATCACATCGAGTTGTTCTCTCAAAAGATCCCCTTAAGCAAAATGATCGGTGTCATCGGGACCGCCCCGGCTGAAGGTGATATCCCGACCGGCACACCGGGAGAGCACGGCGGCAATATGGACTGCCTCTTGATCAAAGAAGGTGCCAGCCTGTTTCTCCCGGTTGCCCACCCAGGCGCCCTGCTATCGCTGGGTGATCTGCATGCCGCGATGGGTGATGGCGAGGTCAGCGTCTCGGGAGCTGAGGTCTCAGGAACGGTCGAGCTGAGGGTCAAGGTCCTAAAAGACAGCCCTTGGCCAACGCCAATGGTTCAGACCAAAGATACCATCGCCACCATCCATTCGGCCGAGACGATGGAGGCTGCCGGTCAAGGTGCTCTCCACAAGCTGATCGATCTGATGGTCGATCAAACGCCGCTCAGCTTCAATGAAGCCTATATGCTGCTAAGCGCCGCCGGGACATTGGCTGTTTGCCAGGTGGTCGATCCCTTGGTCACGATGCGGATGGAGCTGCCGAGAACCATCTGGGATGGCCTGAAAAAGACGAACCCTCGAGATATTTAGAATATTACAATTTTTTAGTGAAACGCCTAAAGCTTGAAATTTGAACGTTTTAGAAACTCAGGGCCAAATATGGTCCTAAAAGGTGAGATTATCTGGTCCTATTGGGTAAAAGTTGGTTGTGACTACAGTTAATAAACACCGAGAGTAAAAATAGACAGCCAGACGGACATCGGTTCAGACACTAGAGGAATGACAACAGTTATTGCAACCAGACGGACACCTTGGTCTACATCTTTGGTTTAGACATCCAACCTTTCTCGGGTTTGACATCTGGGAATCGACAACGACTGTAGTCCAACAATAGGTGATTCTAATAACGGAAACGATCGACGACTTTGACCCCTCAGTTATAACAGCTTGTTCGATCATGACGAGACATTTAAGAACGACATCAATAAATCCGTTGCCCGAATCACCCTCGATCGCTCAGCGATCGATCGGGTCGCTCCGGCGGCAATGCGTATGGACACCACAGACTACAGAAGCAGCGACCGTACTAATGAAATTGAGGCCCTCTAGGTTGGGGCCGTTTTTATTGCAATCAATCAGCGAGCCGATCGGCTCGCTTCAAGTATCAATAGGGATCCATCGTAGTGGGTGATGATGCCACGCCATCGTGATAGCGATGCCCGATGTCTCTGATATGGCTGAACAGATGATCGAGCTCCATACCAAAGGGCGTCAGGCTGTAGCGCACCTGATGACCGAGTCCGGTCTTATCGACCACTCCGGCATCCACCAAGTATTTCAGCTTTCGTTTGAGCTCGGTATCACCGATCTGATCGATATTTCGCTTCAACAAACTGAAGCGGTTATGACCGTCGGATAAGCCTTCGATGATCTCGGGCACCCATTTTGAGCGCAGCAGCGACTGGATATATTCATAGCCTTGTAGAATAGATGATTTCATGAAACTCCTCTGGGTCCAAAAAAGGGCCTTGCTGAACGTATTAGTTATAGTCTAAACTAAGTATAAGCCAATGTAAAGCCAGCCATCCCGAATTTCAGGGTTGGTTTGAACCCAAGTGAAAGGAGTTTTCATGAAAGATCCAATGAAGAAAAACGGATTGGACAACATACCCAGTCGAAATGACCGATCGCCAGACGATGCCCGCTTGACGACCGTTGCCGGCGCGCCGGTCGAAGATAATCAGGACTCGCAGACCTTTGGACCACGCGGCCCGATGTCTCTTCAGGACGTCTGGTTTCTGGAAAAGATGTCACATTTCAATCGGGAGGTCATCCCCGAGCGGCGGATGCATGCCAAGGGCTCGGGTGCCTTCGGTACCTTTACGGTCACTCACGATATTTCTCACTGGACCAAGGCCGCCATTTTCTCTGAAATCGGAAAAACGACGGAGATGTTTGCCCGCTTCTCGACCGTTGCCGGAGAACGCGGGGCGGCGGATGCCGAACGTGATATCCGCGGTTTTGCCCTGAAATTCTATACCGAAGAAGGCAACTGGGATATCGTCGGCAATAATACACCGGTCTTCTTCTTCCGCGATGCTCAGAAGTTTCCTGATCTCAATCACGCCGTCAAGCGCGATCCTCGAACCAATATGCGAAGTCCGAATAATAACTGGGACTTCTGGTCCTCACTGCCCGAGGCTCTGCTTCAGGTGACGATCATTATGGGCGACCGAGGCATTCCGCTGTCCTATCGCTTTATGCACGGCTTCTCATCTCACGCCTATTCCTTCATCAATGCCAAGGATGAGCGGGTCTGGGTGAAGTTCCACTTCCGCTCACAACAAGGCATCCTGAATCTGACCGATCAGGAGGCGGCCCAGGTCGTTGCCAAGGACCGTGAAAGCTCACAGCGCGACCTCTACGAAGCGATCGAACAGGGAAAATTTCCCCGCTGGAAGATGTATGTTCAGATCATGAGTGAAGAGCAAGCCGATGCCATGGCCAATAATCCGTTCGATCTGACCAAAATGTGGCTTAAAAAAGACTATCCGCTGCATGAGGTGGGTTATTTCGAGCTGAACAAAAATCCGGAGAACTATTATGCCGATGTTGAGCAGGCTGCCTTTACCCCGGCTAATGTCGTGCCCGGCGTATCCTTCTCGCCCGATAAGATGCTTCAGGCCAGGTTGTTCTCTTATGGGGATGCCCAGCGCTACCGCTTAGGTGTCAATCACCATCAGATCCCGGTCAACTCTCCGCGAGGAGCCAAGCACGTTCATTCCTTCCATCGTGACGGCGCTGTCCGAGTCGATGGCAATCAGGGTTCTCAGCTCCACTACGAACCCAACTCCTACGGCAATTGGCAGGAACAGCCCGAATATGCCTTGCCCAAAGAGCCGGCCAAGGGCGATGTCTACCGCTATGACTTCCGCCAAGACGATCATGACTACTTTACTCAGCCGGGCATGCTGTTTCGGGCAATGACCCCCGATCAACAGCAGGTGCTGTTTGATAATACAGCCAGGAATATGGCTGATTCGACCATGCAGATCAAGCATCGTCATATCTTCCACTGCTATCAAGCTGATCCGGCCTACGGTGAAGGTGTCGCCCGATCGCTAGGCATCGATATCGCCACGGTCGACCTCAATCTGCCGATCAGCGATTCAAAGGAATCCTTTAAAGCCATGAGACAAGCCGGAGCTCATCTCAACATCCCGACCGAACCGGTCGATCCGGGCGTCGAAATCGACACCAACACGGCTGACTATATCGAGCCGGAGAATGATCCCTGGCTGCTATGATTTAAAGCATATGGCACTTACAGAGAGCAAACGCTTTCCGTTTTTCTTTGGGAACAAATAGAATCCAGCGATAAAGCTCCAAGCTAAAGGTAAGATTATTACGAGAAAACAAAAAGAGCCATAAACTTGAATTTTTCAACGTTTAACGGCTCTTTTTTTGTTCAATGGTGGAGATGATCAGATTGATAACCGCCTAATTTTACTCACGCGCGCAATGCTCAAACCATTGCAATTTCGGCATTCTTGGTTTTTGTCAATTTCTCAAATACCCCAAAAAGCGCTCACGTTGGGTCACTTTTTGGGTCACTTTTTGCAATACTGAAATGAGATTTTGCACTTTTTCAAAAGCTCACAAACTTAGCAAACTTATCCGCAACTTCATCACGCTTGCCCACAACAAGAAGAACGCGGATGCTGCAATCGCCGAACAACTGGCCGAAGCTGAGGCAAGAATCCGGAAAGAGCAGAACAAGCTGCACCATGTCGAAGAAGACAGCACGACCGATAAAGCATGGCGGCAAATGCTCAACCCCACCAAATGAAGCGGTCATTGCCGGACTACCGCCCCGGGGATCGTGTATGCTCAACCGTACATGGCTTGTACATGGGAATGCCCGGAACGATTCTGAGGAAAGCACAGGCGCAATACGGAGCTGTCACTCAATGGATCATCGAACTGGACGAAGGCGAGATGCTGCTGAACCTGTCAAGCTTGCAGATTAAACCGATGAAGCAGAGACGATGAACAGAGGACGAACAAAGGGAAAAAGACTGAATGAGCTTTCCGGAGGTACCTGAAATGACTGGGGGGGGTGCCACCCTCCCCCGTGGACGCCAAGAGTTTCACGCCGTCATTGTACATATTTTAACATGGGAGACTCGACGCTGCAGATCAAGCATCGTCACATCTTCCATTGTTTCAAAGCCGACCCTGCCTATGGTGAAGGGGTCGCTAAGGCTTTAGGGATTGATATCAACGACGTCAACCTTGATCTGCCTGTCAGTGAGTCTAAAGAAGCCAATAAAGCGATGCGACAGGCCAATCCTCACCTCAACGTGCCGACAGAACCCGTCGACTCAG
>DUPT01000060.1 GCA_012838225.1 Tissierellia bacterium
GATGTCATCGTCCTCGGAGAAAGGATCAGACAGGATCATCCGAAGAAGCCGATCATCCTGCTGGGCCATTCGATGGGATCCTTCATCGCCCGGGCGGCCGCCGGACTGCCCAATCCCTACAGCAAATACATCTTTGTCGGCACCGGGTTTCAGGATCCTCTGCTGCTAAAGGGTGGGCGAGCGATCGTCAAGACGATCCGGCTGCTTAGGAGCAATCGATCGGCCTCAAAAATGCTGGATGATCTGACCTTCAACAGCCTGAGAAAGGATATGCGAAAGAAGGGTCTGATCAAAGAAGATCATGAGTGGTTGACCACCGACACGGCCCAAGGCGACAAGAACCGAGACGATCAGGTACTGGGACAAAAGTTTTCGGTCGGAGCCTACCAGGCCTTGTTCGACTTGATCCGCCAGGCCCAATCACTCGAGACCTTGAAGCAAACCAAACGGCCGATCCTCTTTTTGACCGGCGAGCAGGACCCGGTCAGTCAATACGGCAAGACGGTCCGCCAACTGGCCAGACGCTATCGAAAATATGCCAACACCTCCGTCAGTGAGATCTATTATCCCGGCATGCGCCATGAGGTCCTTAACGAAGCCGGGCGAGATAAAGTCTACCGTGATGTCTTGGACTTTATCACCAACTGATAAATGAACAAACAGCCGATCGTTGAGTTTTTCACGGTCGGCTGTTGATTTCCCGGCGGATATGACAAGGCGGAAGATTATATAGTATAATCAATCAAGTATGGGAGAGTGAATATGGCGCATATACGTAGAGCGATTCTGTTTGTCATAGATATGATTTTTGTGGTCGGTGCCTATTATTTGGCACTGCTGGTCCGGTTTGAAGGCAATATTCCGGCCAGGACGCTGCATGATATATGGGTACATCTGCCGATGTTGATCGTGATCAAAGCGATCATCTATGTAGTGTTTGGTCTGTATCGGATTCTTTGGCGCTATGCCAGTATCGATGAATACATAAAAGTGGTCATGGTGGCCTTTATTGCAAACTTTACGACCAGTGCCTACCTGTTATTGTCACATTCGGGTATCCCGCGAAGTATCTATGCCATCGTATTGACCCTCGACATCCTGTTACTTGGCGGGGTGAGGATCCTGGAGCGGCTTCGCTCAACGAAATCATTGCGGCTGGTCAAGGGACCGTCCAAACGGATCCTGATTCTGGGGGCCGGCGAGGCCGGTGTCATGGTACTGCGTGAGATCCAGAAGAATGCTCAGCTGCGCTCCCGGGTCGTCGCTTTTATCGATGATGATCCGAAAAAAGCCAATTCGATGATCCACGGCGTACCGGTCATGGGCAATAAAAACATGATCCAGCGAGCGGTCGACCGCTATGGGATCGATGAGATCATTTTTGCGATGCCATCAGCCACCAATGAACAGCGAAAGGACTACCTGGAGCGAGCCTCCGTTACCGGCGCCACCGTCAAGACCATCCCCGGTGTCTATGAGATCATTGGAGAGAAGGTCCAGATGTCGAATATTCGCGATGTCTCGATCGAGGACCTGTTGGGTCGCGATCCGGTCCGTCTCGATACGGAGAAGTTGGCGGCCTTCTTACATGATCAGATCGTGATGGTCACCGGCGGCGGTGGGTCGATCGGTTCGGAACTGGCCCGACAGATCGCCCGGTATCAGCCGAAGGAGCTCATCCTGATCGATATCTATGAAAACAATGTCTATGAAGTCCAGCTGGAGTTGCAGAAAAAGTTTCCCGAGCTGACGCTTCGGGTGCTGATCGATTCGGTTCGAAATTATCAAAGGATGAAAAGGATCATGGATCGGTATCGGCCGAATATCGTCTTCCATGCGGCGGCTCATAAGCACGTCCCGCTGATGGAGGACAGTCCTCAATCGGCTGTCTTGAATAATGTCTTTGGTACCTACAATATGGCCCGGTTATCCCATGAGATCGGAGCCAATAAATTTGTCCTGATATCGACCGACAAGGCGGTCAATCCGACCAATATCATGGGCACGACCAAACGGATCGGCGAGATGATCGTTCAGGCCTATGATCAAGTGTCTGAGACCGATTGTGTGGCGGTTCGCTTCGGCAATGTGCTGGGCTCAAGCGGTAGCGTCATACCGGTGTTTAAAAAGCAGATCAAGGAGGGAGGGCCGGTCACGGTCACCCATGAAGATATCAATCGTTTCTTTATGACGATCCCCGAAGCCTGTCAGCTGGTTCTGCAGGCCGGCTCGATGGCTAATGGCGGCGAGGTGTTTATTCTGGATATGGGCGAACCGGTGAAGATCATGGATCTGGCCGAAAACCTCATCCGATTATCCGGCTTTGTCGTGGGCAAGGATATCCAAATCGAGGTGACGGGTCTTCGGCCCGGTGAGAAGCTCTACGAGGAGCTGCTGCTAGATACCAAGTCGGCCATCAAGACCGATCATAATAAAATCTATATCGAGTGTCCCGAGAGTCTGCCGCTCAACGAATTGGAGCACCGCTTAAGTGCCCTTCGCGAGATCGTTGCGCATGATAATCGGTCAGAACTGGTAGATTTCCTCCAAGAACTGGTGCCGACGTATGCCCCGGCCGGTGGTGAGACGCATGAAGATTAAGGCGCATGCCAAGCTCAATTTCTATCTTGAGATCCTGGGCCGACGCGACGATGGTTTCCATAATCTGACCAGCATCATGCAACAGATTCTCTTGCATGATGTTCTTGTGTTTAACCACTCGGATCAAGATCAGTGGCTGTATCGCAATCGCCCCATGCCCCCCTACAATCTGGTCGCTCGGGCACTCACTTTATTGCGAGAGCACGTTGATGTGCCGCCGGTCAAGCTGGAGTTGCGAAAACAGATTCCGATCGGGGCCGGTCTGGGAGGCGGCAGCAGCGATGCCGCAGCCACCTTGGTGGGACTCGATCGCTTCTTTTCGCTCGGGCTGGCGATGGAGACACTCCGTCAATTGGCGGCCACTTTAGGTTCGGATGTGCCCTTTTTTATCGATACGCCGGCGGCGCTGGTCGAAGGGACCGGCACGAAGATCACCCCCTTACCCCCACTGGACATCCCTCATATCCTACTGGCCCGTCCTCGCGGGAAGATCTCGACGGTTGCCGCCTATAATGAATTGACCCCGGCCGACTATCGGCTAGCCGGTGAGGCTGAAGATTTTACGGCCCTATGGAATCGTGGTATTCTAGGGACATGCTTTAATCACCTGGAGGCGCCGGTATTTCGACTGGATCCCAAGATCGAGCACTTAAAGCAGGTGATGCTCTCGACCGAGCCCATCCAATGCCTGATGACGGGCTCGGGCAATGTCGTCTTTGCCATCTATTCATCGAAAGACGACTTGTATCAGGCCAGAAAAATCATCGCACCGGCAGCTGCTTGGGTCAGAGCCAGCGCTACGCTAAAAGGAATAGAATGATTAAACAAACAGCTAATATTACAATCAAAACAATTTTTGATCGAGGAGACGATAGCGAAAGCCAAATGGTGTTCTTCACCGAATGTGAAATGAAGCAGCATGAGGATTCATACACCTATGCCTTTGATGAATCGCAGCTATTTCAATCCGAAGATCCGATTCTCGGTCAGATCGAGATCGGCCGGGATTTTGTGACGCGAAGCATCAGCGGCGATGAAAACTATATCATGCATTTTCGTGAAGGCTATAAAGAACGGATCGTGTATCAGACCCCCGATGGTACGTTTATGACCGATGTGGCGACGCTCAATATCGACATCGATATGGATCAGGGCTTGGGCAAAGCCAATATCCTCTATCGAATCTCGTTTGCTGAGAGTGAGTCGATGGTCAATGAGATCCAGATCACGGTGGAGGCCCAGAAGTGAAACGGACGGTCGGCTGGATCATGATCTTTTTGATGATCAGCAAGGTCTTCGGTTTCTTTCGCGAGGTGGCGATCGCCGGTGTGTTTGGCGCCACCTTTTTGGCCGATGTCTATAAAAGCTCACTCATCGTTCCCGGGATCGTGGTTCAACTCTTTACCACCGGGCTCAACGCTTCACTGATCCCGGTGCTCTCGTCGGCTGAAAAACACGGGAAACGAGAAGACTTTTTTCAGAACCTATTGACGGTCATCATGCTCGTCTCGATGGGGGCTTTTTTATTGATCCTGATTTTTGCGGCACCGATGACAAAACTGTTCGTCCCCGGCTATGGGCCGGACAAGCTGGCCATGACCATCAAGTATACTCGGATCGTGGCGATCATCGCTCCGCTGCAGGTCTTGGTCTATAGCATTGTCGGATGGCTCCAGCAACGCGAACGGTTCTATATCGCCGCCCTGGTCGGGATTCCGTTGAATCTGATCATTATCGCCGGTGCGGTACTGAATCGTTCGGGGGATCTGAGCTTTATCATCGTCGCGACGATCCTGGGCTATCTGGCTCAGTTTCTGTGGGTGCTCTATCCCTATCTTCGCTCCAAGCCCGCCTTTAATCTCCAGCCAACGCTCAAGGATCCCTATCTGCGGATGCTGGTTTCCATGATCGTGCCGGTGCTGATCACTCTGGCGGCCGGACAGATCAATATTTTGGTCGATATTGCGCTGGCTTCAGGCCTGGGTGATGGGATCGTGGCCAATATGGACTATGCCAATCGGGTCAATCTGATGTTTCAATCGGTCCTGGTGCTTAGCTTGTCGAGTGTTTTGTTTACCAAGCAATCGAAATTGTCGAGTCAGGATGATCGGCCAAAGCTGTTTGAGATCACCAAGCAAAATCTGTCTCTGCTGCTGTTGATCATCATCCCGATCTCACTGGGAACGATGTTTCTCAGTCGTGAGATCATGACCGTCTTATTCGTTCGGGGACGATATACTTTAGAGGCAGCCGTGATCGGTGGCGGGATTCTGTTCTTCTATGCGCCGACCATTGCGACCCGGGCGGTGATGGAGATCATCGGAAAGATGTTTTTTTCGCTGCAGCTGCCTAAGAAGATGATGCTCTCGACCTTTGTCATGATCGGGGTCAATATCGGTTTGAATTTTATCCTGGTCCGCTTTTTTGGGGCCTACGGTTTGGCCTTGGCGACATCACTGGCGTCCTTTGTCGGCTTGTTCATCCTGCTGTTCCAGGTGAAGGAGATGTTTCGGCAAGAGAATATGTCATTATACAGTCCGTCGCTGACCCACTATCTGATCGCCGGCGGTGTGATGCTCTCCGTCCTCTATCTGCTTCGGTGGCTGACTCCGTTTAGCCGGCTCTCGGCTCTGCCGATGGCACTGGTATCGGCTCTTCTGGGCGGAGCGATCTACTTCGGCATCCTATACTACTTTCGCACCGAAGAGATGTTGCAGCTGATCGATCAACTCAAGCAGTTGTTGAAGCGAGGTCGTAGATGAAGAAAACGGTGGTGTTTCTAGTCATTCTATCCTTTGTCAGCCGCATCAGCGGCTTCCTGCGCGAAGTGTTTATGGCGTGGCGATTTGGTGCCTCGATCCATACCGATACTTATATCGCGGCGATGACGGTACCGGTCATGATCGTCAGTCTGATCACGGTCGGTTTGAATAATTCCTTGATCCCGGTTTTGGCGGCAGCGGAGAAGAAGGGCCAACGCGAGGTGTTCTTTAACCGTCTGCTCAGCATTCTGGGGATCATCGCCATCAGCCTGATGGGGCTGATCATCGTACTGGCCCGGCCGCTCAATACCATCATTGTGCGTGGCTTTGGTCCGGACGAACTGGCGCGGGTGATCTATTATTCGCGAATGATGGCGGTGGTAGCCCTGTTTCAAATCATGTCGTATGCTTTGATGGGCTATCTGCAACAGAATAACCGGTTCTATATTGCAGCGACCGCCTCCATCCCGATGAATCTGGGAACGATCATCGGGGTGATCGTCTCCCCTGATCCGAATTCGATCTTGATCATGGTCATGGGGACGATCGTCGGCTATTTCCTGCAGCTGCTGTGGGTGCTGCTGCCGGTGGTCCGGATGAAGGGCTTTCGCTTTCGGTTTGATCTGACGCTCTCGGATGAGCATTTCCATATGCTGCTGTTACTGATCGTGCCGGTGCTGATCACGCTGTCGACCTCACAGCTCAATGGCATCATCAGCCGGGCGATCGCCTCCGGTCTGGGCGAGGGGAGCATCTCGCTGTTGAACTATGCCCAAAAAGTCAACGGTTTGTTTTATCAGACCCTGATCGTTACCCTATCGACCGTCCTCTTTACCCGTCAAGCCAAGCTCTCGAGCGACCAAAACTGGAAAGAGATCTTTTTAGTCACCCGGGAGAATCTGTCGAGCATCATGCTATTGATCGTGCCCTTGGTCCTGGGGATGATGTTTTTGTCGACCGAGGTCATCCAATTGATTTTCCAACGAGGCGAGTTTACGGCCAAAGACAGTGTCCGAGGCGGAATGATCCTGCTGCTCTATAGTCCGTCGCTGATATCTCTGAGTGTCAATGAGATCCTGTCGAAGATGTTTTTTGCCATGCGCGACTCAAAGAAACCGATGATCTCGACCTTTGTAAATATCAGTGTCAGTATCGCTTTGAGCCTGTTGCTGTATCGACGCTTCGGGGTCAACGGGCTGGCAGTGGCCTACACGGTAGCTTCTCTTAGCGGCATCGCGGTGCTCAGCTGGATCGCTCGCCGGAAGTTCCATCAAGAAGGTGTCAGCTTCTGGTCAAAAAGCTATCAGAAGTATCTGTTGGCCGGGGGATTGATGTTGGTGGTCCTATTTCTGTTTAAGCGATTGCCCGGTGTATCAGGGCTACCGGTGATGATTTATACGCTGGCCAGTGGGCTGGTCGGGGCTGTCAGTTATTTCATCGGATTATATCTGTTGCGGACGCCGGA
>DUPT01000061.1 GCA_012838225.1 Tissierellia bacterium
ATGATGATGGCTCGACGTTTGTCAACTAAGCGAGGGATGAATTCTGACAACGCTGTTCGTTCATTCGCTTTTCTCAAAGGTTGGACTTCAACATCTAGATAGACGCGGTTTAAGAGGTCATAAAGCGCATTGATGTGGAGGGTATTAAAACCTTTCACATGTTGGGCGTTATTATAGGTTTCCTGATCGAGCGGATCGGTCGGAATTAATAGATCGGTTCCATCGACAGCAAGCAGACGATACCCATGATAGGTGTAATCATAGGCAAACTGTTGATTGAAGGAATCAAACAAATCTCGGAAAGCATCCGGTAACACCTTATCGCGTTGTTGAACAAATGCCGGAACCGTTGCGCCTTGCGGGTCATAGTCAAAGTAGTCCATCAATTCGCTGGCAAGACTTTTGCCTGCAAATCCGAGGGTAATTTCCATAATATCCCGGAAGGATATCTTTCGTCGACGAGTGAAATCTTTGGTTGGGTTGAGGGTGTATCGATGTCGATTGTTTTCGAGTTGATCCAGGCATAGGTTCAGTTTTTTCTTTACTTGATTTGCGTCATGCATAATGATTCGCGACCTCCTAAAAAGATGTATTTAAGACGAGTCGCGTCATATTTCTGATAACTTGTCAACTATTTATTGTAAATATATATAATATTTTATTCATGGATGGAAGCAAAAAAAAGCAGAGACCTGATTTCAGATCTCTGATTTTCTGGTTCTACTTAACTTAATGACATTGACCCGGACGGGAGGGCTACAGCCTAGCCTTTGATAAAGATCTTACGGATCTCGGTAAAGATCAGTGGGATAAACGATAGTCCGGCGACGACGATCCACAGATCGACCGGCAGCGGGACGACCTTGAAGATATCTGCCAGCTGCGGGATGGTGATGACCGCCACCTGCAACAGGCCACTGACGAGAAACGCCACGATAAAGGCCTTGTTCGACAATAGGTTCTTACTGAAGATCGTATTGGTCGAGCGCATATTGATCGAGTGGATCAACTGAGCAAACGCGATCGTAGCAAACGCCATCGTGCGACCGATCTCGGGGCTAAAGCCCAGCCCATAGACATAGGCGCCAAAGGCCGTCGCTCCGACGACGATCCCTTCGATGACGGTCAGAAGATATCCTTTGGTGGTCAAGAGCCCCTCTTTGGGATCACGCGGTGGCCGGATCATGGCATTCTTTTCGAGAGATTCCACGCCCAAGGCCAGTGCCGGCAGGGAATCGGTCACCAGATTGACCCAGAGGATTTGGACCGGCAGCAGCGGGATGCCGAGCTTTGTCAATAGACCCGCCAGGATCAAAACGATCTCACCCAGATTACACGATAACAGGAAGCGGATCGTCCGCTGGATATTGTCATAGATCCCTCGGCCCTCTTCAACAGCCGAAACGATGGTCGAGAAGTTATCATCCATCAGCACAAGATCAGCCGCATTTCGCGACACATCCGTCCCGACGACGCCCATCGCGATCCCGATGTCGGCATTCTTTAGCGCCGGGGCGTCATTGACGCCATCACCGGTCATAGCCACGATATGGCCACGGTCCTGCCAGGCATTGACGATCCGGACCTTGTGTTCGGGCGCGACCCGGGCATAGACCCGGATATCCTCGACCTGTTCCTTTAATGTTTCATCATCCATCGCCTCGAGCTCTCGGCCGGTGATGGCTTTGTTGCCGTCCTTATAGATCCCGATCTCCTTGGCGATAGCCAGGGCTGTCACCAGATGATCCCCCGTGATCATCACGGTCTTGATGCCGGCCAGATTGGCCTGCTTGATCGATTCGGCGCTGGTATCGCGCGGCGGATCGTTCATGCCGAGAAGACCGATATAGATCAGATCCTCTTCCTTCATCAGATCGGCAGTATCAGCTGCCCGATCATACGCCAGCGAGAGCACCCGCAGGGCGTCCTTGGCATACGTTTCATTTCTTTCCTGGATCAAGTGACGATCCTCGGTCGTGATCGGACGAACCTCGCCATCGACCAGGATGCGATTCGATCGATTCAGGATCTCTTCGGTGCTGCCCTTCGTAAACTGAACATACTCATCGCCCGATCGGTGGACGGTGGTCATCATCTTCCGGTCGGAATCAAACGGGATCTCATTGACTCGGGGATAGCTTTTTTCCAATTGATCCTTGGGCATATCCATGGAAACGGCAAATTCAACCAGCGCCGTCTCGGTCGGATCGCCCAGATATTTCTCATCAGCCTCATCATACTCGGCATCATTATTGAGCGCAAAGCCCTCGACCAACAGCTGCTGATCATCACCGAGCAAGAAGACCTTCTTCACCTGCATCTTGTTTTGAGTCAGGGTACCGGTCTTATCCGAGCAGATGACACTGGCACTGCCAAGCGTTTCGACCGCCGGCAGGTGGCGGATGACCGCCCGCCGCTTGGACAAACGCTGCACACCCAGCGCCAACACGATCGTTACGACCGCCGGCAGGCCCTCCGGGATGGCCGCGACCGCCAGACTGATGGCTGTCATCAGCATCTCCGGTAGGGGATTGCCCTCCCAGAGGCCCAGGGCAAAGATGCCGGCGGCGATCAATAGGACCAATCCGGCCAGAACCTTGCCCACCTTATCGAGTCGTCGCTGAAGCGGCGTGACGCGCGAGTCCTCCTGCAGGATCATAAAGGCGATCTTACCGATCTCGGTATCCATCCCGGTATCGGTCACAACAAACAGTCCTCGGCCATAGGTGACGATGGTCGAGGAAAAGACCATATTCTTGCGGTCTCCAATCGGAATGTTCTCATCCGTCGTAAAGGTCTCATCCTTTTCGACCGGCATCGATTCACCCGTCAGCGCACTCTCCTCGATCTGGAGATTGGTGCCGGTGATGATCCGGCCATCGGCCGGCACGATATTGCCGGTCTCAAGGACCACGATATCGCCCGGGACGAGCTCTCGGCTCGAGACGATCCGCTTATGGCCATCACGAAAGACGATCGAATCCGGCGTCGCCATCTGCTTCAAGGAATCGATGGCATTTTGGGCCTTTCTTTCCTGGATGGTACTGATGATGGCATTCAAGACCACGATGACCATGATGATGATGGCATCGATATATTCGTGCAGCACAACGCTTAGGATGGCGGCCGCGATCAGCACCAGGATCATGACATCCTTGAAATTCTTAAAAAAGGTGACCAGGATCGACTCGCGATCCTCGTCGGCCAATTCATTTGGCCCGTATTGCTCAAGCCGCTTGGCGGCCTCTTCACTTGTCAAACCGTTCTTTGAGGTTTGTAGGCTTTCTAATCGATAATCGATATCCTGTCGATACATGCTTTTCTCCCTTCCCTCAGAAAATAATTGTAGCACATCACAGAAGTGATAAAAAGTCTAAAACGACCGTATCCAACAGATCGAGACCGATCCGGGTCGGCCGCAGGACATTTCCTGAGAGCTCTAAGCGATCGAGCGCCACTTGGCGCTGAATATATTGGTCTATCAGATCGGATCGCTGAGGATGTTCCCTCAACAGATCCCGGTAGTTTATACCCTTAAGCTGGCGCAGTCCCAACATCAAACATTCGATCAGGATGTCATCGGATGAGAGACTCTCGGATTGCTCGATATAATCGCCCGCCAGGTAGCGTGGCAGCTCGGTCGTATTGTTGAACCGCCGGCGGCCAATCAGCGAATGGGCTCCCAGACCGACGCCCAGCGTATCGGCTCGGTCCCAGTAGCGCCGGTTATGCTTGGCTTCATAGCCGGGCAAGGAGAAATTAGACACCTCATACCGGTGAAAACCGGCCGCTTCGAGCTTCCTTCGAAGTCGGTGGAACTGCTCAAACGATTCATCGCTGTCAACAAGCTCCGTCAGCATCCCGGCCAGTGGCCGATGCTCATAGACCTCGAGCTCATAGATCGAGACATGCTGAGGCGCTAGCGATAGAATCGCATCGAGTGATCTAAGATACGTCTGATCGCCCGGTGATAGACCATAGATCAGATCGAGATTGATCGAATCGATCCGCTCTCGAACGAGACCGACGGCTTCATCCACCCGCTCGGCACTATGGATCCGGCCCAGCGTCTTTAGCCAACCGGCATCACTCGATTGCAGGCCAAGGCTCACCCGGTCGACGCCGTAGTCGGCCCAAAGCCCGACCTTGTCCGCCGTGACGGATTCGGGGTTGGCCTCGATCGTAAACTCCCTGAGCTTTCCCGTATAGGGCTCAAGCAGCTGTAAAAGCTTTTCGGTCTGAGACAGACTCAGTCTCGAAGGCGTCCCGCCACCCACATAAAGGGTCGTGATGAGGCGCTCACTCAGGAGGGATTGAAAGCCAAGAAGCTCTTTTGCAAGAGCTTCCAAATACCGATCGATCTCATCGTCTCGGGCGACCAGGGCGGTAAAATCACAGTAGTGACACCGTTTCTCACAAAACGGAATATGAACATAGACGCCCAGATCATTCATCATCGAATTTGAGCACCGATAAGAAGGCCTGCTGCGGCACCTCGACACTGCCGAACTGTCGCATCCTTTTCTTACCTTCCTTCTGCTTCTCCAACAGCTTTTTCTTACGGCTGACGTCGCCGCCATAGCATTTGGCCAAGACGTCCTTTCGCAGCGCCCGGATGGTCTCTCGGGCGATGATATTTTGACCGATGGCCGCTTGGATCGGGATCGGGAACTGCTGACGAGGGATGACCTCGCGCAGCCGCTCGACGATCTGTCGACCACGCGACACGCTTTTTTCCCGGTGGACGATGATGCTGAAGGCATCGATCACTTCCTTATTGATCAGGATATCCATCTTGACCAGATCGGATTCCTGGTAGTCCTTGAACTCATAGTCGAAGCTACCGTAGCCGCGGGTGCGGCTTTTTAGCGCATCAAAGAAATCATAGATGATCTCATTGAGCGGCAGATCGTAGTGCAGGATGGCCCGCCTCTCATCGATGTACTGCATATCGAGAAAGACTCCGCGGCGGTTTTGAGCCAGCTCCATCACATTGCCGACGTATTCCTTTGGCACGATGATCTGAGCCGTCACGATCGGCTCCTTAAACGAAGCGATCTCGGTCGGATGCGGCAGATTGGAGGGGTTTTGCACCAGGCTGGTCTTACCCTTATGGGTGGTGACCTCATAAATGACGCTTGGGGCAGTGGCGATCAGATCGAGGTCGAATTCTCGCTCGAGCCGCTCTTGGATGATTTCCAAATGGAGCAGGCCTAAAAAGCCGCAGCGATAGCCAAAGCCCAGGGCCACCGATGTCTCCGGCTCAAAGGTGAGCGCGGCATCGTTTAGCTGGAGCTTTTCGAGGGCGTCACGGATATTCTCATAGTCCTCTCCCTCGGCCGGATAGAGCCCGCAAAACACCATCGGCAGAGCCTTTTGATAGCCCGGCAGCGGCTCAGCCACCGGCCGATTCTTATGGGTGATGGTCTCTCCCACTCGGACGTGCTGGACTTCTTTGATACTGGCCACCAGATAGCCGACATCACCGGCTCTGAGCTCCTTGACCGGGATCATCGTCGGCGTGAACAGACCGACCTCCGTCACCTCATACGTCTGCTTGGCAGCCATCATGATGATCTCATCACCTTTTTTGATTACACCATCAAACACCCGGATCAGCGGGATGGCTCCCCGGTACGTATCATAGAACGAGTCAAAGACGAGTGCCTTGAGCGGAGCGTCTTCGTCCCCGGTCGGCGCCGGGATCTTCTTGATCACCGCCTCAAACACCTCCCTGATATTGAGGCCGCTCTTGGCCGATATCATCGGGGCATCCTCCGCCAAAATACCGATGACATCCTCGATCTCATGGATCACCTCATCCGGTCGAGCCGCCGGCAGATCGATCTTATTTAGCACCGGCACGATCTCGAGGCCCTCCTTATCGGCCAGATAGACATTGGCGATGGTCTGCGCCTCGACACCCTGCGAGGCATCCACGACTAAAAGCGCCCCCTCACAGGCCGCCAGTGAACGCGATACCTCATATGTAAAGTCGACATGGCCCGGGGTATCGATCAGATTGAAATGATACTCCTGACCATCCTTGGCCTGATAGACGAGCCTTGAGGTCTGTAGTTTGATGGTGATGCCGCGTTCTCGCTCCAGGTCCATATTATCGAGGACCTGCTCCTTCATTTCACGCGAGCTCAGGGCACCGGTGTACTCGATCATCCGGTCGGCCAGGGTGCTTTTCCCGTGGTCGATATGGGCGATGATCGAAAAATTACGAATGTATTGTTGATCGTGTTTCTTCAATGAGTTCCTCCAACTGACGATTCATTATATCAAATGAAGCCCTATTTGAAAAGCCGGCCCGTTCTTTCAAGCGTGGTCCGGCCGTCTGATTTTCCTTGAAAAGCGGCGAAAAAACCTCCAAATAGCGGTTGCATTATTTTAAGTCGCGTGTTAAAATTGGTCTGTTATAGCCGTCTTGAGGAGGTGAAGAGTTGGCAAATATTAAATCTGCGAAAAAGCGAATCCTAGTCATCAGAAAGAAAACTGCTGTCAATAAAGCGAATAAGACCAAAATGCGTTCCTACATCCGTAGGTTCAACGAAGCGGTCGATTCCGGCGATAAAGACGCCGCGGCTGCCAGTTTCTACGATGCGGAAAAAGTCATCCGAAAGACTGCTTCCAAGGGTGCGATCCATCGCAACGCCGCTGACCGACGTGTTTCGCGTCTGGCCCAAAAACTAAACAAAATGGCTTAAGCCTTTAAAATGGCTTAAGCCATTTTTAATTCCCTAAGGCCGTATCGATCACTGCATCAACGCCAGCAACAGATTCTCCAAATGGTCTCTCACCTGGACCGATTCACTTTTGGAGATCTTTTCATATTCAAGACAAGTGTTGAGATCCTGTTGGATGCGGGCCAGTGTCAAGCGATTGGCCGAAGCGATCAAACGGCGCAGGATAAAATCATACCGGATCCCGAGCCGCTCGGCCAAAGCGTTATACGGAAAACCGACCGCCTGCAGCTTTTTAAGCATATGCAGCTGATAGTAGTTTCTGGTCAGCATCGGCAGGATCGGATAGAGATTGGCTCCGCTGGCGATATACTCCTGCAGGGTCATAAAGGTGCGGTGGGTATCCTTATCGATGATATGATCGAGCAGCAGGAAGATATTCTCCTCCATCGGTCGCCCCAGCAGACGATCGATCCGCTCGGCCGTGATGATCTCCTCCTCGGTAGCGGCTAACTTCTCGATCTCCTGGATCAAAAACAACAGATCGGTCGAGGATTTGGATTCAAAATAGCGCGATCGATCGATGATCCGGGTGATCTGATCAAGACTGATCCGCTTGCCTCTAAGCCGAAACTGCTTACTGATCCATTTCTGCATATCGCTTCGGTTGATCCGGCCCATGCTCACCTTCGTGATCGTATTACGGATCGGCTTGGGGATCTTATTCTTAGGGATATCATGCCCGATATAGCAGATGATCAGCGACTCGTCTGCTCCGGCCAGCATCCGCCACTCCTCATCGGATAGAGTCATCTCATCCGGCTGCGAGACGATCAGCAGCTTCTGATCGGAAAACAGCGGCGGACTCAAGACAAAGTCAAACAGGCTCTCCCGGTTGACAGTCTTCCCTTCGACGGAGAGCAGATTGAAATCATCACCTGATAGCTTCAGGTGATCCTTTATTTTATCAATGAAATCATCGGTCAAATAGCGCTCCTGGCCCTCAAACCACAGCTGGGAGGGCAATCGGGCGGCTTGGAGTGTACGTAGGGCTTCTCGGTAATCCATGCTCCTATTGTATCATATCTAGTGGCGGCGAAAGCGCCCCCGATAGATATGGAGTGAGCCCTCGAGAAAGGTCTGATGGAGTGCTTGATCGCGAAAATAGGCCAGCACTTCGGGATGAGGATGCTGATAGTCATTCAAGCCATAGCTCAACACGATGACCGGGATGTCTTTTTGCAGCGTCAGCGTCTCATCGAGCGAGTGGATCGAACCGTGATGGGGAAACTTGAACACATCCGTTTGAGCCAGCCAATCAGCCTGCAACAGATCCCCCCGGATATCACCACCGAACAAAAAGGTGTCACCATAGGCCTCAAGCAGGATCACCAGTGAATTATCATTTTCATTGGCATGATCACGATCGGGATGCAGGATATGAAATGTCACATCATCGACCTCGATCGCGTCGCCTGCCGCCAGCCCATGAAACTGTCCCAGGGGCGTATAGCGACTGGTATAGCCGGTCTGAAACGAAAGCTCATCCACCCAATAGGCGTGATCATCGTCGCGGTGGGTGATAAATACGATATCAAACGAATCGATCCCCAGATACCGCTGATGCTCAAAGATTCGATCGGTCTTTCCGGTATCGATCAACACCCTCTGACCGGACGTCGTCACGATGACGGCCGCATCCCCTTGCGCCACATCAAGAAAATGGACCCCCACCTGTGAATGCCCATGAGCGATCTGACCCCCGATGATGAGACATAGCAGCCCCAGCATCAAATGGTGTCTCTTCTCTTGGAAGAACACGAAGGCCGGCTCTGATTGCAGCCTTAGCACCAAGCCCAGGTAATAGAGCATGATCAGTCCCACCACCCAAGGCGATGGCATCATCACCTGAAGCTTCAGCATGTCCCAGCGCTGAAGCTGACTGATCAGACGGACCAAGCCACTGAGCCACCAATGGCCGACCGACTGAAGCCAAGGAATGATCAGGCTGAGTGCCAGCACCGGCAGGGCCTTATCCATCAGTGCCGCCAGAGCGAAGTTGGCTAAGACATAGAAGGGACTGAGCACCCCGTTTAGAAGCAGCTGAAACGGCAGCATGACCAGGTAGAGCCGTCGGATCGAGGGGCGTCGAGGTAGAACGAGCGAGCCATGCGCCAATGTCCCCAGTAAAAAGCCCGTCCCAGTCGCCCAATAGGGATTGATCAGAAGCATCAGCCAAGTGATCAGGCACAACTGATCGAGCCGATCGATCGAGCGCCGGGTATAGAAGCAGTACTCACGGAGCACCACCAGACCGACACTGCGCACACAGCTGGGATGGAAGCCGGTAATCAGCAGCAGCCCCGACAAAAAGACCAGCACCACCAGCCGCCTAAGGCTTCTAGGCACTTGAAGACGCTTGAGGAGCCGATCGATCGAACGATCATAGATCGATAAATGAAGACCCGACACGACCATGAGGTGGAGCAGCCCGATCTCCTTTAGGGATTGCTGAAACGATCTTTCGAGGAGCCGACTGCCGCCAAACAGCAGGGCAAATGCCAGATCCTGTGATTCCTTGAAGGCCTCGAGTTGCCGATACAGCCTGTCTTGGAGCCAAAAGCCGGCGCCGGGCCTACGCGGCTCGATCAGCTGATGGTCCTCGAGCCGGATGCGCCCGATCAGGCCGACCGAGCGGTAGTGGTCGTGCTCTGAATAGCCGGTATAGCTTCGATTCGTCCGAAAGCCCTCGATCTCGCCCTCGATCCGGTAGTGCCCCGCAGCCGCCAGCTTTCCTTGATACAGATAGTTCTGACCGGCCACACTCACCTGCCACTGATTGTCTCGGGTAAAATCAAGCGGTCTGATCTCGGCCTCGCCGGCATAGTGACCAAGCATCGGCTGGGGCATCAGGACGAGCCGAAGCACGATCAGACCGATCAGCCAGGCTCGCCTCTCCCGAAAGCTCAGCACGATCAACAGCGGCCAGACCCAGATCCAAGCGCCGCTCAGATACAGTCCGGCCGCAAGCCAAGTGCCGATGGCTATGATCAGGATCGGTCGTCTGGTTTGCTTCATAGTCGCCTCAAGGCCAGTCTATCAATGATCCCGACCTCAGAGCGCTAGGACCCAAACTATTCCAAAAAGAAAAAAGTTCCGGCAACCGGAACTTAGTGTTTTGGGATGATGGCTGTTTTTGCCAGGGCTAAGTAGAGGAGAAACCCGATCACGACCCCACCGGCTCCCTGGGTCAGATTCCAGGGTATCCCGGCCAAAGCCGTCTGGAGATTGCCAAAGATGATCAGCCACTCATAGAGGAAATAACCGGCCACCATGACGATCTCGGCTGTGATAAAGGCCGCTAGGATATAAATGGGTTTTCGTTTGGGCCAGATGGCCACGATCACCGCCATCAAGCCCTTGATGAAGAGCGTCCCCGGAGCAAAGGCGGTAAAGGCCAAGGTGATATCGGCCAAGGCTGAGCCGATACCGGCGGCTAAAAAGCCGAAGCCCGGCCCCAGGATGACGCCGCTTAGTAAGACAAAAGCATCGCCCGGGTGGATATAGCCGCCACCCAAGATCGGGATCTGGACCGACATCGTCGTCACCATGACCAGCGCCATCAGGAGCGCCGTCAGGATCAGTTTTTGCAGTTTCACGTTGTTCTCTCCTAGAAGTCGATTTCTTGTGTGCTTAGGGTGCGCCCCTCGGGACTGGCATATAATACGATCAGCTGATCGCGTGCCAAGGCCGCATCGGCCACTCTCCCCGGGAACTGATAGTCTTTAAAGGCATTGTCTTTGATCAGACGGACCTTATTGTTGTTGATCAGAATGAGTCCGCTGTCATGGCGAATGACCGATTCAGCCGGGAACTCAAAATAATCGATCACGCCCTCATTCGAGCGATAGATCCGGCTTTTGGTGTGGATCAGCGTCCCCTCAGCCGAGTAGTCCAAGCGGATAAACTCGCCCGCCGGGCCGAGATCGGTCGCCTGCAGCAGCTGCTCCGCCAGATCGAATACTACGAGCTCCGCCTGCCCCTCATTATCATAGACGCTTAGGATC
>DUPT01000062.1 GCA_012838225.1 Tissierellia bacterium
ATCGGCGGGGTGATAGAAGATATTGCCGCGATCAGACAGCTTGTCGAGCAGAAGCGGCCGATCTTTAAAGCGAGTGGTCGCTATCAAGAAGCGCTGGGGCGGGTGCTGATCTTAAGTGATGCGGCCCATTCCTTCGGAGCGAAACGAGATGATCAAACCAGCGGCTCGATCGCTGATTTCACGTCGTTTTCTTTTCATGCCGTCAAGAACTTGACGACCGCCGAGGGCGGCGCGGTGACCTGGCGAGCTCTAGATGGGATCGACGATGAGGCGATCTATCAAGAACTCATGCTGCTGGCTCTTCACGGGCAATCAAAAGACGCCTTGGCCAAAACCAAGCCCGGCATGTGGGAATACGACATCGTGTTTCCGGGCTATAAATGCAATATGACCGATATCAATGCATCGCTGGGGCTGTCGCAGCTTCGGCGCTATCCTGAGATGCTTCAGAGACGGCGCGAATTGGTCGATCGCTATGAAGCCGGTCTAAAAGATCTGCCGGTAACCTGACTGTCTCACCAGGGCGATAACTTTGAATCATGTCGCCACCTGTTCTTGATCCGTATTCCCGGGATCAGCACGGAGCGACGAAATGAGATCATTTTGGAACTGGCTGAGCAAGGGATCTCGACCAATGTCCACTTTAAGCCGCTGCCGCTGTTTAGCGCCTATCGTAGGATGGGCTTTGATATCGCCGATTACCCGGGGGCCTACCGCTACTATGAAAATCTGATCTCGCTGCCGCTGTTTTCTTTGATGGCGGACGAGGATGTCGATTATATCGTGGCGGCCATAAAGAAGATCATCCAATGAATAAAAAGACCAGTCCCATCACTCCGCGAGAGATGGATGCGATACTGGCCCAAAAGGCCAATCAGATGAAAATGATTCGGCTGTTTGATATCTTGGCTTCCGGCACCGGCTTGATCCTACTATCACCGATCTTTTTGGTGGTCGCCGGCTTGATCCGGTTGAATTCCAAGGGGCCGGCCTTTTATCGGCAGACCCGAATCGGCAAGGACGAAAAGCCGTTTGAGATCGTTAAGTTTCGCTCGATGAAACACGAAGCCGACCAGGAAGGCCCGCTGATCACAGCCAAGGACGATCGCCGGATTACCCGACTGGGCTCGAGGTTGCGTCGTCTGAAGTTGGATGAATTGCCTCAGCTCTTCAATGTCCTGAAAGGGGAGATGAGCTTGGTCGGCCCACGACCGGAGGTCAAAAAATACGTTGAGCAGTATGATGAGAATGCCCGTCAGGTGCTCCGGGTCCGCCCCGGAGTGACCGATCTGGCCTCGATCGCGTTCTTTGATGAGCAGACGATCCTGAGCCAGGCGGATGATCTCGATGAGGTCTATATCAAAGAGATCGTTCCGGCCAAGCACGGACTGAACTATATGTATATACGTAATATGAGCCTACCCTTCAATCTTAAGGTGATCTTTCTGACGCTAAGGCGGATGTTAAAACGATCCTGATGGTTGACTGATACCAGGAGAAATGCATGAACCAACAATTAGCTGATCTACTATACCCCGAAGCCCGTCCACTGGCTGACATCTTAGCCCGCTATCCGAAGAGAGATTTGCCGGAGGGGGCGATGGTGACCCGACTGGGGCCGTCGCCGACCGGCTTTATCCACTTGGGGAATCTCTATGGTGCGCTATTGGACGAGAAGTTGGCCAGCCAGAGCGGGGGAGTGGCTTTTCTGCGGATCGAGGACACGGACGAAAAGCGCCGAGTCGAAGGGGCCGAGGATATGCTGATCCGAGTCCTGCATCACTTCGGAGTGGATTTCAATGAAGGCGTTCGGCTCGATGGAGAGTCGGGTGACTACGGTCCCTATCGCCAGAGTCAGCGGCGTGATATCTATGACAGCGTGGCTAAGCACTTGGTCACGTTAGGCTATGCCTATCCCTCCTTTGCCACCGAGGAGGAACTGGCGGCGATCCGGGAGGCCCAAAAGCAAGAGAAGGCCCAGATTTATGGCTATTTTGGCAAGTGGGCGACCGATCGTGATCTGAGCCTGGCAGAGATCAAGGCCAGGATCGAGCAGGGTAGGCCGTGGGTGCTTCGTCTCAAGTCGCGCCAATTGCCACAGGAGACGATCGAGGCTCCCGATGCCATTCGGGGCAGTGTTCGGATCCAGCCCAATCTGTTGGATATCGTATTATTGAAGAGTGAAGGCCTGCCGACCTATCACTTTGCTCATGTGGTGGATGACTATCTGATGGGAACGACGCATGTCGTGCGAGGCGAAGAGTGGTTGGCGACCTATCCGGTCCATCTCGAGATCTTTGAGATGCTTGACTGGCAACCGCCGATCTTTTGTCATACCTCACATCTGATGAAGATGGATGGAACGGTCCGGCGAAAGCTGTCGAAGCGGTTGGATCCGGAGTTGTCGCTGTCCTACTATCAGGAGGTGGGCTACCATCCTCAGGCCATCCGGGAATATCTCTACGGTCTGCTTCAGTCTGATTTTGAGGAGTGGCGCACGGCTAATCCGATGGCTTCACTCGATGACTTTCCGTTTGATTTTGCTCAAATGGGTCACTCCGGGGCATTGTTCGATCTGAACAAGCTTGACGATGTGTCGAAGGATGTTCTAGCCAGGATCGATGGGCAGGAGCTGACACAGTTTGTGTTGGATTATGCCAAAGCGTATGCGCCCGACACCTATACCGTACTGCAACAGTATGAAGACCGTCTGTTACCGATCTTGACCTTGGGGCGAGATCAGGCCAAACCGCGAAAAGACTTTATCAATGCCCGCCAGATCCTCGAATTCATCAGCTTCTATTTTGATGAAACCTTTCAGATGGAGGATGAGTTGCCTGAGGCGATCGATCAGGCGGAGGCCCGGGCGATCCTGAAGGATTATCTGGCGACGTATGATCACGGCGATAGCCAAGAAGACTGGTTTGCCAAGGTTCGTCAGATCGCCGGTGAGCGGGGCTATGCCCTGCGAGGCGGAGACTATAAGAAGAATCCCGATCAGTATAAAGGAACGGTGGCCGATGTATCAGGCGTTATTCGGCTGGCATTGACCGGCCGGCGAAACTCGCCCGACATCCATGCCATTCAACAGATCATAGGAGAAGCCAATGTCCGTCGGCGTCTGAGCGCTATGTAGAGGACTGAATCACTCGAGCCATCGGGTGATTTTTTTTGTTAGCTTGTTTCTTAAGCGTTGATAATCGTTATAGAAGAAGTATGTCAAATAGGAAACATTTGGGAAACTTATAGCAGACTGAATAGCTTTTTGTGTCAACTCGTTCATAAAGGCCTTATTATTTGTAAATTGTGATATACTAAAATCGATCGGTATATCATAAGGAGGAAACATGAAGACATTAAGAACATTACTTGCTCTAATGCTGATTGTCGCACTGGTTCTACCGGGCGCTGCATTTGCCAACCCGACGGCAGACCCGATTGTCGAACCTGTTGAATTACCAGCAAAACTAGAGCCTCAACCGGAACAGGAAACTACTCTACCGCCTGAAGTCCGTGTCATTGTTGAAATGGAAGAAGCTCCGATCGCGTTGCAAATGACGGGCCGTGAGCTGTCGACCATGCAGCTGAGCTCGAGCGATCTATCAGCAATGGCAGCCCCTCTGTACAGACAACAAGAAGCTGTTCTATCCGATATAACGGCCGCCGGTGTCGGCTTTGAGCTTGAGCATCAGTTTGCGATTAGCTATAACGGATTCAGTGGTTTCGTTCCTCGTGAAAGCTATGAGCTTTTGAAGACAGTTCGAGGCGTCAAAAACGTCTATCTGGCTCAAGAGTACATCCTGGAAGAACCCGAAATGCTCGGTTCGGTCAATATGATCGATGCCCCGCAAACGTGGGCCCTGGGCTATGAAGGTCAGCACACGGTTGTTTCGGTGCTTGACTCCGGGATCGACCCGAGCCACAAAGACTTCACGACCAATGCGTTGGAAGATCCGAAACTGTCACAGGACTTTGTTGAAGGGACTGACTTAGACGGTCTTTGGTTCAACGAAAAAGTACCCTATGGCTATAACTATTATGACAAGAACACCAATATCAAAGACTCGTCTATGAATGGCCAACACGGTCAACACGTCGCCGGTACCATTGGGGCCAATGGCGATTCGGATGGCATCCGTGGTGTTGCTCCGGAAACACAACTTTTGGGCATGAAGGTCTTTGGAAACGATCCGACCTATCAAAGCACCTGGTCTGATATCTATATCAAAGCAATCGATGACTCGTTGATCCTTCGGGCTGATGCGATGAACATGAGTCTCGGTTCGCCGGCCGGATTTGACTCGGATGAGCCGTTCGAGGTGGCATTGAACAATGCCTACAACACCGGTGCCATCATTGCCATTTCTGCCGGTAACGAGCACACCCTTTATGAAGGTGCTCCGATCCCCTATCCGCTGAAGAAGAATCCGGATGTGGGTGTTGTCGGTATGCCGAGTGCTACCTATAACAGCCTGAGTGTCGCCTCGTGGGATAATGCCTATACGGTGCGCGATGTTCTCGAATACTATCCGCTGGATGGTCAAGACGAAGCGGTGAGTGCTTATCACCATGTGACCAACCCGGAAAATGATCCCTTAGTTTTGGGCGCGGATAATGAACTGATCTATATCGGCTATGGTATTCATCAGAGTGAATACGATGGCGTAGATGTTACCGGTAAGGTTGCCCTCGTTTATCGCGGTCAACCGGCTGACCCGCCGGCCGGATCCGATGCTTCGTTTGCGAACAAAGCCAGACTGGCCCAAGAGAACGGCGCCGTCGGTCTGATCATTTCCAATAACCAAGGTGGGACCGAAACGATCGCCATGGGTGGTCTTGAAGGTCTGAACTACCCGGTTACGATGGTTCCGGAAAATGTCGGTAACGCAATGGTTGCCGCCATGGAAGACGAGACGCAATACGTTGCTTTCTTAGATGAAACCATCGAACTCTTTAACCCGCTGGCTGAACTCAGCAGCTTCTCATCCTGGGGCCCCACGCCGAACCTGGTGATGAAGCCGGAAATTACCGCTCCCGGTGGTAATATCTATTCGCTCCAAAACGATGATGGTTATGGAACCATGAGCGGAACCTCGATGGCAGCGCCTCACGTTGCCGGTGGTCTGGCTCTGGTCCAACAATATCTCAACTCGGAAGAAGCGATTGCCAAGTTTGGTGTTCTATCGAATGAAAACCGAGCGATGATGGCTAAGAATCTTCTGATGAATACGGCTGTGCCCGGTGCTGACAGCTATGGTGATGTCTATGCTGTTCGAGCCCAGGGTGCCGGTTTAATGAACCTGCAAGGGGCCGTAACTACCGATGTGACCTTAACCAATCGAAATAACAATCTGGCCAAGGTCGAACTGAGTGATTTTGAAGGAACATCCTTCACACTGCCACTGACGCTGCGCAACTATTCCGACGAAGATAAAACCTACACCTGGAATGATGACGGTGTCGGCGGCAACATGGACGGCATCCTGGTTCAACGCGATGAAGTTCATCCGGTTGTCCCGACTTATCTGGTTGACTGGTCGGTTCCGGTCGACGTTGAAGTGACGGGTCTGCCGGAAGCGATAACTGTCACAGCTGGTGAATCGGTTGATCTGGATATCGTCGTTGACTTCAGTGGTGATGAATTCTTCGCTGAAAACGACAATCAGTTTATTGAAGGCTTCGTGATGCTGATCGATGAAGACGGCCAACGACTTGGTCTGCCTTTCCTCGGTTTTGTCGGAGACTACGATGAGCTCGATGTCATCGATGCCATTCGTTATGACGAAAATGCTCAATTCACCTATACCGGTCTGCTGACGGATGACCTCTGGTTCTATCCGGCCTTGGCGGCGATGAATCCGCTGCTGGATCGTGGTGTCGAGGCTGAGCAGAATTCGGTTACCCCGATCTATACCTTCTTGCGTAACTCGAAGCATATCGATTATGTGATTTCGGACAGCGAGGAGCTTGATGGTGAAGTCCTCCGTGTCCTGGCGACTCAGGACTGGGTTCGTAAGCAGTACCGCATTGGCATCTTAGGGCCTTATCGCATTCTGAGCGATGCCAGGTGGGATGGTATGCTGAATAATCAACCCGCTCCGGATGGACAGTATTATCTGAATGCGGTGATTACACCGACCCGTGATGGTTCACCGAAACAGATCCACTCGATGCCGGTCTTTGTTGATAAGACAGCTCCGGAAGTCACCGACGTAACAGTTGATGGCACAGTCGTTGAATTCGTGATGCAAGACCCGGATCCGGGTGTTGGTGTCGGCAATCTGTTGCATGTCAATGAAGACTTAGCTCCGGTTCCGGCGTTTATCCTCAATAAGGACACCGGGATGAAGATCGATATTCCGGTAGTCGAAGCGGCTGAAGCCGGTACCGAGCAAACGGTTTCGATCGATGTGGCTGATATCCTGCGTGATGGCGTTCCGAATAATCTGGAAATCCATGTCTGGGATAATGCGACCAACGAAACGATCCTACCGATCGACCCGGCCGAGTTCATGGGCGATAACGAAGATGCCACCGTCTATATTTTTGTCAACAGCCCCGGCATGTGGGAATTCGTTGACTATAACACAATCACCAACGGTTATGTCTGGGGATACACCGACATAGAAGGTGTCTATATCTCCGTTAACGATGGTGAAGAAGTTGTGGCGAATACTACCTTCCATGATCAAATCACCGTGCGCGATGCCGATGGTGTTCTCGTCTATCAAGGACCGGGTTGGACCTTCGAAGCCAATCTCGAATTGAGTGATGGCTATCAGGAAGTCCGCTATCGCGCGGTAGCCAATGATGGTACGGAAGACAGCATCATCCGACGCTACTTTGTCGATAAGATCAATCCGACACTTGAAATTACGCAAGAACCGCGTAAGAGCACAGATCCTGAAGTTACCTTCGATGTCTTCATGGCTGATAACTTTGAATATCTGCAGCTGCTCATCAATGGCAGTGAAGTCCTCAAGATCGATGAGACCACCAATGAGATGGGACAAATCGGGATTGAAGCCACTCGCCAGTTCACGTATGATCTGCAACCGGGAGAAAACACCTTTGTGTTTGAACTCTACGATGCCGCAGAACTCTACGATGCCGCAGGTAATCTGACCACGAAGACCGTCGTCGTATACTACGGCGAAATTACCGATCCGATTGAAGAAATCTTTGGCCCGACCCGTTATGAGACGGCCGTCAAGACTTCACAAGCAGCTTTCACTTCATCCGAAGTCGCCCTACTGGCTTCCGGTGAAAACTATCCGGATGCACTGAGTGGTACCCCATTAGCTTATGCGATGGATGCCCCGATCCTGTTGAGTGCCAAGGATGAAATTCCGCAATCTGTCATGGCCGAATTGAACCGCTTAGGGGTCAAGCGCGTATTGATCCTCGGTGGTGAGTTGGCGCTGGGCAAGGGCGTGGAAACACAACTGGCCGATGCCGGTATCACATTCGATCGGATTGCCGGTGGTACTCGTTATGAGACCTCCTATCTGATCGGTCTGGAACTGAACCAGTTGGTAGACTTTGACACAGCCTTTGTCGTCAGTGGTGAGAACTATCCGGATGCTCTGGCAGCCGGCGTCCCGGCAGCTAGAATGAACAGTCCGATCCTGCTGACGGGTAAGTCCAATGTTCCGAATCCGACCCTCAAGGGTCTGGATGATTGGGGCGTAGACAAGGCTTATGTCATTGGCGGTGAACTCGTCATTGACAACAATGTCTTCATCACCCTGGCCAGAAACTACAATGTCGAGCGCGTTGCCGGAGCAAATCGCTACGCTACAAGCGTACTGATTGCTGATCAATTCATGAAAGATGCCGCTGGAGCAGCCTTTACCTCCGGTGAAAACTATCCTGATGCCCTGACCGGTGGCGTCTACGCAGCCAAACAAAACTACGTCATGCTGCTCGTCAACGAGCAAGGCGTACCGGCTGAGGTTGCCCAATATGTCACTGACAATAATATCTATCGAGGAATCATCTTCGGTGGAGAGCTGGTGATCCCGCAACCTGTTCGGACACAAATCTACAACTTGCTCCAATAGTCCCAACATTTGAGCAGGAGCCTTATCAGCAGCTGTTGCCTTCCCTAGCGGAAGGCAACAGCTCTTTTTTGCTTAGTTGACTTTTTGAAGCGGGCGTTTTAGAAAAAGAATCAAAAAAAAGATTCCCCGCAGGGAATCTGGATACTATTCGTAGAACAGACCGGTATTGGCACCGATGTCAATGCTGTATTGGAGTGCCCGATTGCTCGGGGTGTAGTTGGCAAAGTCAAAGATGATCCGGTGGAGCTCTGTCACATTGGAGGCCGGCGTCATGGGAATGACATAGGATAGGCCGTCATAGGTCGTCATCGTCTTTTCAAACGGGAAGCCGTGTTCGACCAGTTCGGCACCGGCTTTGATGGTATCGTAGTACTCGAGCATCGAGATCAGTCCGCCATAGGTGTAGGACATCTGAACGGCCGGTAGGACATTGACTGCGATATCCTTGATCTGACCTAGGGACAGATCCTTCGATTGGGCGAAGATATACTTCAGGATCTCACGTTGGCGTTCGTTACGGCCTTCATCGCCGCCGGAATTATAGCGGACCCGAGCGTAGATCAGGGCCTGGTCGCCGTTTAGGAGCTGATCGCCCAGACCCGGGGCCGGTTGACCGCTGACTTCCATATCATAGGCTTCGTTCTCGTCGATATTGACGACGACCCCGCCGACGGCATCGACCAACATCTTCAAGGCGTTGAAATCGAACACAACAAAGTCTTTGATATCCATATCATAGTTTTGATTGATCGCTTTCATTGTGCCGACGGCACCTTCATACATAAACGAGTGATTGAGTTTCTCATATGTATCTCGGGAAGGGATGTAGGCCATGGTATCACGCTGCAGACTGATCAGATTGATTTCTTTGGTCTGCTTATTGATCGAGGCGATCATCATGACATCGGAGCGAACATCGTCATAGCCTTCGCCATCAACGCCGACCAGCAGCAGATTCAAGACGCCATCGGTTTTTTGCGTATATTCAACGACTTCTTCTTCCGTCAGGTTGATCTCTTCTTTGGCGATGATCCCGATCTCCTCCGGGATCTCGACCGAGTCAAGCTTTGGTAGCAGGTTGAGGCCAAAAGACACACCGGTCAGTGCCAGGAGGACCAAGGTAAACACGACCTGGAAAAACCGTTTGCCGGCGGATGTCTTCTTAGGTTCTTCGGAGAAGTCGGGCAGGGGAGCGGTGTGATTATCGTATTCAGGTGGTTGCTTTTGTGAGTAGCGGGTAGTTTTTGATATCGGTGTTGGATTATCATCATTTTTGCCTAAGCGATAAGCCATAGTCACCTCCTTAATTGGTTCGTTGATGCTTTCAATTTCCTATTTTACCACGATGCTTTAAAAAAATCTTGTTCTGGCAAAAAGTTAGAATAACTTAAGAAATGGAAATCTGGAAGAATGAATGAGATTGTTTTCGTTCGCCGGTCTTTTTTCTGGATTTCCTATCCTGTCTTGCCCGCTCGTATGCTACACTGAGTTTGGACTGATTGCAAGGAGGTAGGCTTGGATAAAATATTAGATGATATCAAACGATTGGTTCGGATCCCTTCGGTACGAAGCGAGCCGCTGCCCGGCATGCCCTTTGGGGCGCCGGTGGCTCAAGCGCTGGCGGAGATGCTGAGCATTTGTGAGCGAGTAGGTCTCGCGATCTATCAAGACCCAGCCGGCTACTACGGCTATGCCGAGATCGGTACGGGCGATCTGTTTGGGGTGCTGTGCCACCTCGATGTCGTGCCGGCAGGTAATGAGTCGGAGTGGCGCCATCCGCCGTTTGAAATGGTGGTCGATGATCAAGTGGTCTATGGCCGAGGTGTCTTAGATGATAAGGGGCCGAGTGTCATCGCACTGCAGGCGTTGGTCGATCTATTAGCCCAAGGCGAGAGCCTGGATCATCGGGTTCGCTTTATCTTTGGGCTCGATGAAGAGAATGAATGGTCCTGTATCGAGCGCTACCTCGCAGACGGCCAGGAGATCCCGGTGATGGGGTTTGTGCCGGATAGCAGCTTCCCTTTGACCTATGCCGAAAAAGGCCTGTGGCAGGTGGAGCTGATCGCAGAGAATGAAGAGCCGTTGAAGCTTCAAGGCGGTGTGGCCTTTAATGTGGTACCGGGAGAGGTCGTCTACCGGCCGGCCGATCAGGCACTGATCGATGAGCTGAAGCGCTTGGGCTTTGAGACGATCAATGAGGGCTCGGCCATCCAGGTCATCGGGAAAAATGCCCATGCGGCGGTGGCCCAAGAAGGTCGAAACGCCTTGGCAGCCCTGCTTCACGCCTTAGATCAGCTCCGATTTGACAGTCCGGCGGCCCGGTTGGTGTCAGAGAAACTGATCGATGGCATCCACGGAGAGAAGCTGTTCGAGAACAATCAGGACGAGTTCTCCGGGTTGATGACGATCAATCTCGGCCTGGCCGACATCACACCTCAACGGCAGGTCCTGGGGCTCGATATCCGTTATCCGGTGAGCATTGGGCTTGACTACTACCGACAGACCCTGGCGGATCAGGTGGCAGCCTACGGCTATCGCCTCCGGGAGCGATCTCACCTTGAGCCCTTGCATGTCGATCGGGATTCTCGGTTGGTTCGATCCCTTATGCAGGCCTATCAAACGATCAGTCATGATATGTCGTCCGAGCCGCAGATCAGTGGCGGGGCGACCTTTGCCCGAAGCATGGCCAATTTCGTCGCCTTCGGCGCTCATTTTCCGGGCAGAGAAGATACCGTTCACCAACCGAACGAGCGTATGACGCTATCAGATATGAAACTGGCATATGATATCTATCAAGAAGCTTATAAAAATCTAGTGATCAAGGAGAAAACATCATGAATCAAGAAAAAATCGTCGTGGCACTCGGTGGCAATGCGCTGGGGAAATCAGCCGAAGAACAACGCGAACTCGTCAAGCAAACGGCCGTCCCATTGGTCGATCTGATCGAAGCAGGTCATCAGGTGATCCTGGCCCATGGCAACGGTCCCCAGGTAGGGATGATCAACACCGCCTTTGATGCCGGTGTCACACCCTATATGCCCTTTCCGGAATGCGGCGCGATGAGTCAAGGCTATATCGGCTTTCACCTCCAAAACGCCATCCGAGAAGAACTGCGCCGACGAGGGATCGACAAACCGGTCGCAACCATCGTGACTCAGGTCGTGGTCGATGAGTCGGATCCGGCCTTTGAGAATCCGTCGAAGCCGATCGGCTCGTTTATGACCAAAGAGCAGGCGGATGCTTTGGCTGAGGAAAAAGGCTTTACGATGAAGGAAGATGCCGGTCGAGGCTATCGCCGAGTCGTGCCATCACCCAAGCCGGTCGAGGTGGTCGAGATCGAGACGGTCCGATCCTTGGTCAAAGACGGTCAGGTCGTGATCACGGTCGGTGGCGGCGGGATCCCGGTGATCGCTAGAGACTCCCATTTAGAAGGTGTGGCGGCTGTCATCGACAAGGACTTTGCCAGCGAGGTGTTGGCCGAGCAAATGGATGCCGACTTCCTGATCATTTTGACGGCGGTCGAAAAGGCGGCCATCCATTTCGGCAAACCCGATGAAGAGTGGCTGGGTGAGACGAGTGTGGCCGATATGGAGAAATATCTGGCCGAAGGACATTTTGCCAAGGGATCGATGCTGGAGAAGGTCGAGGCCTGTGTTAAGTTTGCCCGGAGCAAACCCGGCCGAAAAGCGCTCATCACTTCCTTGGACAAAGCCAAAGATGGGATCGAAGGCAAAACCGGCACCATCATCCGGCTCTAGTCGGAGTATGTGATGGAACTGTTTTCAATCGTTGCCAATGATGGAACGACCCTTAAGGGGCGTTACTGGCCGGCCGAGGAAGAGCTGGCTGTTTTGCAGATCGTTCACGGTGCGTCCGAATACAGCCTGCGCTATCAGGACTTTGCCCGGTGGCTGAGTGAGCGCGGGGTGTCCGTCTATGCCCTGGACAATCGGGGCCATGGCTTAAACCAATCGCCCGGCACAGAGATGGTCTATCTGCAGACCGGTGATGGCTACCGGATGCCGGAGGATGTCATC
>DUPT01000063.1 GCA_012838225.1 Tissierellia bacterium
AAGAAGCAGAAGCAGCCGGCGAAGACGGTGAAGCTGCTGAAGAACCGGCTGAAGAGGAAGACGAAGACGCCGACGAAGAAGAAGGCGAAGAAGCTCCGGCTGAAGAAGAGGAAGAAGAAGCTCCTCCGATTTACGTCCAAGCTTGGTCACACCTCGACTATAAAGAGCCGATCGATAAAGCTCGTACCGATGTCAACCGTCCGGTTTCCGGCCCCTATAAGCCGAAATCCTACGACCAAGCATCCAAGACGATGGTTATCGAGATCAACCCTGAATTCAAGGGGAACCATGAAGGTCAAGTCGCTCAAATCCCGACCCTGATCTTCAAGTATGCTGACAGTACAACCGCGATCGACCAGTTCAAAACTGGTGCTATCGACTTACTGCAAGGCCAATCCTCCGGTACTGAAATCAATGCCGGTCTGGACCTGGTAGAAGAAGATCCGGAACGTTACGACTATGCAACGTATCCGCGCTCCGGTTACGGTAAACTCCAATTTGTTGCTGACTTGTATCCGACCAAGGACGTCGAAGTCCGTCAAGCGATTGCTCACCTGTTAGACCGTAACGAATTTGCCCGCGCCTTTACCGGCGGATTCGGTGGCGTTGTTAACGGACCTTATGGTGAAGGTCAGTGGTACTACATGAAGACAAAAGCCGAGTTAGATGGTGTGCTAAACAACTATCCCTACGATCCGGAAGAAGCCAAGACACTGCTTGACTCCGCCGGATGGAACCTCGATGAAAACGGTGGCGAGTACTCCGGCGAAGGATTACGCTATAAAGAAAATCCGGAAACCGGTGAACTGATGCCGCTGGTTATCAACTGGTTCTCGACCGAAAACAACCCGGTCTCTGAGCAACTGGTCATTTCACTGCAAGAGAACCCGGACGTTGCCGCCGCCGGTATGGAAATCATCCAAGACACCGGTGACTTCACGACACTCCTCAACTGGATGTACCGTGACGGTAGCCAAGGCGAGCAATTCGCAGTTCCTCACTACCATATGTTCAACCTCGGTAGCGGACTCCCGGCAACATACCTGCCGACCACCGAGTTCACGACCGATCCTGACATGCTGGCAGCTGGTTATAACACCAACTTCCTGGTAGACGAAGAGCTCTACGAAGCAGCGAGCACCCTGGGTCTGGTCGACCCGTCAGACGAAGAAGAGTTCCTGCAGCGTTATGTGAAATACATCACCATCTGGAACAAACTGCTTCCTGACCTGCCGCTGTACTCGAATGAATATCACGACTTCTTCAATGCGAAGCTGGTAGACTACGAAATCGATGACCTGATCGGTATCGACATCGCTCTGCTCTACGCTTCACTCGACGAATAAGTTCTGGTAGACTGACACACAAGACCAAAATAAAGTAAATGGGGCGAGATGCCCCATTTACTTATTTAAAAGAGAAGTTGGACAATTTTGTCATGTAAACTGCTCCAAACAGGAAGGTAGGACAAATTGCTAAAATATTCACTTAAGCGACTTGTATATATGGTCTTTGTCTTCTTCATTATGTCTATCCTGCTGTTTTTACTTTACACAGGCATGCCGGGTGACCCGGCCCGTGCAGAGGTAGAACCGCTGAAGATGACAATGACCCCTGAGGCTTATGAACAAGCCTACTTAGATGCCCGGGCCCGTTACGGTCTGGACGATCCGATTCTTAAACGCTATACCAATTGGATGGGAAAGATCCTCCAAGGCGATCTGGGTGATTCCCTACGTTATAAACGCCCCGTGCTCGACCTGGTCATTCCTCCGATCAAGACGACGATTAAAATCAATCTGGTTTCGACCTTCTTAGTCCTGGGTGTGACCATCCCGCTCGGCATCCGTCAGGCGGTCAAAAAGAACACCTTGTTTGACCGGTCGGTCCAGGCGCTATCGATCGTCGGCTACAGTATCCCGACCTTCATTCTGGCACTTGTACTTATTTATTTCTTCTCGGTTCGATTGGGTTGGCTGCCGATCAGCGGCTTATCGACACCGAACTTTTCCGGAACCCCCTGGGAGGAGTTCTTGGATGAAGCCAAGCACTTAATCCTGATCGTTTTAGTCATCCTGCTCAGCAATGTCGCTTTTATGAGCCGTTATGTTCGGGCTGCCATGATCGATTCGCTCAGTATGGACTATGTCAAGACCGCCCGAGCCAAGGGTGTCAAGGAAAAGGCAGTGATCTACTCGCACGCTTGGAGAAATGCTTTGCTGCCTGTTATTACACTGATCATGTCATGGTTTATTGGTATCTTCGGCGGTTCCGTTGTATTAGAGACCATGTTTGGAATAAATGGCATGGGGAAATTCTACATCGATGCGCTCAACGCCAAGGACTATAATGTCGCCTTGGGCGTGCAGATGTTCTATATCGTCATCAGCTTGATCGGTACCTTGTTGATCGATCTAAGCTATGGCCTGGTCGATCCGCGCGTTCGGATCAATGAATAGGGGAGGCAACCATGGAAAACAATAAAATGCAAACAC
This sequence comes from Tissierellia bacterium, assembly GCA_012838225.1. Taxonomy (GTDB): domain Bacteria; phylum Bacillota; class Clostridia; order Peptostreptococcales; family Acidaminobacteraceae; genus DUPT01. The sequence continues at coordinate 2,496 of DUPT01000063.1, forward strand.
CTCCGCCGAAAAAACCGAGCTGGATCAAAATGCTGTTTCAGAATCTGTTCGGCAAACGCGACGAGATCGATATCTATAAAGAAGAGCAGATCCAAAGTCCGACTCGAACCATCATTCGGACCTTTGCCTCGAACAAGCTCTCGATGGCCGCTTTATTTTCCTTTATCATCATGCTGCTGATCGTATCGATCGGACCGATGGTCTACCCGGTCGATCTGGCCTTCAGTGAGCAGAGCCAACAAAATATCCGTCCCGGGATGGATATGATGGCGATCCCGGATGCACTGATCCAAAACGGGATCCGTGATATCTCCGTCGGCCGCACCTTCTCGGTCGGGGTCGACAATAACGGTGAAGTCTATATCTGGGGTAAGACGGTCGTTCCCGGAACGAATGTCTCTGAAATCCCCGAAGACCTGCCGCCGATCGCTCGCGTCGCCGCCGGTTATGACCACGTGGTGGCGGTGGGCGAAGACGGAAAGCTCTACGGTTGGGGCAATAATCGTCAGCGTCAGCTGCGCTTCTCCCGTGAGGCTCAAGATCTCGAAGAGATCCAACAGATCGCCGCCGGCTTCCAATCGACAGCCGTGCTCGATAATGAAGGTCATGTCTATTTCTTCGGAAATACCAACCTGACCGAAATGTATGATTATAACGAATACCAGGGTCAACTAAAGGATGTGGTCCTGACCAACAATGCGGCCCTTGGTCTGCTTGATGACGGTACCCCGGTCTATCTCGGCACCAAACCGCTGCCCTATAGCACCCGGTTACCGAATGAGAAATTCATCAAGCTGGCCGCCACCAATAAAACGGTCGCCGGTCTAACAGCCGACGGACGGATCGTGGTCTGGGGAAGCCCGAACTACAAAGGCGAAGCCCAGATCCCGGATGAATTCGAAGCGCAACCGGTCGACATCGTCGGCGGACAATACCACTATGTGGTCAAGCTCGCCAATGGCAATCTGGCCGCCTGGGGCGATAATACGTATCGTCAAGCAACGGTGCCCGGTTCTGTCAACGATGGCAACAATGAACAGATCTTCTCGGGCTATTATCAAAACTACGCCCTCAAAGCCGACGGCACCGTCGATACCTTTGGCCTCAAAGGCTATATGCTGGGTTCAGACGGTATGGGGCGTGATATGTGGCAACGGATCCTCAATGGCGGTCGATGGACCATGACTATCGGGGCATTGGCTGTTTTGATCGCTACCGTTATCGGGATCGTGATCGGCGGTGTCTCGGGCTACTTCGGTGGCGCTATCGACATCTTCCTCCAGCGGATCTCCGAGATCATCAGCAGCTTGCCGTTCTTGCCGTTTGTTATCATCTTGAACGTTATCATCGGCAATGAGTTAGGCCCCACCCAACGGATCTATCTGATCATGGTGGTGTTGGGACTGCTCAGCTGGACTGGGCTGCAACGCCTCGTCCGAGCTCAGGTCTTCAGTGTTCGTGAGCAGGAGTATATCACGGCTGCTCGCTCCATGGGGATCAAAGAGTTTGCGATTATCTTCCGACACATCATCCCGAATGTTATTTCGGTCATCATCGTGTCGACCACCCTCAGCTTTGCATCATCGATGCTGACGGAATCGTCGCTGTCCTTCCTCGGTTTCGGGGTCAGACAACCGATTCCCACCTGGGGTAACATGTTGTTTGGGGCGAATAACTCCGTTATCATCCAGCAATTCTGGTGGCAATGGGTATTCCCGGCGATCGCGCTCTCACTGACCGTTATCAGCGTCAATCTGATCGGTGATGGTCTGCGTGATGCGATCGATCCCAAGAGTCAGGAAAGGTAGGCTAGCATGCCGTTACTTGATATCCAAAATCTGCATACGTATTTCAAGACCAAGCGAGGCATCGTCAAAGCCGTCAATGACGTCGACTATTCCGTTGAGTCCGGTAAGACGCTGGGCGTGGTCGGTGAGTCCGGTTCAGGTAAGAGTGTCTCGGTCATGAGCATCATCCGACTGCTTGACTCCAATGGCTATATCGCCAATGGGACGATCCAGTTTGATGGTAAGGAAATGACGACGCTGCCGCTCAAGCAGATCCGAGAGATCCGCGGCGATGATATCTCCGTGATCTTCCAGGAGCCGATGACCGCTCTTAACCCGGTCTTTACGATCGAGCGTCAGGTGGCTGAGCCGTTTATCATCCACCAGGGCATGACGAAGAAGCAGGCCTATGACAAGGTCATCGAAATGCTCGATCTGGTCCGGATCCCGAATCCCGACAAGGTCGCCCGTCAATACCCCTTCCAGCTATCGGGCGGTATGCGCCAGCGGATCGTCATCGCGATGGCGCTGGCCTGTGAGCCGAAGCTGTTGATTGCGGATGAGCCGACGACGGCGCTTGATGTTACGATCCAAGCCCAGATCCTCAAGCTGATGAACGATCTGAAATCGCGCGTCAATGCGGCCATCATCTTTGTGACCCACGACTTGGCCGTTATCAATGAAATGGCCGATGATGTCGCCGTTATGTATTGCGGACAGGTCGTCGAGAAGGCGCCGGTGCGAATGATCTTCGTTGAAGAAGAGACCAAATATCAACACCCCTATACCGAGGGACTGTTGTATTCGATCCCGCGTCTCGATACACCGCACGGTGTTCGGCTCGAACCCATCCCGGGTTCGGTGCCGCACCCGTTGGATCTGCCGGTGGGCTGTAAGTTTGCCCCTCGGTGTAAATATGCCACGGAGAAATGTCACGCTGAAGAGCCGGACCTGATCGAATACGATCCGGATCACTTCATTCGTTGTTTCTATCCTGAGAAAGGAGTTCGCTCCAATGGCTGAACCTAAACTACTGTTCGAACTGAACAACCTGACCAAGCATTTCCCGCTGAAAAAGGAAACGCTGTTCCAAAAGGAACAACTGGTCGTTCGGGCCAATGAAAATATCTCCATCAATATCTACCAGGGCGAGACCCTCGGTCTGGTGGGTGAGTCCGGTTGCGGCAAATCCACCCTGGGACGGACGCTGCTGCGCTTGTATCCGGTCACCTCGGGTGATATCTGGTATCACGGTCGTCTCGATGAGGCGGGCAAACCGATCAACCTGGCGACTGCCGATAAGGAGACGATCCGTCCGCTCCGAAAAGATCTCCAATTGATCTTCCAGGACCCCTACAGCTCGCTCAATCCCCGGATGACGGTCGGTCAGATCATTGCCGAGGGCCTGTTCGCTCACGGCGTATTCGATAAGAACAGCGAAGAGTCGCAGGAGTATATCCTCAAGACCATGGAGGACTGCGGTCTGGCACCGTATTTTGTCCATCGTTATCCTCACCAATTCTCCGGCGGACAACGCCAGCGGATCGGGATCGCCCGTTCAGTGGCCATGAAGCCGAAGTTTATCGTGGCGGATGAGCCGGTCAGTGCGCTCGACGTTTCCATCCAGTCGCAGATCATCAACCTGATGCTCGATCTCAAGGAGCGGGATAATCTGACCTACCTGTTTATCTCGCATGACCTGTCGGTCATCAAGTATATCTCGGATCGGATCGGGGTGATGTATCTGGGCGATATCGTCGAACTGGCTTCTACGCCGGATCTGTTCGATCGCCGGTTGCATCCCTATACCGAGGCGTTGCTGAGCGCCATCCCGACGACCGATATACGTGAGACCGTCGAGATCAAGCTCAAAGAAGGTGAGATGCCAAGCCCGATCAATCCACCGAGTGGTTGTAAGTTCCATACCCGCTGTCCCTATGCACAGGATCGATGTAAAGAAGAGGTGCCGCTCCTGCGTGAGCTCAAGCCCAACCATCACGTCGCCTGTCACTTCCCGCTGCTCTGATGTTTGCTCCCAAGCGTTTAGAGAGGGCCTACGATTATTCTCGTGAGCAATCGAAAAAGCGCAATGAGGGACAACAGCCTGAGGACAATCCGGTCCAACTCGAAAAGGGTGATATCACCGGCATGATCCTCGGAGCATTCATCGTTTTCGCACCGATCTTTTTAGTGCTGTTGGGACTGATCCTCCTGACATTTATCTTCCTGTAGAACCTTTAGCCGTCTTCGGACGGCTTTTTTCGTGCGAAGTTTACCTTGCCTTAACCAGCCCTCCGCCATCAAGTGATAAGATAGATCAAACAGCTTTTTTAGAGGCCCAAAAGAAGGAGGGGAGAAACGGATGACAAAGAGACAAGCCTTGGTCTTTCAATGGCTGCTGCTGGCCTGGTTCAGTCTGGATATGATCGGTCTTTGTGTCCCGGGCTTTTGTCTGGTCGAGCCGGCGCTAAAAGAAGACGGTCTCTTCTTTGGGCTCTACCTGGCCTGGGTCCTGGCCTTTATCGTCCGGGAAAGTATCGGTCAGTGGCTCCTCACGGTCTGGCTTGGTCTGTGGCTGATCACTCAGCTCTTGGCTCACGAGTGGTATACCCTCTTTGGCCGAGGGGTGATGGGTCCAATGGCCGGAAAGCTCGAAGCCTTCTCTAATACCTTGAAGTGGGGGGACTGGCCGGGCCGATATGTCCCGGATGTCTATCATACGATCCTTCATCTTCTCATCCTGATGGCCTTGATCGCCATGATCCGCTATGTCCACTCGGCTAGGCAGCGCTAGACCGTTTGAACAAAGCGTCTTTTTGGGTATAATGTCTTTGAGGTGAGCATATGAATCAAACGATCACACATCAACTGAATCACCGGGCGATCCGCCGTTTCACGGACGAGAAAGTACCGGAGGCGATGCTTGAGACACTGGCCCAAGTGGTCAATCGGACGGCCACCTCGGTCGGCATGCAGTCCTTTAGTGTCATTCGAGTCAATGAGCCGGACCTTCGGTCCCAGATCGCAGCCATTGGGCGCCAGGACTATATCCAACAGATCCCGGAATTCTGGATCTTCATCGTCGATTGCTATCGCAATGCGATGGTGGCTCGTGAGCAAGGGTATCATCTAGGGACTGAGGGCGATATGGACCGGTTCTTTCAGGGCTGGACCGATGCCTGTCTGGCGGCTCAAAACCTGCTAAATGCCGTCGAATCGTTCGGTCTCGGGGGTAATTTCTACGGCTCGATCCTCAATGATGCCGCCCGCTTGATCGACATCCTCAAACTGCCGGAGCTGACCATGCCGGTCGTCGGCGTCGGCTTTGGCTATAGCGCCCAAGCGCCGATGCTGAAGCCGCGCATGAGTATGGAACTCAAGCTGTTTGATGATACGTATCGGATACTGGAAAACTACGGTGAGACTTTTGACGACTATGACCGGCAGATGGAGACCTATTATGATCTGCGCCAGGCTGATAAGCCGATGGATTCCTTTACCAAGCAGGTGGTCGATAAACTGAAGCACCCGATCGATAAACGATCAGATCTGGTCAAGATCATGCAGGACCAGGGCTTTGATCTGAATTTGGAGGAGAAATGAACGTCATCAAAAAAAACGGCCGGCAAGAATCCTTTCAAGCCGATAAACTGGCCTTGAGCGCCATCAATACGGCCGGTGATCTGTCTCAAACGATCACCAATAAAGAAGGCCAGATGATCGCCGCCGATGTCTTCAAAATCGTTCGACAGATCCGAGGAGACGATGGGTTGACCTCGGTTTATGAACTGAGAACCATCTTGGGCAATGTCTTGAAGCAGTTCGGGTATAAGAGGGTAGCTCAGCACTACCTGTGTGGCGGATTGGAGCCGTAGTCACTCGCTGACCAAAGCCAAAAGCCTTGAAACCTCTTTTGGTTCTATTCGAACCTCTATTTCGATTGGCTGGATTGCCAGATGGTCGGCACTGTGCTACAATAATAGCAGTTATCGGGAAAGAAGCGTTTCGTTATTCAGAGAGTCGGGACAGGTGAAAGCCGACAACCAAACACGCAGGCCGCTCCCACGACAGGTAACGGGTGATTCCCTTAATGTCAGAGTCAAACTCTTAAGAGACCGCAAGGTAAGTAGGGTGGTACCGCGCTTTGAGCGTCCCTACACTTAAGGGTTTTTTATTATTCAAAATCGATTATTTACGAGGAGAAGATGATGAAATACTTTACCACCAATCAATTGCGCCAAATGTTTCTTGATTTCTTTGCCAGCAAGGATCATCTCGTGGTGCCCAGTGCCTCCCTCATCCCGCAGGATGACCCGTCCGTCCTCTTGACGCCGGCCGGTATGGCCCCGCTCAAGAAATACTTTACCGGGGCCGTCATTCCACCCAATCGCCGGATGGCCTCGTCTCAAAAGTGTATTCGGATCAACGACTTGGACAATGTCGGAAGAACCGCCCGGCACTTGACCTTTTTTGAGATGCTGGGAAACTTCTCCTTTGCGGATTATTTCAAGCGTGAATCCCTGGCCTGGGGCATGGAGTTCTTGACCGATTGGCTTGAGATGCCTCGCGAGAAGCTGTGGGCCACGGTCTATCTCGAAGATGATGAGGCCTATGACATCTGGGAGAAAGAGCTTCATATGCCGACCGATCGGATCGTTCGTTTGGGCAAGGAGCATAACTTCTGGGAGCACGGCCTGGGTCCGTGCGGTCCGTGCAGTGAGGTCTATATCGACCGAGGTGAGGCCTATGGCTGCGGTGAGCCCGATTGTCGACCGGGCTGCGATTGTGACCGCTATATGGAATTTTGGAACCATGTCTTTACGCAGTTCAATCGTGAGGCCGACGGCAGCTATACCCCGCTCGAGAATAAAAACATCGACACCGGTATGGGGCTCGAACGCTTGGCCGTCATCGTCCAACAGGTCGACAATGTATTTGAGACCGATACGATGTCAGGCATCATCCAAAGCATCGAACGATTGACCGGCTCACACTACGGTCAAGACGTTGAGGCTGATCGCTATATCCGCATCATCACCGACCATATCCGATCGATCACCTTCTTGATCGGTGATGGGGTGATCCCGAGCAATGAAGGCCGGGGCTATATCCTAAGAAAACTGATCCGACGGGCCTCGCTTCAAATGAGAAATCTGGGGGCCAAGCAACCGATGCTCGATCAGTTGGCCCAAACCGTCATGGATATCTATGGCGAGGGCTATCCGCTGATCGTGGAGAGGGCCGAGGTCATTCGATCAATGATCCGTCTGGAGGAGGATAAGTTCCATCAGACGCTCAGAAAAGGTCTGCAGTACCTCGAAGAGATCTTATCGAAGTTGGACGGTGATGTCCTGTCAGGCGAACAGGCCTTCCGGCTTTATGACACGTATGGCTTCCCGCTGGAGCTGACAGAGGACCTCTTAGGCGATCGAGGCAAAACGGTCGATGTCGAGGGCTTCCAGGTCCAGATGGAGATCCAGCGAGAAACCGCTCGGGCATCTCAAGCCGGTGATAGTGCTTGGGCCGGTGATATCGAGAGTTTGCTGCATGAGGTGGCCGTGACGGAGTTTTGCGGCTATGACGATACGACGGTTTCAACGACAGTGCTAGCCATCGCCAAAGACGGCCAATTGGTTGAAAGGGCCACTGCCGGTGACGAGCTGGTCGTGGTGCTGGCCAGGACGCCGTTTTATGCCACCGGTGGCGGCCAGGTGCACGACAGCGGACGCATCATAGCCGATGACATGGTCTTTGAGATCAAACGAGTCGAGAAGAAGCAAGCCCATGAATACCATTTCGGAAGGCTGCTATCGGGCGAGATGACCACCGGTCAAACGGTCACCGCCGAGGTCGATCAGACGCTTCGACGCATGACTCAGGCCAATCACTCGGCCACCCACCTGCTTCATAGAGCGCTCAACTCCGTCCTGGGGGACTCCGCTCAGCAGGCCGGCTCGATGGTCGATCCCGATCGGCTGCGGTTCGACTTTAACTATTTTCAAGCCCTGACACCTCAAGAATTGTTGCAGATCGAGGAGCAGGTCAATCAGGCCATCCAAGCCGCCGAGCCGGTCCGTTGGCGCATCCTGCCGGTCGAGCAAGCCCGAGAGACCGGTGCCAAGATGCTCTTCAGTGAAAAGTATGGCGATGAGGTCCGTGTCATCACGATGGGCGACTCGAGCGAGCTGTGCGGCGGGACCCACGTCGCCAATACCTCCGAGATCGGCTTGTTCAAGATCATCTCGGAACGATCGATCGCCTCAGGCGTTCGGCGGATCGAAGCGTTGACCGGGGTCAAGGCCTTGGCCTATCTGAATCAGTACGAGCGCCAGGTCCGTGAGGCCGCCCGCCTGTTGAAAACCGATCCCGAGGGCGTTCTCGGTCGCCTCGAAGGCCTCATCAAAGACCGCGATGAGCAAAGAAAAGAAATCGGCCGTTTGAAAGACCAACTCAGTCGTGATAAAATGAAGTCAGTCGCCCACGAGTTTGTCGATCAGTCCGGCATCCACGTATACGCCCTCTCCTTTGAGGGACTGTCCCAGGACGAACTCAAAACCATGGCTGACACCATCCAGGCGGAAGATCCTCAGGCTTTTTGTCTATTGATCTCCAATCTGGGTGACAAATTGGCACTTGTGGCATCCTCGAGTGAGAAAGCCCAATCAGCCGGGTATAAAGCCGGTAGGATCATTTCAGCAGTCGCTAAACAACTCGGCGGCGGCGGTGGTGGCCGGGACAACTTCGCCTCGGCCGGTGCCCGTGATGTCGAGAGTCTGCCGACGTTTATGGAAACGATCCAGGAGTTCGTTCAAAGCCTAATTTAGGAGGAGGAGATATGGATAACCACACCCAAGCATTTAACAATGAAAAGTTAAAGGCCCAAGAAACCAAAAGTATTCTGACCAGTGTCTATGCCGCACTGGAGGAGAAGGGGTACAATCCGATCAATCAATTAGTCGGCTATTTTATCAGTGGTGATCCTACCTATATCACCTCGAACAAAGATGCCCGAAACATCATCAAACGGGTTGACCGCGACGAGATCCTCGAAGTGATGCTCAAATTCTTTATGGAGAACAATACCGAGGAATGAAGCCATCCCGACTCTGTTTCGGCAGCTTGACCGTATCGCCGCTCCAATGCGATTTTAGTGCCGGTCAGGCTGCCGAGTTGTTTTGTTATGCCCTGCAAAAGGGTATCAACTTCTTTGATACCGCCGAACTGTATCGCAACTACGACCATTTCAAGCTGTTTTTTGAACAGATCCGGCGTGAAGAGGTCGTCTTTGCCTCGAAGTGCTATGCCTATGACAAAGAGAGCGCCAAACGCTCCCTCGATCTGGCACTGACGGGAGCGAATATCGACTATCTCGATTTCTTCATGCTCCATGAGCAGGAATCCGAGCATACACTGCGCGGCCATGCCGAGGCGATCGACTTTTTCCTCGACATGAAAGCCCAGGGATTACTTCGACGCTTTGGTATCAGCACGCACTTTGTGGCCGGTGCTCTGGCAGCGGCTGAGGACGATCGGATCGAGGTCGTCCATCCCATCATCAACCGACAAGGGATCGGCATCGCCGACGGCACCCGAGAGGACATGGAGCAGGCACTGCGAAAGCTTCGTCAGGCCGGTAAATTCATCTATGCCATGAAGGCGCTCGGTGGGGGACACCTCTTAAAAGAATATCCCCAAGCGCTGAGCTATGCCTTGGCACTCGATGTCGATGCCATCGCGATCGGTATGCAATCGGCAGCCGAGATCGATCACAACCTGGCCGCCTTTTCAGGCCAGACCGATCTGGAACCGGTCCCAAAAAGCCGTCACCTGAACATCGATGAGTGGTGTATCGGCTGCGGCAACTGTGCCGCGCGCTGTCAGCAGCAAGCCATTCAAGTGATCGATGGTCGGGCGGTAGTCGATGATTCGCGTTGCGTCCTATGCTCCTATTGCGTGGAGACGTGCCCTGACTTTTGTATCAAGGTGATCTGATGAAAACACTGGGACTCGATATCGGCGACAAGACGATCGGACTGGCGGTGTCGGATGAAGCCGGCATCATCAGCTTTCCCCGAGAAACGTATTACCGCCGCTCCCGAAGAGAGGACGAACGTTTCTTGAGTGAATTGCTAAAACAAGAACGGATCGAGCGGATCGTCTACGGTCTGCCCTACCATATGGATGGCAGTCTGGGCCCTCAAGCCGAAAAAGTCGAGCGGTTCATCCGCCGGCTCCGCCAGCGACTGCACCATGACCCGGCGCTCAGTCAGATTGAGCTGATCGCTTCTGATGAGCGGTTGACCTCGAAAATGGCCGATAAGGCCATGATCTCACAGGCTATGCGCCGGGAAACCAGAAAACAATATATCGATGCACTTGCGGCATCGTTCATATTGCAAAACTATCTCGACCGAGAAAACAGGAGAAACGACATGAAAGATTTCGAAGAACTAAAAGACCAACACGACCATGACCACGAGGATTTTGAACTCCAAGAAGTCGAATTGATCGATGAGGACGGTACGACAACCCGGTTTATCATCGACGATTGGTTTGAATTCGAAGGCAGCCAATACGCCGTTTTAGTCAATGACGATGAGGACGATGCCGTATTGTTCCGGGTCGAAGAGGAAGGCGAGGAAATGAACTTCCTGACCCCCGATGAAGACGAATTCGAACGGGCGGCCCAGTACTACGAAGAACTGGAATAATGCCCCTGGCTCAAGCTGATATTCTCGAGGCCTTGCGCTGGTCCGGCTACAAACTGACCGGCCCAAGGCTTCGGGTGATTAAAGCCCTGATCATCAATCACGACAAACATCTGACGGTGGAGGAGCTCTACGATGATATCAATCGGGAGGATCCACCGATTGGTCTTGCCACGGTTTATCGAACACTCAATCTATTATACGAGCTGGCGGTAGTGACCAAGCTCGAGCTGGGAGATGGCTTCGATCGCTACGAATTGGCCGATAGTTCGGACCATCAACATCACCACCTGTTATGCTCGCGCTGCGGATCGATCATCGAGGTCAAAGAGGACTTCCTGGATGAGCTTGAAGAGCGCCTACAACGTGACTATGGCTTCCATGTCACCGGACATCATGTGAAATTTTATGGCCTGTGTCAGGCCTGTTATAGAAAGTAGAAAAAATATGAAACGAACCAAAACCACGCCCACCCTGCGGGTGATCCCGCTGGGCGGACTAAAGGAAGTCGGGAAGAATATGACCGCCTATGAGTATGGCGATGAGATCATCGTCGTCGATACCGGCAGCATGTTCCCCGACGAAGAACTGCTCGGGGTCGATATCGTCATCCCCGATACCACCTACCTGGAACAAAACTTCGACAAGGTGAAGGCCTTTGTCTATACCCATGGTCACGAAGACCATATCGGTGCCGCTCCCTATGTGGTAAAGAACTTCTCGGCGCCGATCTATGCCACTCCCTTTACGATGGCTCTGATCCGGAATAAATTCCAAGAGCATGGGATCAAAAATGTCAAGCTGATCGAAAAGAAGGCGGGCGATCGCTTTAAGATCGGGAAGTTCAGTCTGGAGATGATCCACGTCAATCACTCGATCCCCGATACGGTCGCCCTGCTGATCAAGACCCCGGCCGCGACGGTCCTCCAGACCGGCGACTTCAAGGTCGACTACACACCGGTCATGAATGATATCATCGACCTGGCTCGCTTAGGCAGCCTCGGCCAAGAGGGCGTGGATCTACTGCTAAGTGATTCGACCAATGTCGAGCGAGCCGGTTCTACCATGAGTGAGAGCACCGTCGGCGCCACCTTTGAGGAGCTATTTCGAAAGACCGATTCTCGCATCATCGTGGCCAGCTTCGCCTCGAATGTCATGCGCATCCAACAGGTGATCAATGCCGCCCGCAACAATCAGCGCAAGGTCGCCTTTGCCGGCCGCAGCATGCACAATGTGACCGATATCGCCCGTAAGCTCGATTATCTGCGCATCCCGCCTGAGGATATCATCGATATTGGTGAAGTCAACCGCTATCCCGATAATGAGGTCGTCATCATGACGACCGGTTCGCAGGGTGAGCCGATGGCCGCCCTGACCCGGATGGCCGATGGCAATCACGCCCATATCGAGATGAAGCCGGGGGATGTGGTCATCTTTTCATCATCACCCATCCCGGGCAATGAAAAAAGCGTCAAAGGGGTCATCAACAAGCTGTTTGAGATCGGCGTCGATGTCATCTACGAGCAATTGGCTGATGTCCATGTCAGCGGTCATGCCTGTCGTGAGGAGCTAAAGCTGATCCTTGCGCTGGTCAAACCGAAGTATTTCCTGCCGGTCCACGGTGAGTACTCGATGCTGAAGCATCACGCCGACCTGGGCGTCCAGATGGGACTGAGCCCCAATCATGTCGTTATCCTGGAAAACGGTGATGTCTTAGAGCTCTCGCCCGGACAGATGAGGCTGGCGGAGCCGGTCCCGGCCGGCAAGATCCTGATCGATGGATCCCTGGTAGGCGACGTCGGTACGGCGGTGCTGCGCGACCGCAAACAACTGTCGGAGGATGGTCTGATCATGGTCATCTTGCGCATGGATTCATCTAATGGTAAACTACTCAAGGACCCCGATATCATCTCACGCGGTTTTGTCTATATGAGAGAAAACACCGAGCTGATCGAGGAGGCCAAAACACTGATCGCGAACACGGTAAACAATCTCAAACCGACAACGCGAAAAGACTGGCAACAGGTCAAGCATGTGACGCGCGGTGAACTCAGCAAGTTCGTCTATCGTAAGACCAAGCGCTCACCGATGATCCTGAGCTTCATACTGGAGGTATAGATGAGTAACCCCTATGATAAAGCTCGTGAGCTGGCTCGCTCCATCAAAGAGAGCGATGCCTATCAAAAGTTCATGGAGCAAAAGAAATTGATCGATGAAGATCCGGAGACAAAAACCATGTTATCCGATTTTCAGAAGCGGCAATACGAATTACAGCTCAAGCAGATGAATGAGGAAGAACTGTCCGAAGAGGACTCCAAAAAACTGCAGGAGCTGTTCCAGATCTTGTCGCTCAACAATAAGGCCAGCGACTATCTAGCCGCGGAATATCAGTTCGGTCTGATGATGCAAGAAATTTCTAAGACCCTGTCTGATATCATCGACGAATGAAGCGACTGATCTGGCTGGTGTTGGCCGTGTTCGTGTTTGCCGGCTGTGCTCAGATCTCTGAGTCACTCGAAGAAGCCGTCGATCCGGAAAACACCGCCACCACAACCATCGAAGTCGAGACCGGCGAATCCTTTGGCAGCGTTGCCAAAAAGCTGAGCGATATGAAGCTCATCTCCTCAGCCGGAGCCCTCAGATCCTATGTCGATAGGCATGATCTGTCCTCACAGCTCCAAGTCGGTACGTATGAGATTTCCCCCTCGATGGATATAGCCACCATAGCCGATCTCTTGACCGAAGCGCCCCCGGTACTCGAAACCGTGACCGTCACGATCCCGGAGGGCTTTGAGAATGTCGATGTCATTGCCCGGCTGCAGGAATTTGGCTTTGCCCAAGACGGTGAGGCCTTCAATGATATCCTGATCAATCATCCGTTTGACTATGAGTTCCTGGATGGAATCGACCGCAGCTATAAGCTGGAGGGTTTTCTGTTTCCTGACACCTACGAGTTCTACAGCGATGCGAGCGATCTCGATATCATCACCAAGATGCTCGATAATTTCGATCAGAAATACACGCCGGAGATGCGCCAACGCGCCCGGGAGAAGAATCTGTCGACCCACGATCTGGTCATCCTGGCCAGTATCGTCGAACGAGAAGCCCGCAAGCGAGAAGAGTTCGAAGTCGTGGCCGGTGTCTTCCAGAACCGGATCGAACAAGACATGCCGCTGCAGGCCTGCTCGACGGTCCAGTATATCCTGGGCGAACGAAAGTGGGTGTTGAGTGAGGAAGAGACTCAGATCGATTCACCCTATAATACGTATCAGGTCCCGGGACTGCCGCCGGCTCCGATCGCTCAGCCATCGCTGATGGCCCTGGAAGCGGTCCTGTATCCGGCCGAGACCGACTATCTGTTCTTCGTCGTCGCCAATCTCGGAGACGGCTCGCACCTGTTTGCCGAGGACTATGATGGGCATCTGGCCAATATCGAGATCTCCGAAGCCAATCTGCAAAAGGCGATCGATGAAGCCGAATCGGCCGAACCGGCCACCAACGAATAATCACAACGGGAACATCTTGTTCCCGCTTTTTTTGAAAGGAAGACGCTATGATCGAACTGCTGGCACCGGCCGGTGATTTGGAAAAACTGAAGGTGGCGATCGACTATGGTGCCGATGCCTGCTATATCGGCGGAGAAGTCTTTGGCCTGCGGGTCGCCTCGGCCAGCTTTACGCCTGAGGACATCCGCGAGGGGCTCGACTATGCCCACGCCCGAGGCAAAAGAGTCTACCTGGTCCTAAACATCATCCCGCATAATCAGGATATGACAGACCTCACCAAGTACCTGCAATCGATCAAGCACCTGCCGATCGATGCCTTTATCGTGAGTGATCCCGGTACACTTAGACTCCTTCAGGCCGAGCTGGGAGCGGTCGAGATCCATCTGAGCACCCAAGCCAATACCACCAGTGCCGCCAGCGCTGCCTTTTGGGCAGACCAGGGCGTCAAGCGGATCATCCTGGCTCGGGAGCTGACGCTCGAGGAGATCGAACAGATCGTAGCCGAGGTCCCTCAGCTTGATTTTGAAGTCTTTGTCCACGGGGCGATGTGTATGAGCTATTCAGGCCGCTGTCTGATCTCGAGCTTTCTCACCGGACGCGATGCCAACCGGGGCGACTGTGCTCAGAGCTGTCGCTGGCGCTATCATCTGGTGGAGGAGAAAAGGCCGGGCGAATACCTTCCGGTGGCGGAGTCGGAGCGGGGGACGACCATCCTGAGCTCAAAGGACCTGGCCGCCCTGCCGATCCTCGATCGGGTGATGGCGACGGGGGTGAAGAGTCTTAAGATCGAGGGGCGAAATAAATCGGTCTTTTATGTCGCCTCGATGGTCCGGATCTACCGCGAAGCGATCCGCCGGATCGAGGCGGGCAATTTCCGATCAGACGATCTGATCGAGGAGATGCTAAAGGTCTCGCACCGCGACTATTCGACCGGCTTTTTCCTGGGTCGACCCGACGATGCTCAGCAATACGATGACAAAAACTATGTCCGACGCTATCAGTTTGTGGGGCGGGTGCTGGCTTATGATCAGGCCTCGGCCAAAGCCCTGATCGAACAACGAAATCACTTTAAAATAGGTGAGGAGCTCGAGGCCTTTGGCCCCGACTTTCGAGGCGTCCGCTTCACGGTGAGCGATATCACCTCGACCGATGGTGAGTCCCAGACCAGTGCGCCGCATCCGCTGCAACAGCTTTGGCTGTCCATGCCCGAGGTCGCTCCCGGCGACCTGCTTAGAAAGGCTATCGACTGAGTGGTAGCCGGTCGTTTTTTTCTGATATCAGGTAGTTACAAGACGGCCTGCGAGTGTTACAATGGAAACAGATAGAAGAGGAGACAACATGAAACGGATAGACGCCCTACGTAGACAAATGAGAGACAAAGAGCTTGAGGCGGTCTTGGTCCAAAAGCCTGAGAATCGCTACTATCTCAGCGGCTTTACCGGCACGACCGGATCGGTCCTCATCACGCTGGAGGATCAATTCTTTTTGACCGACTTTCGCTATGTCGCCCAGGCCAAGAGCCAGTGCCCCGGCTACACGATCATTCAGATCTCACAAGCTGAACCGATCTATCATCACATCAATCAGCATGTGAGCGGCAAGCTCGGCTTTGAGGATGATTTCTTCACGGTCGAACAATACGGCCTATACCGCTCGAAGCTCGAAGCCGAGATGATCCCGCTCAAGCGCTTGATCGAAGATCTGCGGGTGATCAAGGATGATACGGAGATCGAGCTGATCCATAAAGCCCAGCAGATTGCAGATCAGGCCTTTGACCATATCCTGGGCTTCATTGAGCCCGGTGTGACCGAGCTCGAGGTGGCCGATGAATTGATCCGAGTGATGAAGCTGCTCGGGGCCTCGGGTGAGAGCTTCCAGATCATTGTGGCCAGCGGCGTCCGCGGAGCCATGCCGCACGGCGTGGCCAGTGATAAAAAGATCGAAGCCGGTGAATTAGTGACGATGGACTTTGGCTGTATGTATCGCGGCTATGCTTCGGATATGACCCGTACGGTCGCGGTAGGCGAGGTGTCGGAGGAGCTGAAGGCTATCTATCAGACCGTCCTAAAAGCCCAGGAAACCGCTCTGGCGGCCATAAAGCCTGGCCTGACCGGTCAGGAGCTCGATACCATTGCCCGCGATATCATCACCGAGGCCGGCTATAGTGATCACTTCGGCCACGGCCTGGGTCACGGGGTCGGACTCGAGATCCATGAGCGCCCGGGGATCAATCAGATCGGGACGGAAAAACTCCAGCCCGGGATGATAATCACCGATGAGCCGGGTATCTATATCGATGATGTAGGCGGGGTGCGGATCGAAGACCTCATCCTGGTCACCCAAGATGGCTATGAAGTCTTATCGACTTCACCGAAAGAATTGATCGTATTGCCAACCTAAGGAGGAAAAGATGATTACAGCGAGTGAATTTCGTAAGGGTCTGACATTTGAAAAGGATGGTGAACCTTGTGTCATCGTTGACTTCCAGCATGTCAAACCGGGAAAAGGGGCGGCCTTTGTCCGGACCACCTATCGAAGCATCCTGACCGGTGCCACCCGGGAGGAGGCCTTCAGTCCGACCGACCGGTTCGAACCGGCCATGGTCGAACGTAAGGATATGCAGTATCTTTATGGCGACGGTGAATTCTTCCACTTCATGGACAATGAGACGTATGAACAGGTACCATTGACCCAGGAACAGGTGGAGGATGTCATCAAATATATCAAAGAAAATGACTCGGTGACGGTCCGCTTCTACAAGGGCAATGTCATCGATGTCGAAGCACCGAATTTTGTCGAGCTCGAAGTCGTCGAAGCCGAGCCATCGGTTCGAGGCGATAGTGCGTCGAACATCACCAAAAAAGCGGTGGTGGAGACGGGAGCTGAAGTCAATGTACCACTTTTTGTCAATGTCGGAGATACCATCAAGATCGATACGCGGACCGGTGAATACCTGTCACGCAAGTAGACTAAGGAGAAAAGCATGAGTTATATCAGAGAGAAGTTTACCTATCTAAAAGGAATGGCAGACGGAATGGGGATTAACGAAGATACCAATGAGGGCAAACTGCTGCTTGGTATGTTGGAGCTGCTTGATGAGATAACCTATACCCTCGATGAGCTGGATGAAGAAGTCGGTGAACTCGACGAAATGGTCGAATTCCTCGATGATGATCTCAATGTCCTAGAGGACGAGGTCTATGGCGAGATTGATGATGAGGACGACTATGATTACTTTGACCTCGACGACGATTACTATCTCTTTGATGAGCCGTTCGTTGATAATGAATTCTATTGTCCCAGCTGCGGCGCCTTCATCGAACTCGATGAGGACGACGAAGAATTAGCCGTTGTTTGTCCGGAGTGTCATCAGGTGATCGAGATCTATGCCGATGACGAGCTCGAATACGACGAGGACGAATTCGAAGACGAAGATGAACTGGAGGAAGAGGAGGAATAAACCCCTCGCTCAATAAATCAGAAATCCATCAAAACGGTTAGACGCATATGTCTGACCGTTTCTTATTGACTCGAGTTCACTTTACATATCAATCCGATGAGCCGACCAAAGGTGTTTTATTCAGCGATTATTGGTATAATAAACAATGGAGGTATCGTATGGAAAATAAAGTCCATTTAGAGCAAAAAGGAGATCTGACCATCTCCGATGAAGCGATTTCAACCATAGTGGCGATCGCCGCCAAGGAAATCGACGGGGTGGCCAGTCTAAAGCACAATCTGTCCGAGCAGTTGTCAGCCCTGTTCTCGCGTGGCGGCTTTCGCAAAGGCGTCAAGGTCGAAGGCGACGAGCGCGGCATTACGCTCGATTTAAATATGCGGGTCGAGTATGGCGTCAATGTCAATGATCTGGCCATCAAGGTCCAGGAGAATATCAAATCGGCTGTTGAAGCCATGATCGATATCAAAGTAGCGGCCGTCAATGTCAATGTGCTGGGCGTAGAGAGTGAAAAATAAGCCGACCTCTCGCCGAGCTAACCGTGAGCGGCTCATGAAGTATCTCTATACCATGGATATGACCGGCCGGTTTCAACGCAGCGGCATCGACAGCTTTATCGATGCCCTCCAAAAGAAAGGTGAGATCGATTATGCCAATCGGCTGATCGACGGCTTTTTAGCCCATCAAGGGCAGATCGATCAACTGATCTCACAGAGTACCATCGATTGGTCGATCGATCGTCTGAATAAGGTCGACCTGGCGATCCTTCGTCTGGCTGCTACGGAGCTTTGGCTGCTTGAGGATATTCCGACCGAGGTCGCCATCAATGAGGCGATGGAGCTGGCTAAAATCTACTCCGGTGACGATTCCCACAGCTTTATCAATGGCGTCTTGGGACAAATCGCCCAGGCCACCCGGAGCGGGTAATGGCTCGCCTCAGTGTCACGCAGCTAAACCTGTTGATCCAACGTGAGATCAGCTTCAGTCCGCATCTGAAACAACTCGAGGTCGAGGCCGAGATCGGCCGACTGACCCGACACGCCTCGGGGCATCTTTATTTTACGATCAAGGATGCCTTTTCGTCGATCGATTGTGTGATGTTCCGCTCACAGGCCAATCGTCAAAAGACGACCTTCAATGAAGGCGACCGGGTCATCATCAAGGGCCAGATCTCACTGTATGAAAAGACCGCCCGACTCCAGCTTTATGTCCAGTCGGTCGAACCGATCGGCGATGGGGTCTTCCTGAAGGCATTTCAGGAGCTCAAGGCCAAGCTTGAGCGAGAGGGTCTTTTAGATGAGTCCAAGAAAAAGACCATCCCGAGATATCCTAGGAAATTGGCCCTTTTGACCTCCCAGACCGGCGCAGCCAAGGCCGACTTTTTAAAGGTCTTCCACCATAAGAATCCGTTTTGCCGGATCGATCACGTGCCGGTAGCCGTCCAGGGAGAAGCTGTTTCATCGAGCATCATCCAGGCGCTGCAAACGCTCGATCCTGAGACCGATGTCGTGGTCATCACCCGCGGCGGCGGATCGTACGAGGATCTGAGCTGGTTCAATGACGAGGCCTTGGCCCGATATGTCTGTTCGAGCGATGTTCCGATCATCTGTGCCATCGGCCACGAGGTCGACTTCACCATCATTGAATTTGTAGCCGACCTACGGGCAGCCACTCCGACTGCGGCGGCCGAAGCGGCCACGGCCGATGTCAGGCAGGAATTCCACCAAAGTGAACTGGCCTTGGTCGGCTTTAGCGACCGATTCCAACAAAAGCTGGCCGCTCTCCGGGAGCGCCTGATCGATCGCTATCTCCATCACTTTCAGTTCCGGCTCGAAAAGCGAGCCGCCGATATGGACCGGACGGCCGTTGATTTCTATCAAATGATCGATCAGCGCCTGAGTGACAAGCTGTCCCGACAAAGTAGACTCCTTGATCGCTTCCTCCACAGCATGGAGACGGCGACCAGACGCTTCCAAGCGGATCTGGCCATCCGACGCCAAGCCATCGATCAAACAGCCCAGCAGCGGCAACAGGCAGCCGAACAACTGCTCGAGCACTTCGGCCTGTTCCTAAACCACACCAATCCGCTCCAGACCTTGTCTCGGGGCTATAGCTATATCGAACAAAATGGTCGCAAGATCCAATCGATCACTGAGATCGATCCGGCAGAGCCGGTGACCAATCACTTGCACGACGGTAGGATACTCTCACGAGTAATGGAGGTAGATGATGAGCTTTGATTATGCCAAGAGTCTGAGCCGGATGGAGGAGATCCGTCAAGCGCTCGATGATCCGACGACCGACCTGAACAACAGCCTGAAGCTGTACGAAGAGGGGATCGCCCTGTATCGCCAGATGAAGACCTATCTCGATGAGATGGAACAGAAGTTTGAAGCCATCCGCGCCGAGGCCGATGGCGATGCGTAGTGCGATCGAAGCGGCTTGTCGCGAGCTGATCACCGACCGGGCACCAACCTCACGGCTGCGTGAGGCCATGCTCTATTCGGTCGAAGCCGGCGGCAAGCGATTACGGCCCTACCTGTACCTGTTGCACCGCCAGGCCTTTGGTGAGCTGACCCTACCGGACTATCGTCTGGCAGCCTCACTCGAGCTGATCCATACGTATTCACTCGTCCATGACGACCTGCCGGCGATGGACGATGATGAGCTTCGGCGGGGCAAACCGACCAATCACAAGGTTTTTGGTGAGGCCCTTGCCATCCTGGCCGGTGATGCGCTGCTGAATACCGCACTTGAAGAGATCTTTGATATCAGCCGCCATCACCCCGAATACCTTGAAGCCGGCTACATCATTGCCAAGGCGGCCGGTGCCTCGGGCATGATCTATGGCCAGGTCTTGGATATGGAGGCCAAGGCTGATGATTTGGCCGGTCTCAGGCAGATTGCTGATCATAAGACGGGCGCACTCATCAGTGCCGCCATCGATGCCGCAGCGGCCGTATCACAGCTGGAGCACCGCGACCGACTGATCTTTAAACAGATCGCCCGCGACCTCGGCTTTGTCTTTCAGGTCCGAGATGACATCCTCGATGTCGATAGCTCAGCCGAAGTCCTGGGCAAGTCGATCGGCAAGGACGCCGATCAGGCCAAGGTCACGGCCGTTACGCTCTTAGGCCTAGACGATGCCAAAAAGCTCGAAGACTACCTGATCGAACAGATCAAGGCCTCCTTAAAACAGGTCCAGACCGTAGACATCGAAGCCATTGCCGCCTACTATGACACACTCTATGGCAGAAAGAAATAACTATGAAATATCGTTTCCTGACGGATATCAAACAGCCCAAGGCCATCAAGAAGCTGACCATCTCTCAGCTGAAGGTCCTGGCTGAGGAGATCCGCCATTTCCTATTGCACTCCGTCGCCCGGACCGGCGGTCATCTCTCGAGCAATCTCGGGACGATCGAGCTGACCCTGGCGCTCCACTATGTGTTCGATTCGCCCAAGGATCCGATTATCTGGGATGTCGGGCATCAAGCCTATACGCATAAGATACTGACCGGCCGGATGGATCGGTTCGATTCACTGCGCCAAGCAGACGGCCTGAGCGGCTTTTTGAAGCGCTCTGAAAGCGAACACGATGTCTTTGGAGCCGGACATGCTTCGACGTCTCTATCAGCCGCCTTCGGCTTTGCCTATGCCAATCAGAAGCTGGGACGGGATTCGACCACCATCGCCGTCATCGGTGATGGCGCCCTGACCGGCGGTATGGCCTATGAAGCCCTCAATCTGATCGGGGATCAGGGCCAACGAATGCTCATTATTGTCAATGATAATGAGATGAGCATTGCCAAAAACGTCGGTGCGCTCAACCGCTCATTGACCAACCTTCGGACGTATCGGGGCTATACCGGCTTAAAGCAGACTGTTCAAAAGGTGACCGGTAAAGGGGCGATGACGCATCTGGCCAATCTCAAGACGGCTCTGCGTCATATGGTCTTGCCGAATTCATTATTTGAAAGCTTAGGTGCCAAGTACTTCGGACCGGTCGATGGCCACAATCTCGATGAGCTGATCCCGCTGCTGCGCCGGTTGAAGGAACTGCCCGGACCGATGGTGCTGCATACGGTGACCATCAAGGGCAAAGGCTATACTCAGGCCGAATCCCAGCCCGAGTTCTATCACGGAGTCGGCACCTTTGTCATCGAAGAGGGTATGACCAACAGCGCCAAAGAAGACTTTTCGGCCTTCTATGGCCAGACCCTGTTGCAGATGGCTAAGGACGATCCCCGGATCATCGCCATTACGGCCGCCATGCCAAGCGGTACCGGTCTGGCTGATTTTTCAAAGGAGCTGCCGAATCAGTTCCTCGATGTCGGGATCGCCGAAGAAAATGCCGTCACGATGGCGGCTGCCTTGGCCCTGCAGGGGCTTAGGCCCTATGTCACGATCTATTCGACCTTTTTGCAACGAGCCTTCGATCAGATGCTCCACGATGTCGCCCTCCAAAACGCCAATGTGGTCTTTTGTATCGACCGCAGCGGCATCGTCGGCCAAGACGGTGAGACCCATCAGGGCGTCTATGGGACAGGCTATCTGTCGCTGATTCCGGGTCTGACGGTCTTTTCGCCTAAGGATCGCCATGAATTCAAACGAATGCTCGAAGCCTCGCGTCAATTCCAAGGTCCGCTGGCCATCTTGTACCCAAGAGACTCGGCGATCGATCTCAATCAAGACGAGACCGACCTGCTCTTGCCGGAGCGGATCGGGCAGGGGAGTCGAATCCTCTTAGTCGGCTACGGCCGGATGGTCAGGATCCTCCATCAGGTGAAGGAGCGCCTGCCCTTTGAGGTCGATATCTTGAATCACCGATTGGTGCTGCCGATCCGGCACGACGTATTGACCGACATGTTTAAAGACTATGACCACATCCATGTCTATGAGGAAGCGATCTACCATGGCTCGCTGGCCGAGAAGCTCAAGGCCGTCCATCCTCAGATCGAGCTTCAAACCCTGCCGATGGAATTCATCCCGCAGGGACTGATCCCCGATATCTTGGAAAAGTATGGACTGGGACCCAATGCCATCACCTATGAATTGACAAAGCGCTATGGCTAAGCGGCTCGATGTCAGACTGGTCGAATTAGGGCTCGTCCCCAGCCGTCGCCAGGCCCAAGCGCTGATCCTGGCGGGGCAGGTGAGACTCAATCAGAAGCCGGCCACCAAAGCCGGCCAAAGCGTCCATGACGACGATCAGATCGAGCTGACACAGCGTGAGCACTATGTCAGCCGAGGGGCCTATAAACTCCTCAAGGCGATCGAGGACTATCGGATCGATCTTTCGGATAAGATCTGTCTGGATGTCGGGGCCTCCACCGGCGGGTTTACCCAGGTGATGCTTGAAGCCGGCGCCAAACAGGTCTATGCGGTCGATGTCGGCTACGGCCAGTTCGACTACACCTTACGTCAAGACGCCAGAGTCAGGCTGCTGGAGCGCCAAAACGCCCGTTACCTGAGCCGGGAGCTCCTTCCTGAGAAGATCGATTTTTTCAGTATGGATGTCTCCTTTATCTCGGTCCGACTGATCCTGCCGGCGATTAAGCCGCTGCTGGCCGATGATGGCCAAGGAGTCATTTTGATCAAGCCTCAGTTTGAGGCCGGACGCGATCAGGTGGGGAAGGGGATCGTGACCGACCCGGCCATCCACCGCCGGGTCATCACCGGCATTTTGGAATATGTTGACCACATCGAACTCTATCCCTTGGCCCTGGGGTATTCTCCCATCAAGGGACCCAAGGGAAACCGTGAGTTTTTACTTTATCTATCAAATAGGGCCAAGCCCCACGAGCCAATCATAGTCGATCAGGTCGTAGCGGACGCCCACCGGGAGCTGTGATGCTGCTTGAGCTGAATCTTCGCAACTTCATATTGATCGAGGATATTCGACTGGCCTTTGGTGAAGGACTCAATATCGTGACCGGCGAGACCGGAGCCGGTAAGTCGATCATCTTGGAGGGCCTGCGGATCTGTCTGGGCAATCGCACCTCCAAGGACTATCTGCGTAATCCCGACCAAAAGGCGACCTTTGAGATGATCTATTCGACGCCGGAGGAGCTCTTTGCCATCACGCGCGAGATCTTTCCCAGCGGCCGAGCTATCTCTCGACTAAACGGCGACATCGTCAATGTCGACACCATCGAGCGTACCATCGGCCCGTATCTGGACATCTATGGTCAGCGCGACCACTTCTACCTGCTCGATCCGAATCATCAGCAATCGGTGATCGACTCATTCGATCCGATGACGGTGACGCTGCAGGCCGAGATCGCTCAGACAGTGACGGCTTATCGCGAGACCGAGGCGGCCATGAAGGAGCTGATCAGCCTGGCCTCATCGGATGTCGAAACCGAAAAAACGATCCTGCAGGAGCTTCACGGGCTGGCGATCGATGTCGAAGCCGACCGGGAAAAAGAAGCGCTGTTTGCCCGGCTCACTCATATGGCCGATATCGTATCGGGCTTAAGCGAAGCGAGCGATACCCTGGATGCATCGGTGCTTGATAGCTTGGAGCGGGTCATACGAACGATCGCTTTGCTCGAGGACTATGATCCGACCTATCATGAGCTGAGCTCAAGACTTGAGAGTGTCCGCTTGGAGCTTGAGGATATCGGCATGACGCTGCGTGAGCGGCGCCGATCGCTCGATCTCGATGAATCAGAGCTAAAGGCCCTAAACGATCGCATCAGTGCCCTTCACAGCGCCCGTAGGACCTATCAACGAGATCTGACCGAGCTGGTCGCCTACCAAGAGGAGCTGCGTGAGAGGATCGCTGCCTTCGATTCGTTGGCTGAAAAAAGACAGGCCCTTGAAGATCGGTCGGCGCAGCTGCTTAGCCTCTATGACGACCAATCACATCGGCTCAGAGATCACCGGGCGAGGGTTTTCAAACAGCTAAAAGGTGGGCTGATCGAATCACTTTCTCGGATGGAGCTGCCGGATGTGGCGCTCTCGCTTGAGCAAACGCCTCGGCCGGGAGAGCCCCGTCTTAGCGGACGGTATCAGGCCGAGATCCTGGCGTCGATGAACGGACGAGACCTTCGACCGATGAAGGATGTCCTCAGCGGCGGGGAGATGAGTCGCTTCATCCTGGCTTTAAAGCAGGTCTTTAGCCAACGGGAAAAAACGCTCACCATGGTCTTTGATGAGATCGATGCCGGCATCAGCGGCCAAACGGCCTTTGAGGTCGGACGAAATATCAAGCGTCTGTCCCAAGAAAAGCAGGTGATCGCCATCACCCATTTGCCACAGCTGACGGCCTTTGCCGATGTCCATTATCAGATCTCAAAAGCCGATGCCACCACCCTGGTGAAGCGGCTCGATGCATCGGAGCATACCGAGCGACTGGCGCTGATGATGAGCTCAGCCTTAAGTGAGAGCTCGATCGCCAGTGCCAAGGAGCTGATCGAGCGAGCCAAGCAGTCGCTTAATCCATAGACAAGAAAGGAAACATATCATGCAAGAAAAATTCAGTGTGCTACAAAAGATCGCCCGCGACTTCAACGCCGAGGGAATCACCTGGGGAGTTGGTGGCTCACTTTTGTTATACATCAATGGTCTGAGTGATCAGTTTGAGGATATCGACCTGGTCGTGCTCGAAAAGGATGCCTTGGCTTGCCAGCGGCTGCTGATCAAGCACGGCCCGATGCAGCCGAAAAACCCGGACGAGCGGTTTCGCACCCGCGGCTTCTTCGAGTTCAAGATCGATGAGGTCGATATCGATCTGATGTGTGTCCTCTCGATCTATGCCCAGGAAGTGGAGACCGTCCTGCCCTTTGATGAGACCGATATCGAGCGCTGGGAGCCCTTTGGGATCGAGAAGCTTCCCCTGATGCACCTGGAGGATTGGTATCTGATCTATGCTTTGATCGAGCGTGAGCCAAAGCTTGAGCTGATCGAGAAACACTTTAGGGATCACGGTGTCGATCAGGCCCGACTGCAAACCGTTTTGTCGCTTGAAATGCCGGAAAATGTCCGACAAAGACTACAGACTTGGGTATAAACTTTCCTGAACAAGGAGGTCGTATGAAACGAGCCATAGTAATCGTATTAGACAGTGTCGGTATCGGACATGCGCCGGATGCTGACAAATTCGGTGATCTGGGGGCCAATACCCTATGTAATACCCTCGACGCCACCGGCGTCGAGCTCCCCAATCTGGCCCGGTTGGGGCTGGGAAATATCCATCAGGTGGACTGCATCGAGCCCGAGGCCGAGCCGATCGCTTCGTTTGGCCGGCTGTTTGAAGTCTCACAGGGAAAAGACACCACCATCGGTCACTGGGAACTGGCCGGACTGCAGATCGATCGACCGCTGCCGACCTATCCCGAGGGCTTTCCGATCGAGGTGATGGATGCCTTTCATGAGGCGATCGGGG
>DUPT01000007.1 GCA_012838225.1 Tissierellia bacterium
ATCCCGATCCGCTCCCGTGACAGGACAGAGGAGGATCCCATCATCATGGGCGGCGGTCCGGTTTGCTTCAATCCCGAGCCGATGGCCGACTTTTTCGATCTGTTTGTCATCGGGGAGGCGGAGGAGTCGATCGTTGAACTGATGGAGATCTATCGCGAGGCTGATTCAAAAGAAGATTTCCTGATCAAGGCCATGTCGGTCGCCGGAGTCTATGTGCCCAAGTTCTACCGTGACATCTGGGAGGAGGACCGTCTGATCGGCTATGAGCCACTGCGCGAGGATGCACCGTATCCTATTATCAAGGCCTTTATTAAAGACCTCACCACGGCCTATTACCCTGATCGGATGATCATCCCATATATGGATGTTGTACATGACCGGGGAGTGATTGAGATCTTTCGTGGCTGTACTAAGGGCTGTCGCTTTTGTCAGGCCGGCATGATCTATCGCCCGGTCCGTGAGAGAAGCAAGGAACAGATCAAACGGCTGGTCGATGACATGGTCGATCACGGCGGTTATCGTGAGTTTTCTTTGACCTCACTGTCTACCCTCGATCACTCAGAGATCGAGGAGATCGTGGATGAATTAGCGGAGAAATATACCGAGCAGAATGTCTCGATCTCTTTGCCATCGCTTCGGCTGGATAGCTTCTCGACTTCTGTTTTGCAAAAGGTGGCTTCGGTTCGTGAATCGGGCATTACTTTTGCCCCGGAGGCCGGGACGCAGCGTCTGAGAAATGTGATCAATAAAAATGTTACCGATGAGAATATCGATGACACGATGCGAGAGATGTTCGATCTGGGCTGGAGTCGGATCAAGTTCTACTTTATTTTAGGCCTGCCGACCGAGACCTTTGAAGATGTTCAGGGCATCGAGCAGATTGCTAAGCGGGTGGAGAAGATCTTCTTTGAGAAGAAACGAGAGCAGCGAGGTTTGCAGCTGACGGTTAGCACCTCATCACTCGTGCCGAAGCCCTTCACTCCGTTTCAGTGGGTCGAACAGACCCCGCCGGAAACGATCCGGATCCGTCAGGAATATCTGCGCAATCACCTTCGCGGGAGAAGTCTACGCTATCAATACCATGATGTCGATACCACGACCCTAGAGGGTGTTCTCGCTCGAGGATCTCGCCGCACGGGTGAAGTGATCGAACGGGCCTTCCGGATGGGGGCGAAGTTTGATTCCTGGAAGGAATACTTTGATTATGAGCGCTGGCTTCAAGCGCTAGACGACGCCAATCAGACGCTCGATATGTACCTGAGAGCCCGGGAGGAGGATGAGTTCTTCCCCTGGGAGATCATTGATCCGGGCGTCAGTCGAAGGTTTCTCTGGCAGGAATACCAGCAGGCCTTAGAGGCTCAGACATCGATCGATTGTCGAGACGGCTGCTTAGGCTGTGGCATCAATACGACTAGAATCGGAGGCATCTGCTTTGAACGTTAGACTGCGCTTTGAAAAGCTCGGGGTGATGCAGTTTTTATCGCATCTCGAGGTGCTTAAAACCTGGGAGCAGATCTTTCGTCGAGAGCAGATCCCGATGATCTATTCGGAGGGCTTTAACCCCAGACCCAAGATGAACTTTGCCCTGCCACTGGCAGTCGGCATCCAGGCACTGCATGATTATCTCGAGGTCGAGGTCGAAGACGGCTTTGACATCGATCGCTTCCTAACTATGGATATGCCTCCGGGACTAAAAGTCACCGAGGCCAAGGTTGTAGAGGACTCTAAAGCCCTGATGGCCTTTGTCTCTAGTGCTGACTTTTTGATCACGGGAGATCTCGAAGCACTAAAAGAGGGTCTCTCCCGGGATGAGCTCCTGTTTCGTAAACACACCAAAAAGGGTGAACGCATCAAGGATGCCAAGCCTTTGATCATAGATTACAAAATCAATCCGGACTATCTTTGGGTCCACCTAAAGGCCGGCAGTGTCGATAATCTTAAACCGACCGACCTGCTGTCCACTCTGGTGGCTGAACCAAAGGATGTGTTCGATTATGAGATCATACGGATCGATGTGTATGACGAGACAGGAAGGAGTCTATGGCTACGATAAACTATGAAACGGACAAATATCGCCGGCGTCTGATCTTTGAGGATGAGCGTCTGATCGAGGCCGAATACTATCCCCGCCAGGGCATTGAGCCCGGGATGGTTTTTTTAGGCCGGGTCGAGGACTATCACGCCACGATCCGGGGCTTTTTCATCGACCTGGGTGAGCGCCAAAAGGGAATTTATCAAGGCAAAGAGCGCCTGGTGGTCGGTCGCCACTACCTGTTTGAAGTCCGTAAGGTCCAGCCCAAGAAGCACCCTGTCCTATCACGTAATATCGGGATGGTAGGAAAATACGTCATCTATCGTCCAGAAAAAGACACAGCCGTGTCGGATGGCATATCAGAGCCGATGCGATCGATCCTGTTAAACAAGGGTTTCCGTCATGTCTATTACAAGCGTGAGGCGGCTCAGGTATCCTTTTATAAGGTAGAAGAAGAGATCCGAGACCTGGAGTATCGCTACCGAAAAGCCGTCCAAAGCGAGGCCGGTGAGCGCTTTGCCAAGCTGATCTATCGGCCGGGAGGGCCGGAGGTCAACTGGGACGAGATGGAGATCATCGAGTTCGAAGAAGAACTGGTCCGACTGCGTCAGGGGACGATCATCGATGACGATATCACCTATCATGTCGATATGACCCGGGTGGGTCTGATCATCGATGTCAATTCGGGTCGGTCGAGCCTAAGCCCCAATCAGGTGAATGATAAGGCGATGGATTTTATCTCGCGCCTTCTGATCACGATGAATGTCGGGGGGCTTGTCATCATGGATCTGATCGGCCAAGGCAAGCAGGAGCACTTCCATGATCTGATGAAGCTCGATGATCGGATCTCGCATGTTAATATTTCAAAATTAGGGCTGCTTGAGATCAGCCGAAAACGGATCGGGACCAATGTCTATGATATCCCGCTGCTGGAGGTGATGGCCGATTATGTCACATACCGGCTCGGGATCGAAAAAGACCGGGGACGAAGGATCCGCGGGATCGAGCTCAGCCGAAGATATCGCGGGATCGAAGACTATCTGGAGGGGCTGGAAGTCAGCTACAACGAAGTATTCGGCTATTTTCAGTTTTTTTGATGATCAGAGCACGGCCCCGGTCGTGCTCGAAGCGTTCAAAGCGCAGACGACCCATGAAAGAGAGGCTATATGAAGATTGGACTGATAGGCATCGGTGACATCGCTCAAAAAGCATACCTGCCGATCATTACGGGAATACCCGATCTTGACATCGTCATGGCATCCTCTAATCCTGATACGAGAGCTTTTTTAGCTCGAACCTATCCCAAAGCTACGGTAGTAGAAACTGTCGATCAATTGATCCGGGCCGATATCCGGGCGGGCTTTATTCATAGCGCTACCGAGGCTCATGTCGTTTTGGCCAAACAGTTCCTGGAAGCCGGCATCCCGGTCTATGTCGATAAGCCGGTGGCCTACTCATATCCTGAGGTCGAGGCGCTTTTCCGGCTGGCAAAGAGGAACGATCTGACACTCCGGACCGGCTTCAACCGGCGCTTCATCCCGCCGATCAAGCGGATGCTTGAAGTCGAACGACCAAGCACCATCATTTATCAAAAAAACCGTTATCAGCTGCCGGGGGAAACGAGAGTGTTCGTGTTTGATGATTATATCCATGTGCTGGACTCCATCCGATTTCTACTCCGAGCGGAGCCGGAAGAGGTCCGTATCCACGGCGTCTACCGAAACGATCTGC
The DNA here is from genome assembly GCA_012838225.1 of Tissierellia bacterium. GTDB lineage: Bacteria > Bacillota > Clostridia > Peptostreptococcales > Acidaminobacteraceae > DUPT01. The sequence continues at coordinate 3,764 of DUPT01000007.1, forward strand.
TCCACAGCCTGTCGGTCCAATTGACGACGACCGACGCGATGGCGATCGGCATCATGAATCGGGAATCCGGCCGGACAGAGGAGCGGGTCGAGGTGATCGCTCCCGGCATCAAATACGAGCTGAGTGAGCTGAGTGATCTTCGGATCATGCAGGACAATAGGATCGAACAGGTGCGGATGGATGACTGGCTGTCTCTCGGTGTTCGGCGCGGCTTCAGCGAGCTCGTCACCAGCTTTCTGGATGATGTCAAAGCCGGTCGAGGATATATGATAGAAGATGAGGAGTCACTCAAGACTCATCGGTTGGCTGAGCGTATCGTCCAGGAATTAAACAAACAATGAAGCGAAAGTTTGCCATGACATTAAGCTATGACGGGCGAGCCTATCGGGGCTGGCAGCGTCAAAAGAATACTAGAAATACCATCCAGGGACAGATCAGTACAGTCATCGAACGAGCGTTTGAACAATCGATCGATCTTCAGGGAGCTTCGCGAACCGATGCCGGTGTCCATGCCCTGGGTCAGGTGGCCAGCTTTGTACTCGATACGATCTTAAGCCCTGAGCAGATCAAGCAGACTATCAATCGCTATCTACCGGAGGATATCGCAGTCCTGGATTGCACCGAGGTGCCAAGGGACTGGCACGTGAGACATGCCGTCAAATATAAGACCTATCGTTACACGATCTATGAACATGATAAGCCCGATGTATTTCGCCGACACATCGAATGGACGATCCCCGAAGAGTTAGACCGGGAGAAGATGAGACAAGCCATAGGTCCGCTCATTGGCAAGCAGGACTTTGCCGGCTATACTGTGGGACGAAATAAGAAGACGATTCGGACGATCCATTCGATCGAAATGGAGGCACAGGTGGAAGAAAACGGGCGAAGGCTCTTCCTAACGATCAGAGGGGATGGTTTTCTTCACCACATGATCCGGCTTATCGTAGGGACGCTGGTGGCTATTGGAAGAGGCGAGGCCGAGCCATCCCTCACACAAACGATCCTAGAACAAGCAAACCGATCCTTAGCCATCCTGGCACCCGCTCAAGGACTATGCCTGATGGATATAACTTATGACTGAGATAGAGCATGAGCCAAAAAAAGAAGCTGTTATCCGGTATCAACCATTAAAAGCTAACCGCTTTTTTTAGTGTAAGGACGAATCACCGGGTGAGAGTAGTGGAGGCTAGTCCTAGGTCCGACTTGATTCTTTCTTTATTGATCGATGAATCAAACAATAGTTTAGACGGGAAATAAACACAGCCAGCGCCATGATGGTCACGCCAATTCCGAAAGGGCTACGATTGAAAAAAGGAGTTCTCCCAATTCTATTGTATCCCTTTGATGATGGCAGTAGATTTGCGATAAATCAAACGTGTAGTTTGAGTAGTAGGATATTCCCTTTAAATATAGTTCCGATGCCGCTGGAAGCGCCGGTGATGAGTGTATCGGTCATTAGATAAAAGCTACATAAAGATCGGCGATACATATGGACGTTCCCCCGGAGTGGCTATTGGAAGAGGCGAGGGTGAGTCATCCCGTACTCAATCAGCAAGTGAGCGATGGAACTACTTTCACTTCTTCCGCGGTATCCCATTGATGATGGCGGCTGCTTTGCGCCACAGGGATCGTGGTCCTAACCGAGCCGTTAGGTTGAAGACATGGGTGTTGGCGGAATGATATTTGACCTTTCTATTGCTTACCATCAGATCATAGCCGGCTTGGGCTACAGCTTGGGGCATGGCGGTCGGAACCCAGGTGAACATCTTGGCATGCTTCATGCCGGCGGCTTTCTCAAAGCCTGTTCGGGTTGGCCCGGGACAAAGCACCTGAATGTTGATCGGGGAATCCTTCAGCTCCTCTGCCAGCGCCTCGCTAAAAGTAGTCACATAGGCTTTAGAAGCGTAGTAGAGCGCCATGTAGGGGCCGCCGCCAAAGGAGGCCGTCGAGGAGATATTCAGGATCGTGCCCCGGTGATAGGTGAGCATTTGGCGGGCAAACAGGTAGGTGAGTTCAGTCAAGGTGGTGATGTTTAGCTGAATGAGACGCAGCTGTTCCTGCCAGTCTGCCTCGACAAAGGGCCCCCAGCTTCCGACACCGGCATTATTGATCAAGTGGTCGACCAGTAGTCCACGGGCGGTGATGGTCTCGAATAGCTGTTTGGCTGATGAGGGATTGGCAAGGTCGACTGGAAACAGCTCGATCTTGATATTATTATCTTTTAACAGCTCTTTTTTTAAGTGTTCCAGCAGATGGATCCGGCGGGCGACTAGAATCAAGTGGTGGCCTTTTTGAGCAAACACACGGGCGAATTCTTTTCCGATGCCGCTTGATGCACCGGTGATGAGCGTATAGGTCATGCTCTCCTCCAATCAAGTCTTCTGGTGTGACATATACCCAGTCTGAGAGCTCTCGGTTGGAAAAGTCTTCGTGGTATACTATTAGATGGAATCATTTAGAATGCTAGGAGGATAGGAATGAAAAAGTATTTGATCTATGCGATGGAAGGTGAAAAAATGTGCTTCTTGCATGCCCTGATGAATGCCGATCAATTGATCGAAGCCGGCTACGAAGTCAAGCTCATCATCGAAGGAGCGGCTTGCAAGCTGATTACCGTTTTAGAGGCCGAGAACAACCGATTATACTTAAAACTCAAAGAAAACGGGACGATCCACGGCGTATGTCTGGCCTGCTCGAAGGTCTTGGGTGTCTATGAAGAGAATGAAAAGTCGGGGATCCCGTTCCTAAATGACATGAATGGCCATGCCGGGGTAAAAGACTTCGTCGACAAGGGCTATGAAGTGATGGTGTTTTGATCGTTGAAATAGCTGAAAAAAGCCCTTGAATCCAGCGCTCATCTGTGATACCATTAATCGGTAACCGCACGGGACCAGGTATTAAAGCACAGCACCTGACCGGCGAGTCTGGTAAGAGGAGGTAACACGATGTACGCAATTATCGAAACAGGCGGTAAGCAGTTTCGGGTCGCAGAAGGCGATGAGATTCGAGTCGAGAAGTTAGCCGGCGAAGTCGGTGACACCATCGAGTTTGATCGGGTTCTGGCCGTTATGGACGGAGACGACAGCACGTTCGGAGCACCGATCGTTGATGGCGCTCTCGTCAAAGCTACCGTACTCGAGCAAGGTAAGGCTGATAAAGTCATTATCTTCAAGTATTTGGCTAAAAAAGACCATCGCAAGAAAAAAGGTCATCGACAGCCCTTCACAGCTGTTCGTATCGAATCCATCAGTCTGTAATGATCACGATCACTTTTTTCAAGCGCCAAGGCGAGCTGTTGGGCTTTGACTCCAGCGGCCATGCCGGATATGCTGATCCCGGCGAAGACATCGTCTGTGCCGGCGTCAGTGCGATCCTGTATGCGGTGGCCAACACGCTGAGTGAGCGGGGAGCCAATGCCTATATCGAAGAAGGTGATAATCGCCTGCGCGTCAAGATTGTCGATATGTCCTATCAGGACCCGGCGATCCAGGCAGTCCTTCGGGTCGCTTGGACGGGTGTGATCGGGATCGAAGAAGAATACGGAAAGTTTCTAAAGATAAAGAGTAAGGAGGAATAAGATGTTAAAAGTTAATCTTCAGCTCTTTGCCAGTAAAAAGGGAGTCGGTTCCTCAAAGAATGGTCGTGACTCATTAGCAAAACGACTGGGTGTCAAGACGGGTGACGGACAAAACGTCCACGCTGGCTCCATCATCGTTCGCCAACGAGGTACGAAAATTCATCCCGGCCACAATGTCGGTCGCGGTGGTGATGATACATTATTTGCAAAAATCAATGGTATTGTCCGCTTTGAGCCCAAAGGCAGAGGCAGAAAGCAAGTCAGCGTTTACGCTGTCGAACAATAAGAACCATGAAAGAAAGTGGCAACACTTTCTTTTTTTTGAAAATGGGTACTTATAGACCAGCGAGGTAGCTATGTTTATCGATCATGCCAAAGTCCAGATCACAGCCGGTAACGGCGGGAGCGGTGCCGTATCCTTTCGCCGGGAGGCCTTTGTGCCCGAAGGCGGTCCCGATGGCGGTAACGGCGGTCGGGGTGGTTCCATCTACGCCGAGGTCGACACCGGGATGCACACCCTGATGGACTTTCATTACAAAAGAAAGTATAAAGCCGAAGACGGTGCCAACGGTCAACGCAAGAACATGCACGGCAAGAGCGGGCAGGACCTGACTCTGTATCTGCCCCAGGGCACCGTCATCTATGAAAAAGAAACCGGTAAGCTGCTGGCCGATCTATCCGAAGCCAAAGACCGTAAGCTTCTAGCCAAGGGCGGCAAGGGCGGCCGGGGCAATGCCACCTTTAAAACGAGTGTTCGACGGGCACCCGATTTTGCCACGCCGGGCGAATTCGGTCAGTCCTTTGAAGTGATTCTCGAGCTTAAGAGCATCGCCGATGTCGGCCTGGTCGGCTTTCCCAATGTCGGAAAAAGCTCACTCTTGGCTCGGATCACCAAAGCCAAGCCCAAGGTAGCCGACTACCACTTCACGACGCTCTATCCAAATCTCGGCGTCGTCGAAGAGATCGCGGGCAAGAGCTTTATCATGGCCGATATCCCGGGCATCATCGAGGGGGCGGCCGATGGCGTCGGTCTTGGCCTTGACTTTTTACGTCACGTCGAGCGGACAAGACTGATCCTTCACGTGCTGGATGTCTCGGGCTCGGAGGGAAGAGATCCGATCGAGGACTATGAAATCATTGAAGGTGAGATCGAACGCTTCTCTGATCGCTTAGCCGAGCGCGAGCAGGTGGTGCTGCTAAACAAAGCCGACCTGGTCTATGACCGCTCAGACATCCAGCCGGTGATCGACTATTTTGAAGCCAAAAAGATCCCGGCCTTTGTCACCTCGACCGTGACCGGCGAGGGCATCTCACCGGCCATGGCCTTTATCACCACCAAGCTCGATCAGATCGAACCGATCGAGATGTTCGATGAGGTCGATTACTACGAACCGGAAGCCCCGGATGACAATATCTACTACACTATCGAAGACGATGAATACGTCGTTGAAGGCCGACCGATCGATCGCTTATTGCGCTCGACCAATTTTGAGAGCTACTCCTCGCGGATCCGCTTTCAGAACCGCCTCAATAAGATGGGTGTCTATGATGAACTGAGACAACTGGGCATTCAAGACGGTGACACGGTGCGAGTCGCCGGCTACGCCTTTGAATATACGGAGTGATTTATGATAAGTGGAAAAGACAGAAGCTACCTCAAGGGGTTAGCCCACAATCTGCAGCCATTGCTGCACATCGGAAAGAATGGTCTGAGCGAGAGCTTTTACGCCGAGGCCGATAAGATCCTCGATGATCACGAGCTGGTCAAGTTCGCCATCCTGGATGCGGCTGATCTCAAGGCCAAGCCGACCGCCAATCAGGTGGCCGAGGCATTGGAGGCCGAGTTTATCCAAGCGGTCGGGAAGAAATTTGTCCTCTATCGCCGGTCTCGGACACTGAGCGCCGCCGACAGGATCCGTCTGCCCTGATGTCTCCGAAGAGGATAGGCATTTTCGGGGGATCGTTCGATCCGATCCATGTCGGTCATCTAATGCTGGCTCAAGCCGCCCTGGAACGGTTCGAGCTGGACAGGGTGTTCTTTATGCCGGCCAAGCTGAGTCCGTTCAAGCAAAAGCTCACCATGACCAAGGCCACGACCCGCTATCATATGGTAGAGCTGGCGGTGGCGGATAATCCCGGATTTCGGGTATCCGATCTCGAGCTCAATCGGCCGGAACCATCCTATACCATCGATACCATCCGGATCCTAAAGGATCAATATCCCGGTGTGAAGATTTTCTTTATCGCCGGCGCCGATGCCGTGATGGAGCTCGAGGGCTGGATGACCTTTGAAGAGCTGTTGCGTGAGGTCACCTTCCTAGCGGCCTATCGGCCGAGTCATACCCGGGCTCAATTAGAGACCGAGGTCCTGCGGCTCAATACCCAGTACGAGGCCGATATCCGACTGATCGATTTTCCGGATGTCGATGTCTCGAGCAGCTATATCCGAGAAACCATCATGCGTGGCGGCTCAGGCAAATACCTCGTGCCGGAGGCGGTGTTGGATTATATCAATCAAGAGGGTGTCTACCGTGACCATCAAAGAGATCGATAAGCTGGTAAAGCCCATTTTGTCCAAAAGAAAATACGACCATTCACGGCGCACGGCCGAGCTGGCCAAGCAATTGGCCAAGACCTATGGGGCCTCTCAAAAAAAAGCCGTCAAGGCCGCCCTTTTGCATGATGTCGGCTATTTCATCGGACGGTCTAAAAAGGACCGATCACTCAGTCATGCCGGCATCTCAGCCCGCTATGCCAAGCGGATCGGGATCAAGGACAAGTCGGTCCTTAGCGCCATCGAGTGGCATACCGTCGGCCAACCGGGACTCGACACCCTGGGCAAGATCATCTTCCTGGCCGATGGGATCGAACCGGGGCGCAAGTTCCCCATGGTCGATATCATTCGCCGGTTGGCCTTTAAGGATCTCGATGCCGCCATCTTGATGTTTATCCAGGTCTCACGGACCTACCTGCATCAAAAGGGCAAGCGAATGAGCACGCATACTATCCAGATGCGAGACGAGATCGTCAAGAAACGGAAACTAAATGGGGTTCGTTAGGCAGACCCCCATTTTTTGGGTATACTGAAAGAAACGAAATCAAGGAGGTTTATTTGATCAATCATACAGAGATTACCCAAAAGGTGATGTCATACCTGGATGAGAAGCAAGCCCGCGATGTGATGGGGATCGATGTCCAGGGAGTCAATTCGGAGACCGATTATATTTTGATTTGTACCGGGCGCAATAAACGCCACCTCCAGGCATTGGCCGGTGAACTGGAAGAATGGGTCCACAAGCTGGGCTATCCGCTGCGGGCCAGAGAAGGTACGGCCGAGAGCGGCTGGGTACTACTTGATTTCAACGACCTGATTATTCATCTCTTCGATGAGGATCAACGAGAATATTATTCCATAGAGCGACTCTGGAAAGACAGACCTGTCGCAACAGGGTCATGAGAATAGGTGGGATCCTGGTGATCCTACTTTTTTTACTGACATCGTGTGCCGCCGCTCCGGTCTTAGAGCCCGAGGCCTTGTTTGAGGGCGATCGGTTGTTTTCTGAGACCGAGGATCCGCGCTTGATCCTGAGTGATCGCTCACCGGAAGAGGTGCTTGAGATCCTACGGGCGCGCTACGGTGTGATCGATATCGATTTTGAGTCGGAGCAGTCGCTCTATGTCACCGTCCATACCGATCCCGTCTTTCGGCTGGTCGTGGTCGAAAACGACCTCGATGGACCGGAGGACTATCTGATCATGATCACCAGACACTAGGAGGTAGTAGATGGCCAAGGATGCCAGTTTTGATATCGTCTCGCAGGTGGAGTTGCCCGAGGTCGATAATGCGATCAATCAAGCCCTAAAGGAGATCACCAACCGATTCGATCTCAAAAGCTCAAATACGACCATCGAACGAAAAGACAAAGACATCACGATCCAGACAGCGGATGAGTTCACCTTGAAGCAGGTGCTCGATATCCTGGAGCTTCGCCTCAGTAAACGAAATGTCCCGCTGAGGGCCTTCGCCTATGGCCGGATCGAGAGCAGTCTGGGCGGCCGCGTCAAGCAGGTGATCACCGCCCGGATCGGGATCGATCAGGACCAGGCGAAAAAGATCACCAAGCTCGTCAAGGATTCCAAGCTCAAGCTCAGTGCCCAGATCCAAGGCGATACGGTGCGAGTCAGCGGCAAAAGCCGAGACGATCTCCAGACCATCATGCAGCTGATCCGGGATGCCGACTTTGATTTTCATACCCAGTTCGTAAACTATCGCGGATGAGCCAAACGGTAGCGATCATCGGCGGCGGTCCGGCCGGTATGATGGCCGCCATCCGTGCCGGGACTGACGGTCACAGGGTTTGTCTGTTCGAACAAAATGGGGAGCTGGGCAAGAAGCTCCTGATCACCGGCGGCGGTCGCTGCAATCTGACAAGCAGCGTCGCTCAGGCGGTCTTTTTGGAGCGACTGATCGGCCAAGCCCGGTTTCTTCGGCCGGCGCTATCAGCCCTGTCTCAGACGGATCTGATCGATTTTTTTGAGCAGCGAGGCGTTCCCCTAAAAGCCGAGGGCGATAAGATCTATCCTAAAAGTGATCAGGCCCGGGATATCTTGGATTGTCTGAGTGGAGAAATGAAGCGACTGGGCGTTGCGATCCGTTTGGGCACGGCGGTCAAAAACGTGATGGTCGAAGAAAGGACCGTGACAGTGATCACCGAGCGGCCGATGGCCTTTGATAAGGTCATCATAGCCACCGGCGGCGTCAGCTATCCGGTGACCGGCTCGGATGGACGGTTGTTGGCGACGTTGGAGCCGCTGGACCGGATCCCTTGGCGGCCCGGACTCAGCTCGCTCTATAGCCCGAGCGTCGGTCGAGAGATCATGGGCATCAGTCTGGCTGATGCGGTTCTAATGTATCAAAAGTCGTCGGTTCGTGGTGAGCTTTTGTTTACCCACTATGGTCTGAGCGGACCGGCGGCGCTGGATCTAAGCAATCATCTTTCCGGTGGGGCGTTTCCACTCGAGATCACACTCGATCTGCTGCCGGATCTGCCGCGGGAGGCCTTGGCTGAGAAGCTGTTTGGCTCGAACAAAGACCTCGACCGACGGCTGAGAGGCCTTTTGCCGAAGCGATTGCTCAGCTATCTGCTCAGAGACTATCGCGACCGGGATACAGGCAATTTGAAGCGGTCTGAGCGCTCGGCTTTTTTGGATCAGTTTAAGGCTTGGCCGGTGACGATCCTAAGGCTTGGGGCGATCGAGCAGGCGACGATCTCCTTGGGCGGTGTGGCCTTGAGCCAACTAAGACCTAAAACGCTGGAGCATCGCACGATGCCGGGCGTGTATTTTGCCGGTGAATGTCTCGATCTGGCGGGACCGACCGGCGGCTTTAATCTACAAATCGCCTTTAGCACAGGCTATCTGGCGGGGAGGCTGGGATGACAAGACTCAACAAACTGGTTCGTTTGATGAAGGACCAAGGCTTCGCTCAACTGATCGTGAGCGATCCGGTGGCGATCGACTATTTAACCGATCAGTTGCTGTCGACCGATGAGCGGCTGATGGTCTTTTTGGTCGATGGTGGCGGGGAGCATCGCTTCTTTTTAAACCGTTTGATCCCCAAGGCCGACTTCAATCATCCGGTCGAATGGTATTCCGATACCGACAGACCGATCGAGCTGTTGGCCAGGCATATCGGTCCGGGAAAGATCGGGATCGATAAAAACTGGCCGGCTCATTTTCTGATCGATCTGTTGCGTCAAAAGCCGGAGCTACACTTGGGACATGCCTCTCGTCTGATCGATCGGCTGCGACAGCGAAAGGATGAGACCGAGATCGGGGCCATGAAACAAGCCAGCGCCCTTAACGATATCGCCATGGAGCTTTTGATCTCTGAGGTCCGCCCGGGGGTGACTGAAAAAATGCTGGCCGATCGTTTAGCCGACATCTATCAGGAACTTGACACCGAAGGCTTCAGCTTTGAACCGATCATAGGCTTCGGGAGAAACAGTGCCGATCCGCATCACCGCTCGGATGATACCGTCCTAGGGGACACCGGAGCGCTGTTGATCGATATCGGCTGTCGCAAGGATGGCTTTTGCTCCGATATGACCCGGACGATCCACCTGGGTGAGCCGGACGAAGAGTTCAGCCGGGTCTATGAGATCGTGCGGGCCGCCAATCTCAATGCGATCGCGGCCGTCCGACCCGGAGTGACTTTCAAGTCGATCGATGCGGCCGCCCGACGGACCATCGAGCAAGCCGGCTACGGCGAGTACTTTATCCATCGGACCGGTCACAGCATCGGCCGAGAGGTCCATGAAGCGGGGGATGTTTCCTCGAACAATCACCAGGAGCTCGAGGTCGGGATGATCTTCAGCATCGAACCCGGCATCTACCTGCCGGGAAGATTCGGGGTCCGGATCGAGGATCTGGTGGTGGTGACAAAAGACGGTGCCGAGGCACTAAACTTTGCCGACAAAAAGCTTAGGAGGATATAATGAAATTTGAAACAGTCCATACCTGTCTACGGGTAGCCGACCTGGCGGCCTCGATCGCGTTCTACACCGAGGCGCTGGGCTATACCGAAGTCCGACGAGTCGACAATCCGGACAAGGAGTTCACGCTGGTTTTCTTAAGTGATGGGATGAGTGATCATCAGCTCGAGCTGACGTATAACTACGGTCACGGCGCGTATGACTTGGGCGATGGCTTCTCTCATATCGCCATGGTGACCGACGACTTAGAGGCGGCCCATGCCAGGCATCAAGCGATGGGCTATCGGGTGAGTGAGATGTATAGCGTCCACGGTCAAAAGCCCAATATCTATTTTATTACCGATCCTGATGGCTATGATGTTGAGATTATTCGGCGCTAGGCGGCAGTATGAAATATACCATTTATCCTGAGGTGTTCGAACTGTCGAGCGATATCGTCGTCTATCTACTGGTCGCCCGAGGCCTTAAGAACCGACCCGGTGACGAGCACGATGAGCACAGCCTCCGCCACGCCGAAGCGGCCTTTCAAGGCAAATATGGCCAATCGGATATTCGGTCGATCCCATCGGTCGCCGCTTATCGGGGCTTGATGGAAAAGGCCGGCATCAATCCCAACCGTTATCCGCCCTCGATCGAGGCCATGCTAAAAAGGATCGCCAAGGGGGGCCGGCTGCCGATGATCAATGCGATCGTTGATCGGCTCAATGCCATCAGCCTTCGGACGCATCTATCGATGGGGGCTCATGATATGCGGGGCATCAAGCACGATCTGGCTCTTCGGCTGAGTACTGAGGGCGATCGCTTCTTGCCACTCGGGAGTGAGCGCTGGGAGGAGGTCGCACCGGGTGAGCTGACTTGGCTGAGCGGCTCGGAGGTCCAGACCAGACGAGGACTGTGGCGCCAATCAGAGCTGGCCAAGACCGAACTCGATTCGACCGATATCTACTTCCACCTGGTCGGGTTTTCGGGCTTTGAGCAGGCTATGGATCAGGCGGTATCACTCATGCAGGAATTGATCGATCAGCTCGGCGGCCGCGCCGATCTCTACCGGATCGACCGGGAGCAACCGGTGGCCCAGTGGGCTGACTCGATGTCTGAGCTTTAAGCAAAGGGAGGAATCATATGAAGCAACTGATACGGACGGCTTTTATCTATGCCATCGCCGGGCTTGTCGGCGGTCTGGCCGGCCGGGTCCGGGTCAATGCGATCGCCCCGGGCTGGATCGATCCCACCGAGGCTGATCACTTAGAATCGGATGAGCGCCAACAACCGGTCGGTCGAATCGGCCGGGCGAGTGATATTTCTTCGCTGGTCCGCTACCTGTTCTCGGATGAGGCCGGCTTTATCACCGGAGAGACCATCACGATCGATGGCGGGATGAGTAGAATGATGATCTATCACGGTGATCACGGCTGGAGCTACGTCCCTAAATCGGCCAAAAGCTCGGATTGATTAAGCCGCTCGGCTCTGATATAATAGGCTACAAGTGAAAAACACAGGAGTAGTACGGTAAGGCCTTCGATAGAGAATTGACGGGTGGTGCAAGTCAAGCGAAGAGCCAAGCCCGAACTCGCCTTGAAAACTGGTTTGTCCCCAATAATAGACAATCGAAGTGGACCTTGGTCAATTAGGGTGGTACCGCGTGCAGGCGCCCCTAAGAGGTCCTTTTTTAGTTGAAGGAGAGAGCATGGAAAAGTACAATTTTGGACAGATTGAGAAGAAATGGCAAGGCATCTGGGAGGCAGAGAAGACCTTCAAGACCGAGATCGATCCGGCCAAGGAGAAGGATTATATCCTGATCGAGTTTCCCTACCCCTCGGGTGAGGGGCTCCATATCGGGCATCCTCGCTCCTATACCGCCTTGGATGTGGTGGCCAGAAAGCATCGGATGGAGGGAAAGAACGTGCTCTATCCGATCGGGTTTGATTCCTTCGGCCTGCCGGCTGAAAACTATGCCATCAAGCATAAGATCCATCCGAAGATCGTGACCGAAAAGAATATGGCCAATATGACCCGGCAGTTGAAGAGTCTGGGCTATAGCTTCGACTGGGATCGATTTGTCTATACCTCAGACCCCAATTACTATAAGTGGACCCAGTGGATCTTCTTAAAGCTATTTGAGCACGGCTTAGCCTATAAGACCACGATGGATATCAACTTCTGTCCGTCGTGCCAGGTCGGATTGGCCAATGAAGAGGTCGTCGGCGGCGAGTGTGAGCGCTGCGGGGCACCGGTGGTGCGCCGCGGGATGGAGCAGTGGATGCTGGCCATCACCAAATACGCTCAGCGGCTGATCGATGATCTGGCCGAGGTCAACTTTATCGACCGGGTCGAGACCCAGCAAAAGAACTGGATCGGCCGCTCCGAGGGAGCGCTGATCTATTTTCCGATCGAGGGAACAGACGACAAGCTGGAGGTCTTCACCACCCGGCCCGACACCATCTTTGGCGCCACCTATATGGTCGTGGCGCCGGAGCATCCGCTGGTGAGCAAGCATCGTGAGCGCCTGAGCAACTGGCAGGCGATCGAGCAGTACCGCCATGATGCCAAGCATAAGAGTGATTTTGAGCGCACACAGCTCATCAAGGATAAGACCGGTGTCAGGCTCGATGGCCTGATGGCTTACAATCCGGCCAGCCAGCAGACCATCCCAATCTTTATCAGTGACTATGTCATGATGGAATACGGCACCGGGGCGATCATGGCGGTGCCGGGCCACGATCAGCGCGACTATGACTTTGCTAAGGAGTTTGGGCTCGATATCGTCGAGGTCGTTGCCGGCGGCGATCTGAGTCAAGCCGCCTATACCGGTGATGGCGAGATCATCAATTCCGGCTTTATCAATGGCCTCAGTGTACCCAAAGCCATCGCTGCGATGATCGACTTCCTGGAGGAAAAGAGCCTGGGTGAGCGAAAGATCCAGTATAAGCTGCGCGACTGGGTGTTCAGTCGTCAGCGCTACTGGGGAGAGCCGATCCCGATCATCAATTGTCCGAGCTGCGGACCGGTCCCGTTGTCCGAAGACGAGCTGCCGCTGGTGCTGCCGGAGGTCGAAAGCTATCTGCCGGCTGATGACGGCTCAAGTCCGCTGGCCAATATGACCGACTGGGTCAATGTCGATTGCCCCCGCTGCGGCGGGCCGGCCAAACGAGAGACCGATACCATGCCGCAATGGGCCGGCAGCTGCTGGTATTTCCTGCGCTATACCGATCCGCATAATGATGAAGCGATCGCCTCGAAGGCCGCCATCGACTACTTCCTGCCGGTCGATTGGTACAATGGCGGCATGGAGCATACGACGCTTCACTTGCTCTATTCGCGCTTCTGGTACAAATTCCTGTACGATATCGGTGTCGTGCCTCAGGCCGAGCCGTATGCCCGCCGGACCTCGCACGGCTTTATCCTGGGCGAAAACGGCGAGAAGATGTCCAAGAGCCGAGGCAATGTCATCAATCCCGATGAGGTGATCCAAAACTTTGGAGCCGATGCATTGCGGGCGTATGAAATGTTTATCGGTGATTTTGAAAAGGCGGTCAGCTGGAGCAATGACGGTCTGGCCGGCACCAAACGCTTTTTAGATCGGGTCTGGTTTGCCTTTGACAAGGTCGATCAGACGCTGGCGGGCTTTCGACCGGAGCTTGAGGTCCTGATCCATCAGACGATCGAGAAGGTGAGCCATGACTACGAGCATCTAAAGGGCAATACCGCCATCGCTCAGATGATGAGCCTGGTGAATGAGTACTATAAACAAGACAAGCTGAGTCCCGAGGAATACGAGATCCTGCTCATCCTATTGAACCCCGTCGCTCCGCATATGACCGAGGAGTTGTATCAGCGGCTGGGCCATCAGCAGCCGATCAGTTCTTTGAGCTGGCCGCAGTTTGATCCGGCCAAGACAAGAGAGGATGTCATCGAGATCCCGGTCCAGGTCAATGGCAAGGTCCGCTTTAAGATCAGCGCACCGCTGGGCTCATCCAGGGACGAGGTCGAGGCGCTGGTGAAGGCGCACGACAGCTATGATCACTACGTCCCGGCACTGAAGAAATTCATCTATGTGCCGGATAAGCTGATCTCGCTCGTCGTATAGGAGTTGCCATGAATAAAGCCCTCAAAATCAGTCTGGTCGGTCTGGCCATCGGCTCGCTGACCTATCTTATCTTTCGGTTTGCCTTTCGTGATCAAGCTAGCGGCGATCGCTTCGTGATGCTCACCATGGCCATCTATCTTTTGCTCGGTTGGATCCTGACTTGGCGGCGAAAAGGCTATGTGCCAAAGCAGGATACCGACGAGACGGAGGAGGAGACAAAGGATCTGGAAACGATCCAGGAGGAGCTCAAAAAAGACATCGAAAAACGGCCGATCAGTCTCTATGGCTACAGCTTCTTTTTGGCGGTGGCTCTGATCATGGCATTGGATTTCTTCCTTCGCTGATGAATCGCTCAGGCCGACCTAATCCAAGGGTCGGTCTTTTTTCTTGCCCCGAAAGTCTTGAAATGACAGCTTTTTTGGAAGTGGAAAGAGCAACTTCGGAATGGTCATCAAATATCAGATGGCTGTCTTTTTGGTTGGACTTGGTAAAGTTCACCTAAAAGCGGCCGACCGGATTCAACGATAAAACCGAACGAATCTGTCCGCCGCCGTGTCCTTTTTCGAGCCCGATGTATTATGATGGCCATAGCCTAAACGGAGGAGGCAGCCTGTGAGAAAAGTCGGACTCGTCATCATCGTGATCGCGATCATATTCAGTGTCTATCAACCGCATAGTCGGTCCCTAAGCGTGCTCGATGTCGAGCGGGTGGGGGATCGCTTATTATCCGATGAAGAGTACCGCCGCATCCTGGCCGCTTCTGAGCCGATGAGCCTCTCGACCGACATCGTCTACCGGGCGGAGCCCTATGGGGTGAAGCAGCGAGCTGACCGGTACGTCATTACCGATCAGGCCGGAGTCATCTACTACTCGGCTAAGGACGGGATCAGCCTGCTGGGTTGCTTGGCGGATGAGTGGCTGATCAGCCGCCGGTTAGCGGATGGCTTAGAGGTGATCGCCTTCGACCCTCATCAAAGGAGAGAGCGGGTGATCGCCGAATTGGTCGGAGCCGAGATCGGCGATTCGCTGGTCTGGCAAGAAGCCATCTATTTTGAGGGGAGCTCACCTTATAAGGGCGAGGTGATCTATCGCTATCTGCCGGATCAACCGCAGCTTCACGTCTTTGTCGCCAACGGCTTTGAACCGAAGATCCATCGCGACCGGCTGCACTATCTTTACCGTAAAGGTGACGCCATCGGCTTTGAATCGATCTCGGCCGATGGACTGAGCCGACAGTCGTTTGCCTTGGAGCAGGCGTCGATCTACAGCTATCTCTTCCGAGACGACAAGGTCGATCTGCTGACAACGGCTCATCACGCCGACGGCTGGTATTTTTTGCGGATCCAGGACGCCTTTGAAGCGGCCGAGATCGAAAAGTTTGAGCTGTTTGATGCCCGCTTTCAGACGGAGCGCTTGGTGTTTGGCACCAACGGGATTCGCGACTCCCTCCTGATCGACAATACCCTGGTCCAGCTGCCGAAGGAAATGCACTTTCGGCGAATGATCGGCCCGGACGTCTATTATGTCGATCGGGAGCAGCACTACCGGATCAAGCTCTCGTCGTTGGAGTCGATCCTATCAAGTAATTATTAGACTATCATCATTCGAAGAAGCCCGGGGCGAGTCATCGTCCTTTCTTCTTGTCGTGATGGTTTATTGATTGCATCGCCGCATTATTTGGTATTATTAAATAGATCAATCAAAATGGAGGATTTTTTATGAAAACGTATCATTCAGACAATGCACCCAAGGCCATCGGACCCTATAGCCAAATGATCCAGGCCGGCAATTTCTACTATCTGTCGGGGCAGACCCCGATCGATCCGGCCACCGGTAAACTCGTCGAGGGCGATGTCACCGAGCAGGCCAAGCAGGTCTTTGCCAATATCAAGGCAGTCTTGGAGGCGGCCGAGCTGACACCGGAGAATGTCGTCAAGAGCACGGTCTTCTTAAGCTCGATGGATCTGTTCCAGGACATGAACAAGGTCTATGCCGAATTCTACGGCGATCACAAGCCCGCCCGGTCCGCTTTTGCGGTCAAGGGATTGCCGATGGGCTGTGATGTAGAGATTGAGACCATCGCCTACAAAGAGGCCTAATGAAGCGCCTGATCGGCTGGCTCCTGCTGGCGGTCCTAGTGGTGAGTTGTGGTGCGCCGGCGGCTGAGGAGTCCCCGGCAGAGACGCTCACGGAATCACCCGCTTTGACACCGGTCACCCCGGGCCATGATCACGATCATGAGCATATCGGTGAGATCCTGCCGACCGAGGTCTACCGGGCCATCATCGATGCAGCAAACGAGCTTCCCATCAATGTCAAATACGTCGATCAATCCAGCGCCATCGCCTATGGCACTGAGCTGATCGGTGAGGAAATCGTCATTTCGTCACTCGATGGCGATGAGAAGACGGAGCTCTACCGGGTCGATAAGGCGACCGACTAATAAAGTTACCGAATCGTAACTTTTAACCCTTATTAGGCCGGACATGGCCGAAAAACTTTGAAAAACAAACCGAATTAGATTTTAGCTATTGCCATAAAGGTAACATCCAACGACAATTTTTAGTTGATGATGTTGCCTTTTTTTAAATAAGATACACCGACTGATGCCCCGGCTGAGGAACCGGCCGACGCTGCCGATGAAGGTGACTGGAAGATCGCCATCTTGACCGGTACCGTTTCTCAAAACGAAGAAGAATACCGGGCAGCTCAAAATGTTCTGGAAAAATATGGACCGGAACATGTAATCCTGATGACATATCCGGACAAGTTCACGGAAGAACAAGAAACCACTATCTCGAACATCGTGTCGCTGGCCCAAACACCGGGCATCAAAGCGATGGTCATCGTCCAGGCGGTCCCGGGCGTCAGTGCCGGTATCGCTCAGGCCCGTGAAGTCAATCCCGACCTGCTGGTCATCGCCGGAACACCTGGAGAAGATCCGCCGGAAATCGCTTCGCAAGCCGATATCGTATTAGCGGCTGATGAGCTGGCGATGGGTACGACCGTCATGGAACAAGCTGTCGCCATGGGAGCAAAGACCTTTATCCATTACTCCTTCCCGCGTCACATGTCCTATGCTCTGCTGGCCGCCCGCCGCGACCTGCTCAAAGAAAACGCTGAAAAAGCCGGCGTCACCTTCCTTGAAGTCGACGCACCGGACCCGACCGGCGATGCCGGTCTGCCGGGAGCCCAACAGTTCATCATGGAAGACGTGCCGAAGCAAGTTCAAGAACACGGCAAAGACACCGCCTTCTTCTCGACCAACTGCGGTATGCAGATCCCGCTGATCAAGCAGGTCGTCGAGACCGGTGCACTCTATCCGCAACCGTGCTGCCCATCGCCGTTCCACGGCTTCCCGGCTGCGCTGGATATCGAAGTTCCGGATGACAAAAAAGGTGACATTCCCTATATGATCGAAACCGTTCGCGGTATCATGGCCGAGCGCAATATGACCGGCCGTACCTCGACCTGGCCGGTACCGGTCGCGATGATGTTCGTTGAAGCCGGCGCCGAGTACGCCAAGGAATTCACCCAAGGCAAGATCACGACCAAGGATGACTATGATCATCTCAAGACCCTGATGGAAGCCTATATCGCCGACGTTTATCCCGAAGGCGCTGACGTAACCATCACCCCGCTTGAAGAGAGCGGCAATTCATATCCCAACTTCCTGATGGTTCTGGTAGGATTCCTGAACCTGTAGAATACAACCGGAAGACATCTCAAGGTTGCCTTTGGGCAACCTTGATTTCTTTGTAGGAGGATCATTTGTATGTACTAGAGATGAAGGATATCTCGAAGGAGTACTTTGGCAACCGTGTTCTTAAGAACGTCAATCTGAACGTCAAACCGGGTGAGATCCACGCACTGCTCGGCGAAAACGGGGCCGGTAAGTCCACCTTGATGAATATCCTTTTTGGAATGTCAGTCATCCATAGCACGGGCGGCTTTGAGGGCGAGGTGCTGATCGATTCAGCTCCGGTCAATATCATGAGCCCCCACCAGGCGATGGATCACGGGATCGGCATGGTCCACCAGGAGTTTATGCTGATACCGGGCTTTACGATCTCGGAAAATATCAAGCTCAATCGGGAGCTGCTAAAGGCCAATCCGGTCAGTGCCGTGATCGACCTTGTCGCCAAGGACAATAAGCTCTCGACTGTCGATGTGGCGGCCAATGCCCGCGATGCCCGAGTGGCCCTGGATAAACTGGACATGGGGATCGATGAGTTCACCCTGGTGTCGGGTCTGCCGGTCGGACATATGCAGTTTGTGGAGATCGCCCGCGAGATCGATAAAGAGGGGCTTAAGGTATTGGTGTTCGATGAACCGACGGCCGTATTGACCGAATCCGAAGCCCTCAATCTGATGGAGGCCATGAAGAAGCTGGCCGCCCAAGGCATCGGCATTTTATTTATCACCCACCGTCTCGATGAGGTCATCCACTGTGCTGATCGGGTCACGATCCTGCGCGATGGGGAATGGGTCGCCACCAAGGACAAGGTCGATACCAATGTCGTGGAATTGGCGGAGTTGATGGTCGGCCGAAAGGTCGAGATCCTGCCCAAAGCGCCTCGCGAGGGTGTCGGTGACGAAATCATACTTTCCCTGAACAAACTGTCTGTCGATATGCCGGGTGAAAAGGTGAAGGGCGTCTCGCTCGATGTCAAACGCGGTGAGATCCTGGGCATCGGCGGCTTGGCCGGTCAAGGTAAGATCGGCATCGCCAACGGCATCATGGGTCTTTATCCGACCAGGGGAGAGATCCTGTTTCAAGGCAAACCCCTAAAGCTCAACCAACCCAAAGCCACCCTCGATGACGGGATCGCTTTTGTATCGGAGGACCGCCGCGGCATCGGTCTGCTGCTCGATTCCTCGATCGAGGATAATATAGCCGTGACCACGATGCAGACGAAGAATGATTTTCTCAAGAGCTGGGGTCCGTTCAAGCTCCAGGATAAGGAAAAAATCAGACAACATGCCGAGTCGATGATCAAGGAATACGATATTCGCTGTATCGGCCCGCATCAATACACCAAACGGCTCTCGGGCGGCAATCAGCAAAAGGTCTGTCTGGCCAGAGCCGTCACCCTGGCACCCGATCTTCTCCTGGTGAGTGAACCGACCCGGGGGATCGATATCGGAGCGAAAAAGCTGGTGCTCGACAATCTGCTCAAGCTCAATGAAGAGGGCATGACCATCATTATGACCTCGTCGGAATTGGCGGAGCTTCGCTCGATCGCTGATCGGATCGCCATCATCAGCGATGGCAAACTGGCCGGGATCTTGGACCCGACGGCACCCGATGCCGACTTTGGTCTGATGATGGCCGGAAACTTGAAAGGAGGCGAAGATGTTTGATCGAATCAAAACGTTTGCCGCCGGTGACAATCTCCCCAGATTCGTCATCCTGGTATTCTACCTGCTGATCCTATTAGTTGCCTTCTTTTTGAATCAATCCATCGGTGTGTTGATCTCTGACACCCTGATCCGCTACGGCATGAACGGCATTTTGGTGCTGTCGATGGTCCCGGCCATCCAGGCCGGAACCGGACCGAACTTCGGTCTGCCGATCGGAGCGATCGGTGGCCTGCTCGGGATGCTCATCAGTATGGAGTTCATCCCCCAGACGATCGCCGGTCATCAGTGGATCGGTCTGTTGGTGGCGATCCTGGTCGCCATCGTATTCGGTATCTTTTTCGGTTGGCTCTATGGGCTGCTGTTGAACCGGGTCAAAGGCTCGGAGATGGTCATCGCGACCTATACCGCCTTCTCGTTTGTGGCCATGATGTGTATCGCCTGGCTGGTCCTGCCGTTTCAGAATAAAAGCATGAAATGGCCCATCGGTCAGGGTCTAAAAAACACCATCACGATGGAGAACACCTATGGCGGCTTGCTCAATGACTTCCTGTCGCTGAAATTCGTGGAGAATCATCTGACCGGTAAGCTCGAGCTCGTCTTCAATCGATCGAACAGCTGGGTGATCGAAAACTACGGCATCGAGTCGGCTCTGAAATTTCAGTTCCCGACCGGGATGATCCTGGTCTTCTTGCTGGCCTGCTATCTGGTCTACCTGTTTATCAATTCCAAGACCGGCGTCGCTATGCGGGCGGTCGGTGACAACCCGAGCTTTGCGGTTGCCAGTGGACTCAATGTCAATCGTTCGCGTCTGATCGGTGTCATTTTGTCGACGGTATTGGCGGCGGTCGGTATCGTCATCTACTCACAGGGCTTTGGCTATATGCAGCTGTATAATGCCCCGCAGCAGATGGCGTTTGGGGCGGTGGCGGCCATCCTGATCGGGGGAGCCAGTGCCCAAAAGGCAAAAATATCGCACGTGATCATCGGTACCTTCCTGTTCAACGGCATCCTGGTAGCCGGTCTTCCGGTGGCCAACCAGCTGGTTGAGGGTGGGGGACTGAGTGATGTCTTCCGGGTCATCATCACCTATGGGGTCATCCTGTATGCCTTGACCAAGATCGGAGGAAAATCGAATGCGTAAATTCAATCTGAAACGATTTTTGGTTGACAATATCGTTACCATCATCTTCTTATCACTGACGATCATCGGGATCCTGATCGCCAAGCAGCCGATCCATATCCTGGTAAACGACCTGGTCCGACGCTTCTCACGCAATACCTTGCTGGTGCTGAGTCTGATCATTCCGGTCCTGGCCGGGATGGGTCTGAACTTCGGTATCGTTATCGGGGCGATGGCGGCGCAGGTGGCGGTCATCTTTGTGGCCGACATGGGCTGGAATGGCCCCGGGGCGTTGCTGATGACCATGCTGATCTCGATCCCCTTCAGTATCCTGTTCGGCTGGTTGATCGGAAAGCTCCTCAATAAGACGCGCGGTCAGGAAATGATCACCTCGCTCATGGTATCGCTGTTTGCGCAGGGTCTGTGGCTGCTGGTCTATCTGGCGCTGATGGGTCGGATCATCCCGATCCGTAACCCCGATCTGTTGATCCCGGGCGGTATCGGTATTCGAAACACCGTCAATCTGGGCGATGGTCAGGGCAGCGGGATCAAATACGCCCTCAACAATCTGTGGTCGATGCCGTTCTTTTTAGCCATGACCGTATTGCTGCTGATCTTGGCTGGGGTGTCGATCCTGCGCTACCTGCAGTCGAAAAGGCTGGGGCTGACGGATCAGAAGTATCTCGTCTGGCTCGGGACCTCGGTCCTTGGGGCGATCATCATGTTTATCGGTCATGCTACGCTGATCTATCCCGAATCACTCCTGGCGCTCAATACCGTCAATGTGCCGATGGCGACGGTGCTTCTGATCATCCTGGTTGCGATGTTTATCAACTGGCTGATGAAGACCAAGCTCGGTCAGGACTTCCGCTCGGTCGGACAGTCTCAGGCCATCGCGGCGGTATCGGGCATCAATGTCGATCGCACGAGGATCATTGCCATGATCACCTCGACCGTGATGGCGGCACTGGGCCATATCGTACTGCTGGAGAATGTCGGGGTGCTAAACACCTACGGGGCCCACGTCTCGATCGGTCTGTATTCGGTCGCAGCGCTTCTGGTCGGCGGTGCCACGGTCAACCGGGCCACGGTCGGTCAGGCCTTCCTGGGCGTCATCTTGTTCCACACCCTGTTCTATATCGCTCCGTTTGCCGGTGCGATCCTGCTAAACGATGCTCAAAACGGGGAGTACTTCCGCAATATCATCGCCTACGGGGCGATCGGTCTCTCACTGGTGCTCTATGCTTGGAAGCAGACGAGTGCCGCCGAGGCGGAGCCTCAAGCCGAAGAAGAAGGCGGGCCCCCCGCCCCCAACCCCGAAACCATCAATCAATGATTATATCCCGCTTCGGCGGGATCTTTTCTTGGAACAAATCCGGCCGACTGTGCCACTGAGACTGCCATGCCCTACAATAAGGGTATGAAACAGGTAGCGGTCATTATCGGTCTGGTGATCATCTTTCTCATCGGACTGTGGCAACAATTCTATGGCTTGACGCCCTTGCCCGAGCCGCCGGAGCGTCAGGTGACGGTCCAGCTGGCCGGAGCGATCGATCAGCCCGGCGTCTATACGCTCGATCAATCAGCCAGACTGAGCGATCTGATCGAATTAGCCGGAGGCTTGAGTGAATCGGCCGACGAGCAGCGCATCAATCTGGCTCAAAAGCTAGTCGATGGCGAAAAGATCGTCATCCCTGAGATCATCCCCCGAGAGGTGATCGAGGGCGAGACGGTCGTGCCGGCGGCTCCGCCGGGGCTTAGCCAAAATATCAATGACTGGCTTGAGGTCCCCGGGGTCGGACCGGCGACGGCTGAGCGCATCCTCGACTATCTGGCCGAGCATCCGGCGGCGACGCTCGAGGATCTGATCAATGTGTCGGGGATCGGGCCAAAAAAGCATCAGGACATCCTGGATTTCTTTGAAAAAGGTCGGTGATATGTTACTATTTGTTTAGGAGAAGGAAATGAAGCTAAAGCAACCTGTTCGATTGACGCAGTGCGCTGCGGCGGCCGGCTGAGCCGCTAAAATCAGCCCCGATAGGTTATCGGATATATTGCATCAATTACCGGCCTTTCAGGATGAGAGATTATTGGCCGGCTTTGAAAATTCGGAGGACGCGGCCGTCTATCAGTTGGATGATGAGCGGTCGTTGATCGCAACGCTCGATTTTTTTACGCCGATCGTGGATGATCCGTATGACTTCGGTGCGATCGCGGCGGCCAATAGCCTGAGTGATGTCTATGCCATGGGCGGTCAGCCCAAGATCGCCTTGAATATCGTCGGCTTCCCCGATGATATGGATATCAGTATTCTAGGGGACATCCTGCGAGGCGGCGCCGATAAGGTGATGGAGGCCGGTGCGCTGCTTGTCGGCGGTCACTCGGTCAAAGACCAAGAGCCCAAGTACGGCCTCAGTGTGATCGGCTTTGTCGAGACCAAGCGCTTTTTAGCTAATGGCACCGCCCGAGCGGGCGATGTTCTTTTGCTGACGAAGGCCCTGGGCACCGGCATCGTCTCGACCGGCATCAAGCAAGGCAAGGCCGAGCCGGCCTGGGCACAGGCGGCCACCTTCAGTATGAAATATCTCAATCGCTACGCCGTCGATTGCTTTGAAGACATCATCCCGCACTCATGCACCGATATCACAGGCTTTGGTCTGATCGGCCATGTCATCGAGATGATGGCCGGCTCCGACACCAGCTGTGAGCTCTATTTTGAGGATTTCCCGCTGCTGCCGGGGGTGATGGAGCTGGCCGAACAAGCCGTCATCCCGGGAGGAAACTTCAGCAATCAGCGCTTCTACGGCGACCAAGTCGATCGGCAAGCCATCACAGCCGAGGAGAGCTATGTCGCCTTCGATCCTCAGACCTCGGGGGGATTGCTGCTGAGTCTGCCGGAAGAAGCGGCCCACCGACTGATCGAACGAATGAAACAAACGGTCGAAACACCGGTCGCCATCATCGGCCGGGTCACTCAAAAACAAGCCAAACCGATCATTATCCGAAGAAGGCGATGATCCTTCTTCTTTTTTAGGAGACTTCATGAATCAGTTACTCAGAAGCCTGCCCAAGATGGACTTTTTGCTGGAGCAACCGGAAATCAAAGACTGCCTGATTCACTTCCGGCGGGAGTTTATCGTGGAGGAATTGCGGGCTCAACTGGCGGAGACCAGACAGGCCATCCGGGAGGAGCGGATCAACACCTTTTCGCTGGCCGATTTTCTGGCTGCCTTTATGGAACGCATCCGACCGGACTCCAAGCTGACACCGGTGATCAATGCCACCGGTGTCGTCATCCACACCAATCTCGGCCGATCGCCCTTATCGCCTCGGGTGATGGCTCATGTCTCGGCGTTGGCGACCGGCTATTCCAATCTGGAGTACGATCTGGCGGCCGGCGGGCGAGGCGAGCGCTATGATCATTTAGCCGACTACTTCCGCCGCTTGTGCGGCTGTGAAGACGTCCATATCGTCAATAACAATGCCTCGGCCGTCATGCTGGTGCTTCATACGCTGGCCAAGGACCGAGAGGTCATCGTCTCGCGCGGTGAATTGGTTGAGATCGGGGGCTCGTTTCGCATCCCCGATATCATGGGCATCAGCCGGGCCAAGCTGGTCGAGGTCGGAACGACCAATCGGACCCATCTGTCAGATTATGAGCGAGCCATTGGGGATAATACCGCCCTGATCATGAAGGTCCATCAGAGCAATTATTATATCGAGGGCTTTACCGCCGAGGTAGCCTCGAGTGATCTCAGAGCCGTGGCCGATAAGCATCAGCTGCCGCTGTATGAAGACCTGGGCAGCGGCTATCTGGTGGATCTCGGCTTTAAGAGTCAGCTGAGCGATCTAAGACAGCTCCTACAGACCGTCGATCTGGTCAGCATCTCTGGGGATAAGCTCCTGGGCGGCCCTCAAGCGGGTATCATCCTGGGCAAGGCGGAGCTGATCAAACGACTGAAAAAAGATCAGCTGACGAGGGCGCTTCGCGTCGACAAACTGACCCTGTCGGCTCTTGAGGCCACCCTGATCGATTATATCGAGCGTGATCCGCTGGTAGAAATCCCGACGCTTCGCTTTCTCAGCCGGACTGAAGCCGACCTATATGCTCAGGCCCGCCGGCTCCAGCAGGCCATTTCGATCCCGAGTCGGATCGAATCGGGTGAGGCCCTGGTCGGTGGGGGATCCCTTCCCAAAGAAAAGCTCCGTAGCCCCAAGCTCATCCTAGAAGCTAACGATGCCCTTGGGCTGGAATATCACCTCAGACACTACCGGACACCGATCATCACGACCATCCGAGACGACCGGGTGGTGATCGATGTGCGTTGCATCCGAGACGACGAGCTGCCGATCGTGATCGAGGCGCTGAATGATTGGAGGCCGGCATGAGCCGCTTTATCGTCGGGACCGCCGGCCACATCGATCACGGAAAGACGACGCTGATCAAAGCGCTCAGCGGCATCACGACCGATCGGCTAAGAGAAGAACAAAAGCGGGGCATCAGCATCGTTTCGGGCTATGCCTATTTGACACGAGGCGAGGATGTCATCAGCATCATCGATGTCCCGGGCCACGAACGCTTTATCAAAAATATGCTCAGCGGCATCACCGGCATCGACCTGGTGCTGTTTGTGGTGGCGGCCGATGAGGGCGTCATGCCTCAGACCCGGGAGCATTTCGATATCGTGCGGCTGCTCGATATCAAGCACGGGATGTTTCTGATCACCAAGAGCGATCTGGCACCTGATTTTATCGAGATGGTCGAAGCCGACATCGCCGATCTGACCGAGGGGACTCATTATGCCGATTTTCCGGTGGTCGCGGTCTCGGCCTTTACCGGCCAGGGGCTCGATGAGGTCCGGGCGTTTGTGTTCGATCATTTCGACCGGGCTTCGGACAAGGCGACCTATTATCCCCGGCTCAATGTCGATCGCTTATTCAAGAGCAAAGGTCACGGCGATATCGTGACGGGCTCGCTCGAGGGGGCGGACCTGTCGATCGATACGGTCTTGAGCCAGTATCCCGGGGGCGATACCTTTAAGATCCGCTCGATGGAGTCGCATGACAAGCCGACGACGCTGGCGAGGATGCACTCCCGAGTCGCCCTCAATCTAAGCGGCGAGCGAAAGGCGGTCCTGGAAAAGGGGGCGGTGCTGAGCGTGGCCGATAAGTACGCCGAATCGGCCAATGCGTTGGTCCGCTTTACGATCCTGCCGGCGTTTGAGCATCTGTTCAAATCAAACCACAGCTATAAGTTCTATTTTGGCAGCGCCGAGGTCCAGGGCAAGGCGATCCGGCTGGTCGACGATATCGGGGAGATCCTGCTCGAATCGCCTCAGCTGCTGTTTCACGCCCAAAAAGCCATCATCCGGTCGATGACACCGGTGGCTACGATTGGCCGGCTGGAGGTGCTTGACAGCACGCCGCTGCCGGGAAAAAAGAATAAACGCCGGGCGGCCGCCCTGCTCCAAGGCGACTATCGCGACTATATCTATCAGAAGTATCCTTTGGGTTTAACTACCGCCGACCTGGAGCGGGAGTTTGTCACCCGCGCCGATGAGCTCGATCTGAGCCATCTGGAACCTCTCGGTCTGAAAATGATCCATCCCAAGCAGCTGGCCGACTGGCAGGAGCGGGTCGAGGGGATACTAGGAGACTATTATGCCAAGCATAGCCTGGCCGAATGGATGGAGCGAGAAGACCTGAGGCAAAATTTGGGTATTGACATCAGAGAGGACTTCGATCGCTTGATCGGTTGGTTGAGCCAGACCGGCGTGATCGAGACCGCCGACAACCGACTGAAGCTGGCTGGCAGACAGGTCCGGGTCGATCCGAAGCAGGCCGCTTTGGCGGAGGAGATCCGCCAAGCGTTTGATGGCTTCGGCCTCATGGTCCCGGATATCGCCGAACTGAAGTCGACGCTTTCGCCTCAGCAGCAGGCTGTCCTGGACTACTTGATCAAGCAGGGCGAATTGAAACGAATAAATCCTCAATTTATTGTCAAAAACGATGTCCTGGATTGTTTAAAAAATGATATAATTAGGTATACAAGGGAAAAAGGTGAGATCGATATCTCGGATGTCCGGGAAATCACCGGCCTTTCCCGGAAATATGTTGTACCCTATCTAGAATATTTTGACAGCATCGGGGTCACCAAACGCAGGGAGAACAAACGAGTATTGACCAAGGAGTATCAAGATGGATAGAATTTTAATTGTCGACGACGAACCAATCTTACTAAAAGGTCTCAAATTCAGCCTCGGCCAAGAAGGCTATGCCGTTGAGACAGCGGCTGACGGGGAGGAAGCCCTGGAGCGGATCGAAGAGGGAAAATTCGATCTGGTCATCCTGGATGTGATGCTGCCCAAAATGTCGGGGATTGAAGTCTGTCGCAAGGTGCGTGAAACCAGCTATGTGCCGATCATCATGCTGACCGCCAAGGGCGATGATGAATCAAAGATCCTGGGTCTGGAGGCCGGGGCCGATGATTATATGGCCAAGCCGTTCAATATCCTGGAGCTGAAGGCCAGGATCCGGGCGATCCTTCGCCGGGTCAAGCCTAAGAATATGACCTCTTCTTCAGTGATCGAATTCGATCATTTCAGTGTCAATACCTTTGGCCGCAAGGTCATTTTCCCGGACCGTGAAGTCACCCTGACGGCCAAGGAATTCGACCTGTTGCTGCTATTGGTGCTCAATGAAGGAACCGTCTTCTCGCGCGAAGAGCTGCTGGAAAAAATCTGGGGCTACGAATACTTCGGCGATGTCCGCACGGTCGATGTCCACATCCGCCGGCTGCGCGAAAAGGTCGAAGAGGACAGCTCCCATCCCGAATTTATTTTGACCAAGTGGGGGACAGGCTACTATTTCAAGCAATAGGATCGTGCAGACAAATTTTGGGTGGAAACTTGTTTCCACCTATTTTATTTTAGCCCTGACATTTCTCATGATCTTGAGCAATCTCATCCAGGGCTTTCTCGTCAACCGCGGTCTCGACCAAGCGATGATCGGCGCCTATTCCAGGGCCGGCGATATCGCCGAATATGTCAACGAGACCTATTTTAGCCTGCGCCGACTTAACTTTGATCTGACGACCGACTACCGGATGCAATCGTTTCTCGGAGCGACGCCGTCTCGCATCCTGATCGTGACCCAGGATGAGCGGGTGGCCTTCGATAGCGGCGATGAGTACTCCTCCGATGTCGTCCATTTATCATCGGTCAAGGCCAGCCTAAACAGTGAATCGTCTGATTCTCAGGTCTATCTCGACCGCCTCAACAATCACCTGATGTACACCACCATCCCGCTTTTGATGCGCGATGGCGATCGGGCCAGTGTCCTCTATATCCAGGACATCGAATCGATCTTCGTCCAGGGCCGACAATTGACCTCACGGATGCTCTTGATCGGCATCCCGTTTGTCATTTTGTCGTCGATGCTGGTCATGTATTCGTCGGGGCGGATGCTGCGGCCGCTGCATGAACTGAAGATGGGTGTCGAGGCGATGACCCGCGGGCGCTATGACTATGAGATCCAGCCCGAGGGCGGAGCCGATGATGAGCTGCAGCAGATCTCTCGCAGCTTCAATGTCTTAGCTCGTCGGCTCTATGAGATCGATCAGCAGCAGTCGGAGTTTGTGTCGAATGTGTCGCATGAATTGAAGACGCCGATCGCTTCGATGAAGATCATCTCGCAATCACTCGTCGAATCGAAGGATCAGGTGGAGAAGGCGGTCATCTTTGATTTTTTAGAGGATATCTCGCAGGAATCGGACCGCTTAAGTGAGATCGTCGACGATTTGCTCTATGTCGCTACGCTCCAAAAGCGCGATGTCGGCCTGAAGCTTGAGACCCGTCCCATCGGTCGGGCGCTCGAGGACGCCATCCATCTGATCGAGCCGCTGGCGGGGGAGAAAAACATCTCGCTCGAGTATCCTAAATTCGATAAGATCCTGGTCGAGTATGACTACAATAAAATGAAGCAGGTCTTCATCAATCTCCTCAGCAATGCCGTGAAATACACTGAAGCCGGCGGACGAGTGGCGATCAGACAGCTGTCGGAAAAAGATGATGTCTTGATCGAGATCGAGGATAACGGGATCGGCATCCCGGCCGAGGATGTCGAGTATATCTTCGACCGCTTCTACCGGGTCGATAAACACCGCTCCCGGCAGGTGGGCGGGACGGGTCTGGGACTCAATATCACCAAGCAGCTGATCAGTCTGCACAATGGCCGGATCGAGGTCCACTCCGAGGCCGGTCTGGGCTCGATCTTTGTCGTGATCCTGCCAAAGAGGTATCAGGTATGAAGCTCGATTGGTTCCGTGTCCTTATTATTGCCAGCCTATTGGTACTGATCCTCAATGTCTACTATATGGTCAAGCTGCCGCTTGATTTTCCCCGGCCCGAGGTCGATATTTCCCCTTATACCGGTGAAACCGAGGTGGCGGCCAAGATCTATGGCCTCCGGGGCAATGAGATCACCGAGCAGCCGGTCACGATCGTGACGGGCAAGCGTGACCGCTTCCTGAAGATCATGGAGGCGTATTCCGAGAGCCAGTTGGTCCGGGTCGAATCACTTCGGATCAATGATGCCTATGAAGAGAACAATCGGATCTATCTCGATATCGGACGCAACTCCTTTGCCTCGCCCGGCATCCAGGACGAAAACATCCGTCAGCACGTCCAGGCGATCGTCAATTCGTTGACCTCGAATGATCGACAGCTGCCGGTCCAATTCCTCTTCGATGGTGCGATCCTGACCGATAATATCCGCGGGGTATCCTTTCGTCAGCCCTTCTGGCGCGACGAAACGGTCCTGGGCTATCATCCGGGAAATATGCGGGATATGGTAGCCGAGTTTCTCGAAGAGATCGAGGCGGAACAGTACTCCCTGGCCCGCCAAAAGATCTACCTGGCGGATCAGGACCGGTTGAGTGAAGGAGAGCTTTTGCATAAGCTTCGCAGCTATCGCCAGGCAAAAAAAGAAGCCATTCCGCGGGTGATCGAGGTCTATTCCGAGGCGGATGGCTACCTGGTTCAGGTACATTTTACTCAGACCGGACGGCCGGAGCATTGGACGATCCAAGTGATCGACAGGCTGCATTATATCGTATATGATAATTCGCCGCTCGATCGATAGATAGATAAATGGCGGAAGCGGATGGGAATCGAACCCACCTGAGATGCTCCTAACACCTCACGCTGGTTTTGAAGACCAGAGGAAGCACCAGCTCCCTACCGCCTCCCTATAGTTTATTTTCAGTCCCCTCGAGCAATCGCTTCAGATTGGCGCGGTGCTGAAAGATGACAAACGGCGTCATGAAAAACGCGGCATAGAACAGCGGGCCAACGCCTCGAAGCAGGACACTCACCATCGGAAAGGCGATGGCTGAGACGATCGAGGCCAGCCCCATCATCCGGGTGGTAAAGAAGATGATCAGCTGTCCGGTGATCAGGATCATTGCGATCAGCGGATCGAGGGCAAACAAGACGCCGCTTGAAACGGCGATGCCTTTACCGCCCTGGAAGTTGAAGAACAGCGAGTAGCAGTGACCGACGATGGCGCCGATACCGGTCATGATGGCCGGCGAATAGCCCCAGAAGCGATGCACCAGCAGGACCGGGATGAGGCCTTTGAGCATATCGAGAACATAAGCCAGGATCCCGGCGGCCAAGCCGAGGTTTCGGATGACATTGGTCGTTCCGAGATTGCCCGAACCCTTTTCACGCAAATCGACCCGGCCGATGAGTTTTCCAACCAGGTAGGAAGAGGGGATGCTGCCGAATATATAACCTATGATCAATCCAAAAACCAGTCTCATAAAACCTCTCAAATATACTATCATATTCTTTGATAAAATGCATCGGAAATCATCGATTTCGAGCAAGCAGGTGGGGAAGCCATGGTGAAACGACTCCAGCAATTAGAACTCCATCCGGCCAGGACCCTGGCCATCGGTTTTGCGGCCCTTATACTTTTGGGATCGCTTCTGCTTGGCCTACCTTTTGTTACCCAGTCCGGCCGGTCAGTACCCTTTATCGATGCCTTCTTTACCGCCACCAGTGCCGTTTGTGTGACGGGGCTGATCACACTGACGACGGCGGACACCTGGAATTTCTGGGGCCAACTGATCATTTTGCTTCTGATCCAGGTCGGAGGACTGGGCATCATGTCGACGGCCACCATCGGCATCTTTTTGACCGGCAAGCGCTTCAGTCTATCGGATCGGTTCGCTCTCAAGGAGTCGTTTGATGAGATCAGTTATTCGGGTGTCATCCGGTTAGCCAAATCGATCCTTTGGTTGACCCTGGTGATCGAAGCCATCGGGGCGCTGCTGCTGAGCCTGAGCTTTGTTCCGATCTATGGGTTGAAGCAGGGCCTATGGTTTGGTGTGTTTCATGCCATCAGCTCGTTTTGTAATGCCGGCTTCGATCTGATCGGGGCTCAGTCGATCCGGCCGCTCCAGTCCAATGCCTCGATCACCCTGCCGATCGCTTGGCTGATCATCATCGGGGGCTTGGGGTTTTCGGTCTTGACGGATCTGTTTCAGCTGAGACAGACGAAAAAGCTTCGACTCCATACCCGGTTTGTCCTGCTGATGACACTGGTTTTGATCGTTTCGGCGACGGTGGCCTTTTTTTGGGCGGAGTATCATAATCCCTTGACGCTTGGTCCGCTCTCGCTGGCAGATAAGTTGGAGAACGCTTTTTTCCAAGCGATCACGCCGCGAACGGCCGGTTATTCGACGCTCAATCAGTGGGAGTTGACCGCCCAGTCACAGGCGCTGACGATGCTGTTGATGTTTATCGGCGGCTCGCCCGGTTCGACCGCCGGCGGCATTAAGACGGTCACCTTCGGGCTATTGATCGCCACCGTCATCTCGGTGGTGCGTGGCCGAGACGATACCGAGATCTTTCGGCGCCGGATACCACGTCAAACGATCGATCGCGCCATCGCGATCATGGTCATCAGTCTGGCGGTGGTCACCCTGCCGCTGCTGGCACTGATCAGCTTAAACCCGGAGCTCTCCGCCTCCCTGATCGCCTTTGAAACGATGAGCGCCTATGGAACAGTCGGCCTGGGGGCCGGCATCACCGCTCGTTTTGACGAGGTGAGTAAAATGATCCTGATCATCACGATGTTTATCGGCCGGGTCGGACCGCTGACGGTGCTGTTTGCCCTGGCCGAGAAGGCACGATCGACCAATCAGCTACGCTATCCAGAAGGAAGGATCCATATCGGATGAAGAAACAATATTTGATTCTAGGGGCCGGCACCTTCGGCCAAAGCATTGCTCGAAGGCTGCAGGAGCTCGAGCGGGAGGTCCTGATCGTCGATCGTGATCCCGAGGTCGTCCGCCGGATGGCCGAAGAGATCCGGTTTGCCCTCGAGGGTGATGTGACGCATGAGTCGACGCTGCGAGAGATCGGAGTGCGTAATTTCGATGTGGTGATCGTCAGTATCGGGAATGATATCCAGGCCTCGATCATGACGACGATCCTGCTAAAGGAGATGGGCGTCAATCAGGTGATCTGTAAAGCCGACAACGACCTGCACGCCAAGGTGCTCTATAAGATCGGCGCCGACCGAGTGGTCATCCCGGAGCAGGAGATGGGCAGTCGGATCGCTCAAAACCTCGTCAATAAGAATATCCTCGACTTCATCAATCTGAGCGATCGCTTCACCATCGTCGAGCTCCCGATCCGCCCGGAGTGGGTCGGTCAGACGGTCCAGGAGATCGACCTGCGCCGAAAGCACGGCATCAATATCATCGCCATCAAGCAGGGAGAAGAGTTCACGATTCGGATCGGACCGGACACGATCCTCCATCAGGGCGATCATGTGCTGGTCATCGGTGAGACCGTTGAGATCGAGCAGATGAGTCCGGAGGACGACAAGTCCCATAAGAAAAACCCGCCGAAGCGGGTCTGATCATTTCTTTTTGGCCTCGAGATAGTCATTGAGTTCGCTGTTAGGGATATCGGTGATAAACATATGACCGGGTGCATGAGTGATGACGATCGGCGGCTTGGCCTGTTCGATGGCGGCCTGAGGTGTGACACCGCAGGGCCAAAACACCGCCACTTCCCCGTCACGGATCGTCACAGCCTGGCCGTAGTCGGGCTGATCGATATCCTCG
The DNA here is from genome assembly GCA_012838225.1 of Tissierellia bacterium. Taxonomy (GTDB): domain Bacteria; phylum Bacillota; class Clostridia; order Peptostreptococcales; family Acidaminobacteraceae; genus DUPT01. The sequence goes on from DUPT01000007.1 coordinate 36,551, forward strand.
ATGCCGATGATCGATGGGTCACCGATATGGATCGGGGCACCGTGGACATTGGGCATCTGCTCGGTGATCTGATACGCCAGCTCGGCCTGTTCGGGTGTCATCGGTCGCATCGAACAGACGGTGGGACCCTCGAACGGCCCGACTTTTTGGGTCGGGAGATTGGTTTTATACATTGGGACGTTTCGCCCTTGGGCGATATGTCTGATCTCGATGCCGGCCTTCATGAGGGCCTCCTCGAAGGAAAACGAACAGCCGATCAAGAAGCCGACATAGCCATCTTGCCAGTAGTCTGTGGCATCGGTGATCTCTTGGGTGAAGACGCCGTCTTCATAGATGCGATAGCGCGGCACATCGGTCACGATATTGCCGTCCTCGGCCATATCATGGGTCTCGGGCGTTCCTCGAACGATCTCCAGGATCGGGCAGGGGAAGGGATTAAGCTTGGCATACTCCTCGAAATCAGCCGCATATGCCGGCGGCAGGATGACGAGGTTGGCTTGGGCATAGCCCCGACTCATGCCGGAGGTCGGAAAATCGATCACGCCCTCTCGGATCAGTCGTCGGACCTCCGTCGGTTTACGGTCGATATAGGGTGAGATATCGAATTTCATGGCAGACTCCTCTCTCGGACAGTTGTCAGTTGGTTTAATCATACCCGCGATCAATGCGAGCCCAACCAAATCACAAGGAGAAAACATGTCTCGGCAGCATCAAGTGATCGAAAGCAAACACAACAATACCTATAAGGAGCTTCTAAGGATCAAACAAAAGGGCTCTGCCACCGGCTATGTCCTGCTCGAAGGCGAACGGGCGCTTCGCCAACTCGAAGCTGATGGGCTGGACTTTGAGCTGTTTGTCAGGCAGGGTGAAACCATAGCCGGTCAAGTGATGAACGATCATTTATTTGAAAAGCTATGCGCCACCAAATCACCCCAAGGTGTGTTGATGAAGCTGACCATTCCGCCGGAAAAAGCCTTTGATGAAGGTCCGGTATTAGTGCTTGATCGGATCAGCGATCCGGGAAATCTGGGGACACTCCTGCGGACGGCCTCGGCCTTTGGCATCCAAAATATCCTAAGCCTGGTGGGCAGTGTCGATGTCTATAATGATAAAGTATTGCGATCGAGCCTGGGAGCCGTCCTCAGTCTGAACATTCGTCAACGGGCAAGCCTGGATGATCTGGCAGCACTCTATCGGCCGCTCTTTCTGGCTGACTTTGGCGGTGAGGATTTCTATGGCTTAAGCTATCCCGAGAACTTCGCCCTGGTAATTGGCAATGAAGCCCACGGCGTCTCACCGGCGATTAAAGAGCTTCCCTCAAGCGTTCTCACCATCCCAATGGTAAACGCCATGGAAAGCCTCAATGCAGCCGTTGCCGGAGCTATCCTGATGCAGCATATGATGCGAGACTAATATCTTTCAATCATCGTGATGTTCACAGACATAAAAGCTGATAGCCTGAGATAGGAATCTCATAGGTCATCAGTTTTTCTCAAGACAGTCAGGGATCAATCTATGCTACAGGAGCAGTTACTATTCCTTCGTCAGAAAATCCAAGGCATTTAGTCTTTGATGCCTTCATGATTGGCTTCAGGATCCACATCTAAAGTGATGAGATATTTTGGGTGATTGTCAGAGATCATTTTTAGAGGACGAAGCTCTCTCTCCAGAGTGCTTTCATCTCGAACAGTCGCCGCGACCTGATAGTATTCGAACCCTTGGTTTGATTTGGCGACAAAGTCGATTTCGTATTGATCAACCTTCCCAACAAAAATAATCGTAACCTCGTCTGATTAGCTCGAGATAGATAACATTCTCTAATATATGACCGATATCTCTAGCGTGGTCAGCGCCAAGAATCTCATTTCTTAGCCCAATATCTACGATAAAATATTTTTCAAGTGTCTTTAAATACTGTTTCCCCTTCACATCGTATCTTTTTGCTTGATAGATGACATAGGATTCCAAGAAGGCGTCGATATAGGATTCGACGGTTCGGACATTGATGCTTCGTCCAAATGAGTTCATTGTATCACTGATTTTTTTGGTCGATAGGAGGCCGCCAATATTGTCGGAGAGAAAGCGAAAAATACGTTCCAACATCATGACATCCGAAATGTTTCGTCTTTGGATAATATCTTTTAGAACGACACTATTATAAATGCTTCGAAGGTATTGGCTGATCTGGTCACCGGCCTGACTTAAATTGTGGACGTAAGGGAAGGAACTAGTTTCGATATACTGCCGGTAATCTCGCTCTAAGTTATCCCCCAAGTTATTTATTTCAATAAACTCTTTCAATGAAAATGGCAGCATTTGAATGTGAACATATCTACCGGCTAGATAGGTAGCAAGCTCGCCTGATAGAATATGGGAATTAGAACCGGTGATATAAATATCGTAGTGTTGGTCGATAAAAAAACTGTCAACATCTTTTTGAAAGACTCGCTTGCAGTTTGATACAAAAACTTTGGGTAGGGAAGTATCAAATTAAGACATCCTTAAGATATCGCAATTACCTCGCAGAATAATTATTTTGCCAGTTGCTTCAAAGCGTGATAGAATAGACAAAACGCAGATAAAGAACATGGTCAGGGTACTTGTCTTAAGAGAGTCGGCGGTTGGTGTGAGTCGATAGGGAAGTCTGATGAATTCACTTTGGAGTTGTCTGATTGACAGGTAGATCGGACCGGCAGCTACCGTTAAGAGCATCGAGTGGTCGTAAGACTATTTGGGTGGTAACGCGGAAGAACCTTTCGTCCCAAGACGGGATGAGGGTTATTTTTTTTGGAGGAAGTCATGATAGAAAAACTGGATCAATTGCGTGATGTGGCGCTCGAGAAGATATCCGAGACGACCGGCTTGGATGAGTTGGAAACAGCCCGTTCCGCTGTCATGGGCCGTAAGGGTGCCCTGACGATCCTATTAAAGGAACTGGGCAAGCTTGAGCCCGAGAAAAGACGAGAGGTCGGACAGCACGCCAACAAGCTTAAAGAAGAGCTCTTAGCCCGATTAGATGAGCGAGCCGAGGAGTTATTAGCCGAAGCCTCGGTCATTACGGAACCGGTCGATCTGACGCTGCCCGGGATCAAGCCTGAGATAGGGGGACTGCATCCGATCCAGCAGATGCGCTACGACCTGGATGATGCCTTTTTATCGCTGGGCTTTGAAGTCTTTCAAGAGGATGATATCACCTCGGAACTGTATGGCTTCGATCATCTCAATTTCCCGCCGGATCATCCGGCCAGAGAGTCGATGGACACCTACTGGTTGAAGGGTTCGGAGGGCAAGTCCGGTCCGGAGCGCTTGGCGCTTCGTCCTCATCTGACCGGTGCGAGTGTCCGCTACCTGCAAAAGCACGGAGCACCGGCCCGCTTCGTCTATCCGGGACGAGTCTATCGAAATGAACAGACCGATGCTCGCCACGAAAGAGCCTTTTTTCAGTATGAGGCCTTGATCGTCGATAAGGACTTCAGCTTTGCCTCCGGGATGATTCTGGTCGAGACCATTCTAGAAAAGGTCTTCGGTCGGTCCGTCGAGGTCCGGATGCGAGTCGGCTTCTTTCCGTTTGTTGAGCCGGGCTTTGAGATCGACATGCAGTGCCAGATGTGTCTGGGGGAAGGCTGCCGGCTGTGTCAGCATATCGGCTGGATCGAGGTCATGCCCGGCGGTTCACCGCATCCCAATGTTCTGCGAGCGGCCGGACTCGATCCCGATGTCTGGAGCGGCTTTTATGTCAATATCGGACTCGATCGTTTAGTCATGATGCGTTATGGCGTCGATGATGTCCGTCTATTCCACTCGGCCGACCTGAGATTTCTCAGGCAGTTCCGCTAGGAGGCGCCATGAAACTATCACTGAACTGGTTAAAAGATTATGTTGAGCTACCCGAAGATCTGACGCCCGAGAAGCTGGCTCACGATCTGACGATGATGACGGTCGAGGTAGAAGGCATCGAATCATTGGCCGACAATTTCGACAAGATGGTAGTGGGTCAGATCCTGGAGGTCAAGGATCATCCCCGTGCCGATAAGCTAAAGATCGTCATGACTGATATCGGACGAGACAAGCCGGCGCAGATCGTTTGCGGCGGGACGAACCTGGCGCCACAGCAAAAGGTGGCCGTCAGTCTGCCGGGCTCGATGGTCCGTTGGCACGGTGAGGGCGACCTGGTCGAGATCAAGGCAGCCAAGCTTCGAGGCGTCGAGTCCTACGGCATGATCTGCTCCTCGGGTGAGATCGGTCTGGAGGATCTGCTACCGGAGCCTGAGCTGGAGCTGATCATGGACATCTCATTTGTCGATGATGCTCCCGGTACGCCGTTGGCCAACGCCTTGGGACTGGATGACTATATTTTTGAGATCGATAATAAGAGCATGACCAACCGGCCTGATCTGTGGGGACACTACGGGGTCGCCAGAGAATTGGCAGCGATCTATGATGTCGCGCTGAAGGAATTGCCAAAAGGCAAGCTCCCGACCGAGGCCGGCATCGAGGTCCGGATCGAAGCGCCTGAGGATACACCGCGCTATGCCGCCATGACGATCGAGGGGCTGCAAAACGGTCCGTCGCCATTTTGGTTGAAGAGTCGCCTGATGAGCGTCGGTCAGCGACCGATCGATGTATTGGTTGACTTCACCAACTATATCATGATGGCGACCGGTCAGCCGACCCACGGCTTTGATCGAACGCAGGTCAAGGACTATATTGAGATCCGTCGCGGCCGAGCGGGCGAGCAATTGGAGCTGTTGAATCATGACCGGCTCGATGTCGGTCCGGATTCACTCCTGATCACTGATAGCAAAGGGGTATTGGCCCTGGCCGGTGTGATGGGCGGAAAGCTTGATTCGATCTATCCGACCACGACCGATCTGATCTTGGAGGTGGCCAACTTCCACCCCCGATTGACCCGTCACACCTCGCAAAAATTCAACGAACGGACCGAGGCCTCGACCCGGTTTGAAAAGGGGATCAATACCCAGCGGGTCGATGACGCCCTGCAATACGCAGTCTATCTTCTGCAAGTGCTCCAGCCTCAGGCCAAGATCACCGGACTGACCGACAATTATCCCAAGCCGACTGAGGCCGCGACGGTGCGTGTCGACAAAGCGTTTATCGACACCCGCCTAGGCAGAGTCGTCAGTCAAGCGGAGATCAGCCATTCGCTCGAGAAGCTCGGCTATGAAGTCAGCTTTCAAAACGGCCGATTCACGGTCAAAGCGCCCACCTGGCGCTCGACCGGTGATATCGAGATCAAGGACGATATCCTGGAGGAAGTAGCTCGGATGCTCGGCTATGAAGCAATGACTTTCGTAGCACCGACGATCGAGATGAGAGCCGCAGTCCGTCAACTCGACATGGATCTGGAGCGAAAGCTGCGACAGTATCTGGCCCATACTCAGGCCGCCCAGGAGATCTTCACGTATCCCTGGATCAAGGATGAGCTCTTCAGTGCCGCCGGGATCACCGCGGAAGCAGTCGAGCTCGACAGCCCGCCGGCACCGGACATGAAGCGGCTGAGAAACAGTCTGGTCCCGGGGCTGATCGGAGCGATCGATCTCAATCATCACTCCTTTAGCGAGTTTCGTATCTTTGAGCTGGCCCAGGTGTTTCGACCCGGGGACTATCGACCGAGCGTGGCGGAGGAGATCCTGCCGGTGATGGAGCGCCACCTGGCCGGTGCCTATGTCGGTCCCAAGCCGATGGAGCTGTTTCGTCAGGTGAAGGGGATGCTTGAGGATCTGCCGCGGGCGGTTGCGATGGAGGAGCTGACGTTTAAACAGCTCGAGCAGCCCGGCTGGGCCGACAGCAAGCTGTGGCTCAATATTCTCTGCGGTGAAACAATCGTCGGCGTATTTGGACTCTTATCGCTTCGAGCGGCCAAAGCGGGCGGGATCAAACGGATCCAATCGGTGATCTTTGAGCTCAATCTCGAAGGCTTGATAGCTTTGCCCTCTCGGGAGAACAGCTTCGAGCCGCTGCCGGAGTTTCCGCTGGTCGATGTCGATATTTCGCCCATTCTCGATGAGGCCGTTTCCTGGGCGCAGGTCGAGCAGATCGTGGGACCGATGGTCAAACGGATCGAATTTGTCGATGTCTTCCGGGGAAAACCGATCCCCGAGGGTAAAAAGAGTTTGACGCTGCGCGTCTGGTTCCAGTCAAAAGATGGTACAATGACAATGGAACAGGTCGATCGCCGGGTCCAGGCGATCGTTGGTCAACTGAAGAAACGCCTCGGAGCAACCGTCCGGGGAATGGAATAGGAGAAGCTATGGGTAGACGAGTAAGTTTTCAAGTCGATGGTGCCAACCTCACCATGATCACCGATGAATCGCAAGAGCATATCGAGCAGGTTCTGGCGATGGTTCATGATGCGATCTCGCTCATGAAGCGCAAGAATGACTCGATCAGCTCGGCCAGCATCTATCGCTATGTCATGGTCTATCTGGCCGACCAGATCATCGATCTGCAGGAGATCGTGGCCAATGAGCCCAAGGAGGAAGGCGACGGTTCCCTGGAGGACGAAAACCTCAATCTGAAAAAAGAACTGCAGGCCCTGCGCCAGTTACAGATGAACTGGGAGGGTCGCGTCTCACAGCTCCAGGAGCTCCTGCTGGAGAAAAATCAATTGATCCAGGAGTTAAGGGATAAGAAATGATATCAGATAAGAGCAGCTGGCGCCTGGAATGGAACAAGGTGCTCGAGACCGTATTGACCTTTATGCCCTCGCAACAGACGAGGGCACTTTTGTCGAGCCGCGGCTTTAGCAAAAACCGACTGGAGATGGATCGTCGAAAAGCCGAGCTGAGTGAAGCCATCCGTCTTTATCTGGGCTACTCGCCCTTACCCAGCGGAGCGCTGCATGAGATCGAACAGGCCATCAAGCACGCCTTGAAGGGCGGGGTCTTAGAGCCTGAGCAGTTTATTGATATCGGTGATAGTCTTCGCACCTTGAGAAAACTGAACGCCTTCACCCTCGATATCGAGCATTTCAGTCAGCGCTATCCTTTGATGGATGAGATCATTCGACCGGTCAAGCCCTATCAGGGACTGGAGGAGCGGATCGAGCAGACGATCGATTATGACGGCAGCGTCAAATCGACCGCTTCGCCCGAGCTTCAGAGGCTCAGACGTAAGATCGCCTCGACTGAGGATTCGATCCGGCGCCGGATCGATTCGTTTATCAGTGATCCGGCCTACGCCGACTACCTGCAGGATCAGATCGTGACGCTTCGAAACGATCGCTTCGTCATACCGGTCAAAGCCGAGCACAAACGCCGAGTCCCGGGCATGGTCCACGATCGCTCCTCGACCGGCGCGACGCTGTTTGTCGAGCCGATTGCCTTGCTTGAACTCAATAATGAGCTGCGCGAGACGATCGCTTTAGAGCATGAGGAGATCGTAAGGATCCTAAAAGAATTGTCGCGGATCGTTGGACTCCACGGTGAGGATATCCTGGGCTCACACGCCGCCGCCAATCTGATCTTCATTTTGTTTGGTCTGGCCAAGTACTCGGTCTCGATCGAGGCAAATCTGGCGGAAACGGTCGAGGAAAAGACCATCCGACTCAATGTGGCCCGCCACCCCTTGCTCGACCCGAAAACGGTCGTGCCGATGACGATGGATTTTGGCTCCGACCATAAGCTGCTGATCATCACCGGTCCCAATACCGGTGGGAAAACAGTTGTTTTAAAAACGATCGGACTGCTGTGCCTGATGAATCAGTTCGGGCTGGCCATTCCGGCCGCCGAGGGGTCCCACTTGCCCTTCTTCGAGCAGATCTTTGTCGATATCGGCGATGAGCAGTCGATCGAACAGAGCCTGAGCACCTTCAGCTCCCATATGACCAATGTCATCAATATCCTGGACTCGGCGGATGAAGAATCCTTAGTCCTGCTGGACGAGCTGGGAGCGGGGACAGACCCTCAAGAAGGCGCCGCCCTGGCCCGAAGCATCCTGCTTCGGCTGCAGAGGCAAAAGCCCCTGGTGTTTGCCACCTCCCACTACAGTGAGATCAAGCAGTTTGCGATGCAGACCGATGGTTTTGATAATGCTTCGGTCGAGTTTGACATCAATACCTTAAGCCCGACGTATCGTCTGATGATGGGTGTCCCGGGCAGCTCCAATGCCTTCGATATTTCGCGCAAGCTCGGTATGCCCGAGGATGTCTTGGAAACCGCCGCCTCGGTGCTCGATCATTCGGCGGTGGAGCTTGAGAGCATCATTCGTGAGCTCGAGCAGACCAGAAAGCAGCGTGATGATGATGCCAAGGAGGTCAAGCAGGTGCTCGAGGAAACAAAGGCCCTGCGCAGCCGCTATGAAGACCGACTGCAAAGCATAGCCCAGCAGCGCGAGAAGATCTTGGATCAGGCCAAGGCGGAGGCCAGAGAGCTGTTAAGAAAGACCGAGGACGACTCAAAAGAGATCATGAAGCAGCTTCGTGCCATGTCCTCAGGAACGGTCGATCATCAGCAGCTTGAAGCCCAGCAGGCGAAGCTGCGCCAGGGAAAAGACCGCTTGAAAACGAAGGATCAACCAAGGCGCAAGGTCAATGCCCCTAAAAAACTGCTCGAGGGGGAAGCCATCTATGTGCCTAAGCTTGATTCCAAGGGTCATGTCCTAAGCACTCCGGATAAAAAAGGCAACTTCCAGGCCATGATCGGGATCCTCAAGATGACGCTCAATATCAATGAAGTCGAAAAGGTCCAAGCCGAAGAAAAGAGCTGGATCCCACCGGCCCCCAAGGGTGATCGAAGCGTCAAGTCCGTCCAGATGAAGCTCGATCTGCGAGGCAAAAACATGGAGGAGGCCCGCATCGAGGTCGATCGTTTCCTAGATCAGGCCGCCATCGGACAAGCCGGACAAGTCGAGATCATCCATGGCAAGGGCACCGGTGTTCTGCGTGATTTTGTGACTGACTTTTTAAAGAAACACCCTCAGGTGGCCGAATATCGCTTGGGCGGTTATCATGAAGGCGGCTCGGGCGTGACCATCGTCACCTTGAAGTAGCCTTCAGAACAGGACAATCTATGAATCCTATCACAACGATACGAACTCGCTTACAGAGCTTTTCTCAGGCCTATCGCCGTTTTCCCGTGACGATCACATTGGCGATCGGTCTGTTTGTTTGGTTGATACTCAATGAATACCGGTTGGATCAGATCCTGGGGGAGGTCTGGGTCGGACGGCTCATCCTCAGCTGGATCTATGCCATCTTCCTATCGTTTTTGATCGGGGTGCTCCTCGAAGCAAAGACGATCTCGCCCCTGCGAAGCGGACTGATCTATGGCCTCGGCGGTTTGATCGCTACCGGGGTCTACTTCTGGGTCTTTCCCGACCGGCAGCAGTTGTTTGTTCGTGATGGGCTCTATGTCTATTTCGGTCTGGTATTGGCGACGCTGCTGGCCATCTTTTTAGAGCGCCGGCTGCGCCCGGGTCAACTGGTGCCGCATAAGGCGTTAGAGGTCCTGTCAAGCTTTGCCTGGACGGGACTGTTCAGCTTTGTCATCGGCGTCGGATCATTGTTGGTCTTTGTCATGATCGATGCGCTGTTTCAGGTGAATCTTCGCCTGGATCGCTTCGGGCGGGTGATCTTTGAAGCCACGATGCTGTTGTTTGCCGTACCGTTTTTCCTAAGCGGACTAAAGCCGTCGGGACAGACGACCGAGGAGGCCTATGATCCCCTGTTTCAAAAGCTTCTGCGCTATGTCTGTTTGCCGCTGGCTATCGTCTATACGGTCGTGCTCTATGTCTACTCGGCTAAGATCCTCATCACCCAGACCTGGCCTCAGGGACTGGTATCACACCTTGTCTTGTGGTACAGCCTGTTTGTCATTGCTGTCTATATCTTCCTGCGGGGAGAAAGAGACCGATTGCCCAGGATGTTTGATTATTTCCCCTTGGCCGTCGTGCCGCTGCTTGGCATGATGTTTGGCTCGATCGGTCAACGCATATGGCAGTATGGCTGGACCCCCAACCGCTACCTGGTCGTGATTGCCGGGATCTGGGCCTTAGGTGCCTTGATCTATCTCAGTCTGAGAAAATACTCACCTTGGATCCTGGCAGGCAGTCTTGTCCTTTTCATCCTGGTCGGCACCAATTCACCCCTCGGAGCCTACGACGTGTCAGTGCGCTCGCAGCGAGCGATTCTAAACGAGACATTAGCGGAGCAGGGGATGCTGAAGGCGGGCGAACTAATACCTCAAGCCGTCTCTCAAGCGACCAAACAGCAGGTGAGTGCCTCCGTCTTGTGGTTTGTCAGACATCAGGCGAGTGAAGAACTGTCATACCTGCCGCCGGATTTTACGATGGATGATTTTAGCGATACCTTCGGGTTTTCGCCCGAGTATCAGACTTTCGGAGAGGAACTGTCGCAACAATATGTCGGCTTCTACGCCGAAGAAGAGCTTTCTCTAGAGACTGTCAAGGGCCGGCTGATCTTCACTTCAGTCCATCAGGCTACCACCAACACGATCGATGGCTATACCTTTTTCATTGATGATGATGCACTGGTGATCGAGCCCCCCGACGGGCAGAGATTGAACCTTGCGATGGACTGGATACCGGAGGCCGAGCAAAAGGCCAATCAAACCATGCGAGTGATCAAAGAAGGTCGCTACACTCTCTATGTCCGAAATGCGTCCGGCATGATACAACACGATGAATTTGACCTCACTGATGTGAGCTTCTTTTTGCTGATCGAACAGGAATAAAGGGTAGACATAGATTAATCAGCTAACCCAAGAAAGGATATTGCATGAAGAAAATCGGACTAATCGTCGGCAGTCTGCGCCGGGAATCGTATAACCGCAAGCTGGCGCTGGAGTTTATGGCCTTGGTGCCGGATGGCTATCAGGCCGAACTGATAGAAATATCGGACCTGCCGGTCTATAATGAAGACTTTGATCACGGTGATCCGCCTCAAGCGGTGGTGGATTTCAGGCAAAAGTTAAGTGAGAGCGAGGCTTTTGTTTTCGTAACCCCGGAATATAATCGCTCCGTCCCCAGCGGCCTTAAAAACGCCATTGATGTCGGTTCACGACCTCCGGGAGAGAGTAAGTGGAGCCAAAAACCGGCTGCCATCATCAGCGCTTCTCCGGGAGCCTATGGTGCTTTTGGGGCCAATCATCATCTGCGTCAATCGCTGGTATTTCTCGATATGCCGACCGTACAACAGCCCGAGGCCTACCTAGGAGGGATCGATCAAGCTTGGGAGGATGACGGCACGATCAGTCAGCGTACCAAAAAGCTGCTTCAAAAAGTGATGGACGCTCTGATCCAACTGATTGAGAAACAATAGACAGACAAGCAGTGGCCAAACGGTCACTGCTTCTTAAATATCGCGTAAAAACTAATCGGACCTAGTGGGTGTCAAATGCCTAGAGTATGTCATCCGTCAAATAGTCAAACCGAGGGCATTCGTAGTAGAGTCTGGCGGTGGCATCGGCCCAGTCGTCGTGATCAAGCTCTTTTAGGGGCAGTGGCCGCCAGTCGGGTCTGACTTCATAGCCCCAGGAAAAGCCGCTGATAAAGCGGATCTGGGGCTTGGTGGCTGTCTTATCGGCCAGGTCCACCAGGAAGGTCTTGATGGTGATGCGCCACTTGGGATAGCTCCTCGCCTCGGTCGCCAGTCGGCAGTAGAGATTGGCCGGATAGGCCAAGGCAAAAAAGGGAGCGTTGGTCTCACCCAAGGCGTCCTGCAGCCAGATGCCGGTGCGATGGACATCATAGTCCTTGGTCGACTCATCCGTATATTCCAGCGTTCTGGTCTGGATGAAGCCGATCGGTTCAAAGTGGTCTTGATCTAATCTGACCCTTAGCTCCAAACTTTCTGTTTGAGGCTGTTGCAGGTCGATCGTCATGTGGCCTAAACTCGTCTCAATGATCGCCATAATACTTCAAATACTCCTGTTCGACTCGCCAGGCGTTTTCATTATCGCCTTTATAGTAATAGTACGAGAACTTATCGATAAAATAGTCTTCCGAATACTTATAGGTCTTAAACTTAAAGCCGGCCCCAATCGCCAGTAGGATGAGAAAGCCGAAGGCGATCCGTTTTAGTCTCTCCGGATTGCGACTGAACTGATCGAATAAAAAGTAGATCGCCAGTCCGCCCAGAAAGCCGAAGATGTGGCCGGCCTTATCGATCGTCGGATTGGTAAAGGTATAGACCAGATTGATGCCGATGACCAGAAACATCTGGCTGCCAAAGATCTCCTTATAGCCCTCGCGATTGAGGATAAACAAATAGATGTGAAAGGCAAACAGACCAAAGATCGCCCCCGAGGCCCCGAGTGATACACTGTTCGAGGTGATAAACGAGCCGATCGAGGCAATGATGCCGATCAGCAGATAGAAGGCGAGATAACGCTTCGGTCCATAGAAGCGCTCGACCAAGGGGCCGACATAATACAGCGCCAGTGAGTTGAAGGCCAAATGGGCGATGCCGCCGTGGAGAAACATCGGTGTGATCAAGTGCCAGAGCAGTCCATCGACGATTCTGAAGTTCACCTTGGCGCCAAAGTCGACCAGGGTAGGATAGGAGAGCGTGCGATCATAAACCATCATGATGGCAAAGACCACTACATTGATCGCGATCAATGCATAGGTCACGGGATACTTTCTTGTCATATTGACCTCATTCAAGTCGGTGTGATATTATTCTAATAATATCATATGGGCAGTGATGAGGAAAAATGGGCGCTTGGTCTAAGAGAAACAGTGGTCGGTGAAAACTGTGACGGCAAACATTTGGCGCGCATCTGTACATCCCAAAAACACTAAGCGAGTCTAACTAAGTAGAGTGGTACCGCGGCTAGAAGTCGTCTCTACACATGTTGGGCTTTTTCTATGGATAGGAAAGGAGAAACTAAGTTTCTTAGTCAATAACACCATGCAATTATTTACCCGGCAAGTCATCGATCTCTTAACCCCGCCGCTGGCGGAGCACCTCAGCCCGACTGAAATCGCCCAACTGATCGAGGTCCCCAAGATCGCCGCTCAGGGCGATCTGGCCTTTCCGACCTTTCGCTTGGCGAAGCTGCTGCGAAAAGCGCCGCCGCTGATCGCTCAAGACATCGCTCAGCAGATCGAGACGGAGGCCTTCGACATCAAAACCGACGGCGCTTATATCAATTTCTTTGTTAAGCGCGAGGTCCTGGCCGAAACGGTCGTCGGCACTATTTTAGACCAGGCCGATGGCTATGGCTGCTCGGATGAGGGCCGAGGTCAACGGGTCCTGGTCGAATACAACAGCGCCAATATCTCAAAGGACATGCACCACGGCTATATCCGGGGGCTGATGATCGGGGCGAGCATCTATAAAATCGCCCAGTGTCTGGGCTATGAGACCGTGACCATCAATCACCTGGGAGACTACGGGATCAACTTCGGCATGATCATTGTGGCGTTTAAGCGCTGGGGGGATCGTGAAGACGTCGAGCGCCGCGGTGTCAGTGCCCTGAATGAACTCTATGTCAGGTTCAGGCAAGAGGCCGAGGATGACCCCACGCTTATGAAGGAAGCCCGCGAGTGGTTCAAGCATCTCGAAGACGGCACCTCGGAGGAAGCCCATGAGCTGTGGACCTGGTTCAAGGAGGTCTCCCTACGCGACTACGATGTGGTCTGGCGGAAGCTGGGCTCGCATTTTGATTCCTTTGCCGGCGAAGCCTTTTACTCCGATATGATGCCGGCGGTGCGACAGGAGCTGCTCGATAAGGAGCTGATCTTTACCGAGGACGGGGCCGAGTTGATCGATCTCTCAAGCGAGAACCTGCCCAATATCATCGTCACCACCAGCTCCGGCAACAGCCTGTATATCACCCGGGATATCGCTGCGGCCAAATACCGTAAAGACACCTATGATTTTGCCCGAAATATTTATGTCGTCGGCAGTGAACAACGACTCCACTTCCAGCAGTTGAAGGCCATCCTCAAGAAGATGGGCTATGACTGGTACGATCAGATCGTCCACGTCGATCACGGCCTGATCATGCTGGCCGACGGCAAGATGAGCTCGCGCACAGGCGAGGTCGTATTGCTAAACGATGTCCTAGAAACGGCCATCGAACGGACCCGACAATTGATCGAACAAAAGAACCCCGAGCTGGTCGACAAGGATGAAGTGGCCCGTCAGGTGGGCCTGGGAGCTATCGCCTTTAAAGAGCTTTATACCTCACGCATCAAGGACTATGTGTTTGATTGGGACGATGCACTGAGCTTCGAGGGCGAGACCGGCCCCTACCTGCAATACACCAATGTCCGCTGCCATTCCCTGCTCATGCGGGGAGGTGAGACGGAGGGTGAGATCGATTATGCCTTACTGGATGATGATTTCAGCAATGAATTGATCCGGGAATTGGCTCAATTTCCTGAAACGATCCACTTTGCCTTTGAGCGCTATGAGCCGGCGCTGATCTCGCGCTATCTCATCGGCGTCGCTAAACTGTTCAATAAATTCTATCAGCAGGTGACGATCCTGAGCAATGTCCCGGCTGAAAGGACGGCCCGTCTGGCCTTGGTCCGGGCTGTTTCCCAAACGCTTGAAAACGGCATGAAGCTGATCAATATGGAAGCCCCCAAGAGGATGTAGTATGAAAGCAATGATCATCGGAGCGGGCAAGCTCGGCAGCCGGCTGGCAGAATTCATGAATGCCGACGATTATGATATCATCCTGGTCGACAACAATCCCAATGTGGTCGATCGTCTAAACGAGCATATGGACGTCATCACGCTTCAAGGTAATGGCACCGACATCAACTTCCTCCAAGAGCTTGAGGTCGGCACGATGGATGTATTGATCGCCACCACCGGCAATGATGAAGCCAATGCCATGATGTGCTATTTTGCTAAAAAGCTGGGCTGTAAGCTGACCATTGCCCGGATGCGCGACATGGAATACTTGAAGCAACGTGACTTTCTCCAAGAGAGTCTCTCGGTCGACTATATCATCAATCCCGATCAGCTGACAGCGGAGGTGATCGCGAAATATCTGCTTCGGGATGTGGTCTTTTTTACCGGTGATTTTGCCGAGGGCAAGGTCAAGATGCTCGATCTCCACCTGCGAGATCATCCCGAGCTGATCGATCGGCAGCTGATGGATATCAAGGCCTTTCGCGATCTGCTGGTCGTTGCCATACAGCGTGAGAATGAAACCATCATTCCCTACGGAGCAACCGTCCTGCAAGAGGATGATACCATCTATGTCCTGGGAAAGGATCAGGATATCAAGCTGTTCCTGAGTGAGTTCGCGCTGTCAAATATCTCAAAGCCGGTCAAAAAAGCCATGATCCTGGGCGGCGGTAAGGTTGGTGCCTATCTGGCGCTGGCACTGATCAATGCCGGGGTGGCGACCACCATCATCGAGATCGACTACGAACGGATCAAATTCCTGGCCGAGCATGTCGAGCACGCCTTGATCATTCAAGGCGATGGCACCGATATGAACCTGCTCGAGGAAGAGGACATCGCCGGCTATGACGCCTTCATCGGCGTGACCGGGATGGATGAACAAAACCTGCTCATGGCCATCATGGCCAAGCAATACGATGTTCCCAAATCGGTCGCCAAAACCTCACGCCAAAACTATGCCCGCATCATCGATAAATTCCCGGTCGATGCCGCCATCAATCCGGTCAATATTTCAGTCTCTCAGATCCTGAAATATCTGCGCGGCGGCACCGTCGTCTCCCTCAATCTGATGCTGGGCGGCAATGCCCAGGTGCTTGAGATCATCGCCACACCGGGCATGCCCTTTATCGGCAAACGCCTGGCCGACCTCAACCTAGACAAGGGGATCATCGTCGGCACGATCGTCCACGAGGGGGTGGTATCGATCGCCAAGGGTCAAAGTATTATTCGGGCCGGTGATAAGATCATCTTGTTTGTGCTGAGTGAACAGGCTGAGCAGATGAAGAAGATCTTTATTCCGTCCAACAGGAGTGTGGTGCATGAACTATGGGATCGTGCGAAGAGTATTAGGCAGTCTGCTACTCGTTGAGGCGCTGCTGTTTCTGCCCGGTCTGTTGATCGGTCTATATTATGGAGAAGCCAGCTGGCAGGCCATGGGCATCAGTCTGATCATCACCCTGGTCGCCGGCGGGCTATTGGTGTTGTCGTCAAAACACTGCTCGACTCAGGTCCGAGCCCTCGATGGGCTGTTGATCGTCAGCCTGGGCTGGGTCCTGGTGTCGGTGTTTGGTTCCCTGCCGTTTATGTTCTCCGGCTTTATCCCGCGGTTTGTCGATGCCTTCTTTGAGACGGTATCGGGCTTTACTACCACCGGTGCCACGATCTTGCCCGACGTCGAGGTGCTCGATAAGGGCATCCAGTTTTGGCGGATCTTTACCCACTGGATCGGCGGGATGGGGATATTGGTCTTTTCGTTGGCTCTGCTGCCGGCTCTTGGCATCGGTTCGTTTCAGATCTTTAAAGCCGAGAGTCCGGGCCCGGTGGCCGGAAAGATCGCTCCGCGGATGAAAAACACCGCCCGCATCCTGTATCTGACCTATTTTTCGCTGACCATCTCCCAGATCATCCTACTTAAACTCGGCGGCATGACGCTCTATGAAGCCACCGTTCACTCCTTTTCGACCATGGGGACCGGTGGGTTTGGGATGTATAATGACTCGGTCGCCTCGTTCAATGATTTCTTGCAGATGACACTGGGGGTCTTCATGGTCCTGGCCGGCCTCAACTTCAGCCTCTACTATCTGGCCTATCGCCGTAAGGTCCGGGATATCCTCGAAAACGAAGAGGCCCGGTTTTTCCTAAAGATCATTGCCGGGGCAACGGTCGTGATCATGCTCGATCTGATCATCCGCTATGGCTCGGGCAGCTGGCTTGCCTTTCGCGATGCCTTTATCCAGGTGACCAGTATCATCTCGACCACCGGCATCGCCAATCATGATTATACCGCCTGGCCCTATTTTTCTCAGATGCTTCTGCTGATATTGATGTTTGTCGGCGGCTGTGCCGGCTCGACTGCCGGCGGGATGAAGGTCATCCGGGTGCTGGTATCGACCAAACTCGTGCGACGAGAATTCTCAAAGATCGCTCATCCCAGAGCCTATTCGCCGATCAAGGTCAATGGCCGGATCCTGCCCAATGAAATCGTTTCGGGCATCACGTCATTTCTCAGCCTCCACCTGATGGTCTTTTTAGGCGGGGTGCTGTTTATCAGTCTGGAAAACTACGACCTGATCACAAGTATTTCCGCCGTAGCCGCCACCCTGAACAATGTCGGACCAGGCTTGGCACTGCTCGGACCGAGCTTTAACTATTCGTTCTTTAACGACGCCAGCAAGCTCTTTTTAACGCTGATGATGCTGCTGGGCCGGCTCGAGCTCTATACCGTCATTGCCCTCTTAGCGCCTCGTCGCTGGATAGACGAGAGCTGATCGTCAAAAACAAGATCAAATCAAGCCAAAACAAAACGCCTCCAGTTGCTGGAGGCGCTGTTGATTGGAGTAGTGGATCAAACGGTAGCGGTATCTTTGGTCTTATCGAGCTTTTCCATCGAGAAGCCGGTGAAGCCGTAGATGATCGAAACGATCGGGTTCAACCAGTTGAGGAAGGCATACGGCACATACGACCACGGCTCGATGGCCAGGGCCTCGATCATGAACGCCCCGCAGGTGTTCCACGGAATGAGCGGTGAGGTCAAGGTACCGCTGTCCTCCAAGGCACGTGAGAGGTTTTTCGGATGGAGGTTTTGAGCCTCATAGGCTGTCTTATACATCCGACCGGTAATGACGATCGAGAGGTATTGGTCGGCCGTGACGAAGTTGATAAAGATACAGGTGACGATGGTGGCTGTGACCAGTCCGCCGACGCCTCGGGCGATCTTTAGGATGACATCGACCAAAGAGCCCAGCATCCCGGTCGTCTCCATCACGCCGCCAAAGATCATGGCGCAAAGGATGAGAGAGATGGTCCACATCATGGAGTCGAGGCCGCCTCGGGTGAGGAGCTCATCCACCGCCTCCATGCCGGTGGCCGATTCATAGCCGTAGTGCAGGCCGTTTAGGGCATCCCCCAGCGGCACGCCCTGAAAGAGCATGGCGGCGATGCTGCCTAGGAGCGCCCCGATGAACAGGCCCGGGATCGCCGGCACCTTCATCACGACCAGAGCGATCGTAATGACCGGGATCAGCAGCAGCAGCGGGCTTAGGTGGAACTGAGCCGTCAGAGCGGTGTTATACTCCGCGATCATCGTGGTATCGATCGTGCCGGCGCCATAGCGCAGACCGATGATGACAAACAAGATAGCAGCGATGATATAGGTCGGCACCGTGGTGTAGAACATATGACGGATATGCTCAAACAGCGTCGCCCCGGACATCGCCGGTGCCAGGTTGGTGGTGTCGGAGAGGGGAGACATCTTATCACCGAAGTAGGCGCCGGAGATGATGGCCCCGCCGATGATGGGCGATGGGATCCCGAGGCTGGTACCGATCCCGACTAGGGCGATACCGACCGTACCGGCCGTCGTCCAGGAGGAGCCGGTCGCCAGCGACACGATCGAGCTCAGGATCAGTGCGGCCAATAAGAAGATCTTGGGAGAAATGATCTGCAGTCCGTAGTAGATCATGGTCGGAACGACACCGGATTGGATCCAGCTGCCGATGACCATACCGATGACCATCAAAATAATGATTGCGATAAGCGAGAGTTTGATGGTCTCAAAGATGCCCTCTTCAATGACTTCCCAGGGGGTCTTTAGAACGAATACACCGATCAGTGTAGCAAACATCGCCGAAATGAAGATCGGGATATGTAC
>DUPT01000064.1 GCA_012838225.1 Tissierellia bacterium
CAGCCGATCCTCGAGGCTTCTATCGCCTATTTCATCGTCATCGATCAGCCGCCGGTAGAAATCGAAGGGACGGGTGATCGCTAGGTAGTCAAAGGTCGCCGGAAAATCCCCGGGATGAAACCAACCGGCCAGCTGTGCGATCCGCCGGATGAGATTTAGCTCCGTAAAGGAAAGCGATGGTGTCTGAAGGATCTCATACGGCGGTGAGGCCGAGCTTATGAGGCCGAGCCTCTTCGCCTGCCTCCCAAGCGGCGAGCCGGGCAGGACCTTGAGAAAGCCCACCTGCAGATCATCCGGCGACAGTGAGAACAGATAGTCGAAGGTCTCAGCCACCTCCGTCAGCCCCATCCCCGGAAGACCGGCGATCAGATCGATATGGCGGTGCATCGGCAGCGCCATCAGCTCCTCTAACAGCTCAAGCACCCGCTTGGAATAGCTCGGTCGATCGATGGCTTGAAGGACCCGGCCTTGGCTGGCCTGAAAGCCCACCTCCACCTGCAACCG
Organism: Tissierellia bacterium; assembly: GCA_012838225.1. Lineage (GTDB taxonomy): Bacteria > Bacillota > Clostridia > Peptostreptococcales > Acidaminobacteraceae > DUPT01. The sequence continues at coordinate 505 of DUPT01000064.1, forward strand.
GCCCTTTGGCAGCCGTCTCATCGCCTCGATCTGATCCCGGTTTAGGCCATAGGGCGAAAGCTCGACATGAAAGGTGACATCTTGGCTAAAGCTGCCAAAGTATTTGATCAGTGCCAGGCAGCGCTCCGATTTGGCATTAAACGACCGATCGGTCAGCTTGATCAGGCGAGCCCCCAGATCGACTAATCGGTCCAGATCACGCTTCACCTTATCCAGCGGTGCATCGACTAAGCGATCGACCTCGGCGCTCATACAATAGCTGCAGTGATAGGGACAGCCCCGCTGCGACTCATAGTAGACGATCCGAGTCGGATCGACCCAATCAAACGGATAGGCAAAATCCAAGCACTCCTCTCGGTGGATGATGCCGGGATGATTTTTTCGGTGCAGACTCGGCGGCATCCGGCCGCTGAGATAGTCGATCAGCGGTGTCTCCCCTTCTCCCAAGAAGACGCCATCACACCACTCAAGAAAATCATCGGGCGCGCCCTGGGCCTCCGGACCGCCGACCAAGAGCTTGGCCTGAGGGTAGAGCTGTCTTAAATCGGCCAACAGATCGAGCAGCACTCGTCGGTTCCAGATATAGGCCGAAAAGAAATAGATATCGGCCGGCTCGATCGTGGCCAGCAGCGAGCGATACTCCTGATTGACGCTTGCCTCCAGCAGACTGACCTGCCCATAGGGCTTGGCCAATTCGGCCAGGCTCTGAAGGGACAGACAGCTGTGGATATATTGTGAGTTAAGAGCAATAAAGGATAGCTTCATAGCCTCATTATAGCATGACTCAACTTTCATCCAGCCATTTTCTCGGAGCCAAGAGCACTAGCACCGTATAGAGCTCCAGCCGCCCCAGCAGCATCAGGAGGGTTAGGATGATCTTCGAGAAATCATTAAAAAAGGCATAATTGTTTTTTGGTCCGAGTAGCGACAGTCCCGGCCCGACATTATTGAGTGTCGCCGCCACCGAGGTGAGGCTCGTCACCAGGTCGTAGTTTTCCAGACTGATGAGAAGCGTCCCGAGTAAGAAGACGATCAAGTGGAGTGCCAGAAACGACGTGATACCGGCCACCACTTCATTGGGCATGATCCGGCCATCGAGTCTGATCGGCGAGAAGGCTCTGGGATGAGCCATCTTAGAAAACTCTCGCTTGACGAGCTTGCCGGCCACCAACACCCTGACCGCCTTCATGCCCCCGGCGGTCGAGCCGGCGCAGCCCCCGATAAACATCAGGATCAAGAGCACCACCTGACTAAAATGAGGCCACTCGGTAAAATCGTGGATCGTCATCGCCGTCGATGAGATCATGCTCGTCACCTGGACAAAGCCGTCGCGCAGCGCCCGAAGAAAGGTGAAATGATAGCGAAAAGTCAGGTTCAGGGTCAACAGCAGAGTCGCCATACCGATCACACTGAAGAAGAAGCGGACCTCCTGATTTCTAACGACCTCACGCCATTTTCCTTGGTAGAGCAGATAGTAGAGACTAAAATTGAGGCTGGCCAAGACCATAAAAACGGCCAGTGTCACCTGGACAAAGTCACTGAGCGAGCCCATCGAATCATTATAGATGCTAAAGCCGCCGGTGCCCATGGTAGAAAAGGCGTGAAGCACCGCATCATAGAGGCTGAGGCCCCCGATCTTTAGCAAGATGACTTGAGTGATCGTCAGCGAGACATAGCTCAGATAGAGGATGCGGGCGGTATTTTTCATCCGGGGAGCGATCTTACTGACGGTCGGACCCGGTGTCTCGGCCTTGAAGATTTGGAACGAGCCGATGCCAAGCGCCGGCAGCAGAGCCAGTGAAAACACCAGGATCCCCATCCCGCCGATCCACTGGGTAAAGATCCGCCAAAACATGATGCCTCGATCGAGGATCTCGACATCCTCCAAGATGGTGGCACCGGTCGTCGTAAAGCCTGAGACCGTCTCAAAGATCGCATCGACCGGGCTGGTGATAAAACCGGATAATAGAAACGGGATGGCCCCAAAGATCGAGATCAGCACCCAACCCAAAGCGACGATCGCCAGACCGTCGGTCGAGCGCAGCGTCGACTTAGTCTGAGTGGCACTGAGCAAGAGTCCGCCGCCGGCCAGCAGTGTCACCACCGCCCCGATCGCGATGGCGGAGGCGCTGGCCTCCTTTAGAGACAGGGCGATCAGCAGGCCCGGCAGCATTAAAACAGCTTCAACGATCAAGAGTGAGCCGAGGACTCGGCGGATGATCCCAAAATTCATAGAGTAACTCCCATGGACCGATCGATGATCGGCAAGACTAGACATATTATAGCATGAGTCACCGCCCGACGAAGGCGCATCCGATCGATCGGCCGACGAAATCGCCCCTTTTTTCACCCGTTTTTTAAACAATCTAAAAAAATTTTTTCCCGGGGCTTTTAATATAGGAAGCAACTGCTCACCGAGTCAAAAGCCTTGCAATTACTGGATTTTTTGTGCTAAAGAAAACGATATTTAATGGTAATATGTAGTCGATTGGAACTTATCTAACATCTATCAAAGGAGTTGTTAATGGAAAGAAAAGTCTCACCACTCATTTCTTTGATCCCCATCATCTTTTTGATCGCAATACTCTATGTCAGTGTCGTCATCTATGAGATCGACGTACATATCCCGATCTTCATTTCGGCGATGTTTGCTACACTGATCGGTGTATTCGTTCTAAAGACCCCCTGGGAAGTCATTGAAGAGGGCATCTTTGAGACCATCAAACTCTCGCTTATCGCAATCA
>DUPT01000065.1 GCA_012838225.1 Tissierellia bacterium
GGTGGCAAGGTCGGCTGAGCAACTATCCGATTGGCTCTCATCTCAAGCAACCGAAGCAGTACGATCGATCCTACCACCAGACTCATGCCGGCCAGTTGCTGAGGGCTAAGTCGCTCCTTCAAGAACAAAAAGGCCATCGAAAGCGTCAGCGGCAGCTCGATCGTCGAAAGAACCGAAAACTTATCTGATCCGATCAGATGGAGGGAGTGATAGACAAAATAGACCGGGATCAAGCCGGCAAACACAGCGTTCAGAATCATCCATAGGATACTCTCGGCCGGGATGAGCAGCGCCTCAGGCTGTGTGACGAGATTGTAGAGGCCCGATGCGAGCATGCCTGAGAGGGCGGCAAACATATTCATCTGATTGGCATCCTGACCCTTAAGCTTTAGATCCATAAAGATGGAATAGAAGGCAAAAAAGACAGCCCCCATCAAGCCAAAGAAGATACCCAGGCTCGATAGCCGAAGTGATTCGCCGAGCATGTCTAGAGCCAAGAAGTTGCCTAAGAGTCCCAAACCGATCGGCACAAAAAAGATCGGTCTGATGTGCCTTAACCCACTGATCAAAAAGAACAGGTTTATCAGAAACGGGGCACTAAATAGCAGCATCGACGCCAGTCCGGCCGACAAGTGCGTCAGGGCATGATAATAAAAGAAGTTCGACAGCATCCCACCGATCACACCGATGGCCGCAAAGCGCCACAGCTGATCAAGGCTTGGCCTCAGCTTCTTTCGATCGCTCACCAAAAAGAAGCCGCCTAAAAAAAGACTGGTCAACAGGTACTGATAGAAGGTGATTACCTCCGGCTTAACACCTGTCCCCAGAGCAAACTTTCCAAAGACTGCCACGATCGAATAGCTCAGTGCCGCGATCAGCGCATAGATATAGCCCCGCCTTAGACTCATTGATGCCTCCTGCTCCATTATACTTCTCAACCCACCCGACTGACAAAACAAAATCCCCAAAACGGGGATTTCGCTTCAAATTTAAATGGTACTGATTCCACTGAATAGCGCAAGGCTATGGGTTATTCTTCTTCGGCTATCACACCGACCGAACACATATAGACCGTGAACTGCTCTTCTCCATCGACGCCGATCAAGTGATCCGCCAGATCCTGATCATAGGCAGCCATGGCACAGGCTCCCAAGCCCATCGAGGTAGCGGCCAAATAGAGGTTTTGACACATATGACCGACATCCATCAGGATCACCCGGTGGGCCGTATAATCATAGCGCCACTCCGTCCGATACGGGACAGCGGCAAAGGCAAAGGTGACGCCGGCTGTGCCGGCCCAGACCTGGCCTCTGGTGGCGGCGATCGCTCTATCTCTTAGACCGTCGGCATTGTCACTGATCAGATCGAGGGCGTGCTGACTCGGGACATAGCGATAGACCCCAGGTGGGATGTCGTCCGAATCCATCACGATGGCATAGACCTCGATCGGTTGACGATTACCGGCCGATGGCACGTGACGCAGCTTCTTCTTGACCGGCTGACGATAGCCGGCACTGGCCCAGAGCAGTCCGCTGAGCTGGCCAAAGCTTAGCTTGTCCCCGGTATATTTCCGTCGAGTGCGGCGCTCCTCGATGACGCGTCGAATGTCCATATTCTCGAACACATCGCCCAGTTCCTCAAACGGCTCCAAAAAATAGCGTGTCAGGCCCTTGGGCATCCGCACCTCTGTCGGCGGTACTTCGACGCCTTTGGCTTGATCGGTTTGTTCCCAATCGACTTTGGCCCGGGCATAGTCCTTCATGAACTCACGACCGGCCAGGATCTTTTCCTTATCCACGCTTGGCTCCCTTCTTGCTTAACATCTCCTTGAGGTATTGTCCGGTATAGCTGCCTTTGACCTTTGCCACCTCCTCGGGTGTCCCGGTGGCAACGATCTCACCGCCGCGATCTCCCCCCTCGGGGCCGAGGTCGATGACATAGTCGGCTGATTTGATGACATCGAGATTGTGCTCGATGATGACTAGGGTATTTCCGCCCTGGACTAAGCGATCGAGCACCCCGATCAGCATATGGACATCCGCCATATGCAGTCCCGTCGTCGGCTCATCCAGGATATAGAGGGTATCGCCGGTGTCTCGCTTGGATAGCTCCGAGGCCAGCTTGACACGTTGAGCTTCCCCACCGGATAGCTGCGTCGAGGGTTGGCCCAGCTTTATATAGCCCAGGCCGACATCGTGCAGGGTCTTTAGCTTTCGAACGATGTTTTGATGGACCGAGAAGAACTCGAGCGCTTCATCGACCGACATCTCCAGCACATCATAGATATTCTTACCCTTATACTTCACCTGCAGTGTCTCACGGTTATATCGTTTGCCCTGACACGTCTCACATTTGACATAGACATCGGGCAAAAAGTGCATCTCGATCTTATTGATGCCATCACCTGAGCAGGCCTCACAGCGACCACCCTTGACATTGAAGCTGAAGCGACCCTTCTTATAGCCCCGGATATTCGATTCGGGGAGGGCGGCAAACAGATCTCTGATCATATCGAACAGCTTGACATAAGTGGCGGGGTTAGATCTGGGCGTCCGGCCGATCGGTGATTGATCGATATCGATCACCTTATTGATCTGATCCCACCCGATGATCTCGTCGTGATCGCCCGGCTTGATCGAGACATTCTTATAGACATGGCGATACATCTGTTTATAGAAGACGTCATTGATGAGCGAGCTCTTGCCCGAGCCCGATACACCGGTCACGACATTCATGACCCCCAGCGGAATATCGACATCGACGCCCTTTAGGTTGTTGACCCGGGCCCCCTTAATGGTGATCTTGCCCTTGGGCTGACGTCTTGATGCCGGCACCTCGATCTGCTTATCACCTCGTAGATACTGACCCGTGATCGATTCCTTGACACTGAGGATATCACTCAAATCACCCTGGGCTACGATATATCCGCCGCGCTCACCCGCTCCCGGTCCGATATCGACGATATGATCGGCCGATCGGATGGTCTCTTCGTCGTGTTCGACCACCAGCAGGGTATTGCCCAGGTCGGTCAGATTTCTCAGTGTCCCCAGGAGCCTGGCATTATCTCTTTGATGGAGTCCGATCGAGGGCTCATCCAGGATATAGAGTACGCCCACCAGGCCCGACCCGATCTGAGTCGCCAAGCGGATGCGCTGACTCTCACCCCCCGAGAGCGAAGCACTCTGACGAGCCAGTGTGAGATAGTCCAGACCGACATCCATCAAAAACTTCAGTCGGGCCTTGATCTCTTTTCCGATCATATCGGCCACGGCTGCCTTTTGCTTGGGCAGCTTCAGCTGATTGAAAAACTCATAGACATCCTTTACGGCCATCAGCGTCAGCTGGTGGATATTGACATCACCGACCGTGACGGCCAATACCTCGGGTCTCAGCTTCTTACCGTGACAGCTCGAGCACGGGATCTCCGCCATAAAGCGTTCGATCTCACTTCGCATCCAGGAGCTGGAGGTCTCATGATAGCGGCGATTTAGATTGTTGATCACGCCCTCATACTCACTCCGGATCGCCCGGCGACCGTACTTGGTCGACTCATACTCGACATCGATCTTTCGACCGGCATCGCCATAGAGCAGCTTGGTGATATAGTCCTCCGGTATATCCTTTAGCTTGGTATTCATATTGTAGGGGGAGCCTCGCAGCAGTCCCTTGATCATGCCCCCCATATAGCCGCCATTGGCGGCGTTTTTAAACGGGGCGATGCCGCCCTGATTGATCGACAGCTCCCGATCCGGCATGACCAGGTAGGGGTCGATCTCTTGTAGGAAGCCCAGTCCCTTACACTCCTCACAGGCACCAAACGGGGCGTTGAAGGAGAACATCCTCGGCTCCATCTCTTCGATCCCTCGGCCATGATCCGGACAGCTAAAGGACATGTTGAAGATATGCTCCTCGCGGCCCAGGATCTGGACCTTGAGGATATTTTCCTCGAGCCGAAGCGCCGTCTCGACCGAGTCGGACAGTCGGCGACGGATATCATCTTTTATGACCAAGCGATCGACGATAACATCGATTGAATGCTTTTTGTTTTTATCGAGGTTGATGGTGTCTTCTCCCAGGATATAGACCTCTCCGTTCACCTGGACTCGGGAGAAGCCGTCTTTTCTTAAGGCGTCAAACACCTTGGCATGAGTCCCCTTTTGACCCCGGACGACCGGTGCCATGACATAGAGTCGCTCACCTTCACTATAGCTCATGATCTTATCGACCACCTCATCGACACTCATCGGTGAGATCTCACGACCGCATTCGGGGCAGTGCGGTGTCCCGACCCGGGCATAAAGCAGCCTCAGGTAGTCATAGATCTCAGTGACGGTGCCGACGGTGGACCGAGGGTTTTTCGAGGTCGATTTTTGATCGATGCTGATGGCCGGTGATAGGCCCTCGATCGATTCGACCATCGGCTTTTCCATCTGCCCCAGGAACTGCCTAGCATAGGCTGAGAGGCTCTCGACATAGCGCCTTTGCCCCTCGGCATAGATGGTATCAAATGCCAATGAGCTCTTACCGGAGCCGCTCAGGCCCGTCAAAACGATCAATTGATCGCGCGGCAGCTCGATATCGACATCTTTTAGATTGTGCTCTTTGGCACCTCTGACAATGATTTGGTTGTGCATGGATTCTCCGTATTTATTTCAGTCGTTTCTTCAATTCTTCGATCGCATTGCGATACTCGATGGCTTTTTCATAATCGAGATCATTGGCGGCTTTAAACATCGCCACCTCCAGATCGTTGATCCGCTCCTCGGTCTCGGCTTTATTCATCCGCTGCTTGAAGGTCAGCGGGGCATCGCCCTTCTTGGTGGCTTCGATGACCGATCGGACCTTCTTTTGGACCGAACGCGGGATGATATCATGCTCGATATTGTATTGCTCCTGGATATCACGTCGGCGATTGGTCTCATCGATCGCCCGCTGCATGCTGCCGGTGATCTGATCAGCGTACATGATGACCGAGCCCTCAACGTGACGAGCGGCCCGCCCGATGGTCTGGACCAAGGACGTTTCGGAGCGCAGGAAGCCCTCCTTATCGGCATCGATGATGGCCACCAGCGACACCTCAGGCAGGTCGAGTCCTTCTCTTAGGAGGTTGATCCCGACCAAGACATCATACACCCCGATGCGCAGATCACGAATGATCCGCATCCGCTCCAGGGTATCGATATCGGAGTGCATATAGGTGACCTTCACCTGGAGCTCTTTTAAATAGTCGGTCAGATCCTCGGCCATCCGCTTGGTCAGCGTCGTGACAAGCACCCGCTCACCCCGCTCAGCCCGGGTAACGATCTCATGATGCAGATCGTCCATCTGAGCATGGATCGGTCGGATCTCGACCTTGGGATCGAGCAGTCCCGTCGGACGAATGATCTGCTCGACCACCTGGGTCGACTTATCCTTTTCATAGTCGCCCGGGGTGGCGGACACAAACACCGCCTGATCGATCAGGCCGTGGAACTCATCGTATTTGAGCGGCCGGTTATCCAGCGCCGACGGCAGGCGAAAGCCATACTCGACCAGGTTTTCCTTGCGCGATTTATCCCCGAAATACATCCCCCGGACCTGGGGCAGTGATACATGCGATTCATCGACCATCAGCAGCCAGTCATTGGGAAAATAATCCATCAAGGTAAAGGGACGTGATCCCGGCGGACGATTCAACAGGATCCGGGAGTAGTTCTCGATCCCGCTACAAAAGCCCATCTCACGCATCATCTCCATGTCATAGCGGGTCCGCTCTTCGATCCTCTGGGCCTCGAGCAGCTTGTTGTTGTCCTTAAAGTATTTGATCCGTTCGATCAATTCTTCCTCGATATCGACCAGCGAGCGTTCGATATTGGCTTTGTCGGTCACAAAGTGCGAGGCGGGAAAGATGGCCACGTGATCACGGGTGCCGATCCACTCACCGGTGAGGACATTGATCTCACCGATCCGATCGATCTCATCGCCAAAGAGCTCCACCCGGTAGGCATTTTCTTCTTTATTGGCCGGTATGATCTCAATGACATCGCCTCTTACTCGAAAGGTCCCGCGCTTAAAATCGATATCGTTTCGCTTGTACTGCATATCGACCAGTCGCGTCAGGATCCACTGCTGCCCCTTATTCATCCCGGGACGAAGAGAGAGCACCATGCTCTTATAGTCGACGGGGGACCCGAGACCATAGATACACGATACCGAGGCCACGATAATGACATCGTTTCGCTCCTGAAGCGCAGCCGTCGCCGAGTGGCGCAGTTTGTCGATCTCATCATTGATGGCCGAGTCTTTTTCAATATATAGATCCAGTCCCGGTACATACGCCTCAGGCTGATAGTAGTCATAGTAGCTGACAAAGAATTCGACCGCATTCTCGGGGAAGAACTCCTTGAACTCGGCGGCCAATTGTGCCGCCAGGGTCTTATTATGCGCCAAGACGAGCGTCGGCTTTTGCACCTGCTCGACCACCTTGGCCATGGTATACGTTTTACCGCTCCCGGTCACACCGAGCAGCGTCTGATATTTATCGCCCCGTCTGATGCCATCGGCCAATGCCTTGATGGCTTCGGGCTGATCGCCCGTCGGCTCAAACGGAGAATGGACCTTGAACTGCATCTGACCTCCGAACATTTGTTTGAGTCTATTATAGCATACTACCGGTTAAAACCATGTGAAAAGGACTTCGCGGAAGTCCTTTTTTATCATCTGAGAGCTAGGGCCGCTTCGAGAAAATCGATCGCAAAATGAAGCACACCGTCATCCTCAGCCCCAAAGCGAAGCACCTCCGGTTGATCATAGCCGGCTTGCGTGATCGCCGCCAGATCGATGTCGGGTACGACTCCGACGCCGTGAAGGTCTCTGCCGGATGGCGTCAGGTAGCGCGCGGTCGTGATCTTAAAACCGGAGCCGTCTTGCAAACGATACGACGTCTGAACGACGCCCTTACCGGTCGTGGTGTCCCCAATGATCTGAGCCGAGTCGGTATCCTGAACAGCCGCCGCCAGAATCTCCGAAGCCGAGGCGGAGGAATGATCGACCAGCACGACATAGGGGATATCGAGCGCACTGCCACCGCGGCTGGCATAGACCTTTTCTTCTTCGGTCCGAGACACCTCGGTCACGATGGTGGTCCGACCCAAGATCTGCTCGGCAATATCGACCACCACGTGAAGATAGCCTCCGGGATTGGAGCGAAGATCCAGTACCAGACCCCGGATATTATCTTGACGCAATGCCTTTAGCGCCTCCCGAAACTGCTGAGCAGTCGGTGATTCAAAATGAGAGATCCGGATATAGCCGATGTCGTTTCGCTTCTCCCATACCACACTGGGATTGGTCACCTTGGCCCGGATCACTCGAAGCTCGAGATTTTCACTGCCGCGACGGACATGGAGCACGACCGCCGTGCCGGCTTGACCGCGGATCAATTCGACGCTCTCATCGAGCGACAGACCGCTTAGCGGCGTCTCATCCACCTGCCAAATGATATCCTCCGGCAACAGACCGGCCCGTTCGGCCGGACCGTTTCGAAACGGCTCGACCACCCGAACGACATCCTCAAATGCCTCGACCGTTGCGCCAATGCCGACAAACTCTCCCGAAAGACCACTGGTATAGTCGTCATACTCCTGGGGGGTATAGTAGGTCGAATAGCGATCGAGTGAGCTGAAGAGCCCTTTATAGATCGCAGTATCGAAATCGATCTCGGCCGGATCGATATAGTATTTTTCCCGGATCTCATGCTCCAGGTCCATCAGCTTTTGATAGCGCTGTTGCGTCCCCACCAGCTGATAGTATTCCGCCTTACTCAGGCTCACTCTATCGCCGGGGATAAGCCCCGGGGAATCGCTCCACTGTATGAAAAGTGCCCCCACGACACTGATGACAAACAACAAGATCAAGCTTTTTCTACTCATAACCAGCCTCTAAAAATCATAGGCCTATTATACCACAGACCGACCATGAGGCTTTTATCGCCAAGAGGAAAGCCCACCGCATGGTGGGCTGAACGCTTATTGGAGCTGATCTCTCAGGTAGTCGATGGCATAGTCGAGGATGCGATCGCCCTCCTCACCGATCCGATACATCTCATCGATCTCATAGCCGGCCTCGGCCAGATCCTCGTGGGTGATATCGGGTGTGATGCCCAGCTTATGGATATTGTTGCCATTGGGCGTCAGGTAGTAGGAGGTCGTCAGACGAAAACCGGAGCCGTCTTTTAGATCGAAGGTCGATTGAACGATCCCCTTACCAAAGGTCGTCTCGCCGATGATGACACCGCTCTGGGTATCCTGGACCGCACCGGCCAGGATCTCTGAGGCCGAGGCTGAGCCGCGGTTTACCAGTACGACCAGCGGCAGATCGATCCTTGTCATCTCGTCCGACGAATAATCGGTCGGGGCACCGCTGGGCGCAACGGTCGTTACAATGACCGTCTTTCCCAGGATCCGGTCGGCGATCTCAACGACACTCGACAGATAGCCGCCACCATTATTTCGCAGATCGATGATGAGCGATTCGATATTTTGGGCTTCGAGATCGGCCAAGGCCGACATAAAATCAGCCGAGGTATTGGCTTCAAAGCTATTGATTTTGATATAACCGACACCGCCCTCTCGGACCTCCGATTCGATACTGGGAACCAAGATCTTGGCTCGGATCAGTTCGAACTCGAGGTTTTCATTATCGCGCCGAATAAACACCTTGACCGGAGTCCCTTCTTCGCCGCGCATCATATCGGACGCCTGCGTCAACTCGAGCGTCTGGACCTCGGTCTCATCGACCTTCCAGATGATGTCTCCGGGCATGATGCCGGCCGCATCGGCCGGGGAGCCCTTGATCGGGGCAACGACTTCGATCAGACCGTCTTCTCGCTGATTGATATAGGTGCCGATGCCGACGTATTCACCCGAGAGCTCCTGATTGAACTCGGCATATTCGGGCGGTGTAAAATAGGTCGAATAGGGATCATTGAGGGCTGAGAACAATCCTTTAAGGATCGCCGTATCAAAATCGACCTCAGAGGTATCTTCATAATAATTGTGCTTGATCTGTGCTTCCAGCTCGAGCAGCTTGGAGAAACGATCCTCCAATGCCCTCAGCTCAGCATATTCTCCTTGGGATATCACTACACTATCGCCCGAGGCGATCGCCTGACAAGACGCGAGCCCCAGCGCTAATACAATAAGCAGCAGAATTAAACCGGTTCGTTTAGACAGTTGCATGTTGTCTCCTTCTAGAAGTCTATGGTTAGACTTTTGCTCGATCGATCATCAAGCGATTAGGCTAATTATACCCTAAAGTTAAGCCGGCGATGGCATTCTTCAAGCAAAAAGAAGGAACCGGAGTTCCTTCTCTTATTTGATTGTTTGTACCCTACGGGGCAACAACGCTCATCGGGTCGATGTTTTGTCCGCCCGAGATCACTTCAAAGTGAAGGTGGGGGCCAGTACTGTAGCCGGTCGAACCCATATACTGGATCAGATCACCGGCATTGACGATATCACCCGCCGATACGGTATTACCCGAGCCATGAGCATACAGTGTCTCATAGCCATTGGGGTGAGAGATGACCACATAGTTACCATAGCTGTTTCCCCAACCGGAGAATACGACGATCCCACTGGCAGCCGCTACGATCGGTGAACCGGTCGGTCCGGCGATATCGGTCCCGTTGTGGAACAGCGTGTGACCATAGAACGGGTCGGCCCGCCAACCGAAAGGTGAGGTGATGAGATAGACACCGGGCGCCGGCCAAACGAATCCGGAGGACGGAATGACCAGGTCTCCCCGGTTGACATCCGGGATTTCCGGTTCGGGATAATATTCGTCCGGAACGTCAGCCGCTGCTTCTTGTTCAGCCGCGATCCGGGCGGCTTCTTCAGCGGCGATCCGGGCGGCTTCTTCAGCGGCGATCCGGGCGTTCTCTCGCTCGAGTGCGATCCGAATGGCTTCCGCCTTCAAATCCTCGATCGAGTTACGTACACTTTCCGATTCAGCCAACAGTGCATTGGCTTCTTCTTCGAGCTGAGCCCGTTTTGCTTCCAGTTCCGCTCGGCGAGCTTCCAACGCTTGCTCGACGGCGACTAAAGAAGCTTTATCCTTCTCCAGGCTCTCCTGCATGATATGTAGGTCAGCCAGATTTTCCTGTTCGACTTTCTCCAACTTCTCGATCGATACCTGTTTTTCTTTCAGATCGTCAAGAACCCGTTGGTCTTCGTCGGCAATCGATTTCATGAAATCGATCTTGGTCAAGAAATCTTCGATACTGCGGCTCTTAAGGAGCAGTGACAGGAAACTCTCACTATCCTTATTGAGATACATGACGCGCAGTCGGCCACCAAAATCCTCTTGTTGAGCCAAAACCTCGGCCCGGGCTTCCTTGAGCTCGGCTTGGACCTTGGCGATGTCTTCTTGTTTTTCGATGATATCCAGATCGGTTTGCTTGATCTGTTCTTCCAGTCGATTCTTCTCGGCAATGACTTCTTCGATCGAAGCCTGCGTTAAAGATATCTCGCTCGATGTCGCATCGATGTCTTCCTGTTTCAATTGTCTTTGATTCTCGAGATCCTCGAGTCGCTGTTCCTGTTCTTCGATGGTGGCAAATGATGGAACCATGGCTGTCAATAGTAGTGCCAGGACCAAGAACAAGCTTCCAATTTTTTTCACATTAGCTCCTTTATACTTTGAGGTGCTTTCTCATAGAGTACAGGCTGCCTAGAAAACCGACACAAACACCTATTATCAGATTGAGGACCATGATCTGCCATAGCAAACGCTGATCCGTGATCATGATCTCGTTCGACATCCGGGAGAGATATCTCTGCACCAAGAGTTGAACCTCATGATAGCTGTAGTAGAGTGTGACGGCACTTAAGCCTGCTCCGACAAGTCCGAGAATTGCGCCCTCAATCAGGAATGGGCCGCGAATATACTGCCTGGTTGCGCCGACATAACGCATGATAGTGATTTCCGTCTGGCGGGAGGAAATTCCCACTCGGATCGTATTGACGATACTTAGTATTGTAATAAATAGCAAAGCACCGACCAACACCGTTCCGGCTATCCGAATGACACGCGCGAAATTGGTAATGATATCGGCTACATCCCTATCATACCTCACGTTGTCATCCTGGTCAATATTTTCTATTGCCTCAAGTGTCGCATCGGCCCGTTCGATATCTGCGATCTGGATCTCAAACACATTGGGCAGGGGATTATCCATCCCCTCAAAGGCCGAGGCATCCTCCCCGAAATCCTCCATGGTCTGAGCCCAGGCTTCTTCTTTAGGCACCAATACGACATTGGTCACATTATCGATCGCTTTGATCTCGTCTTCGAGTCGAGCGATTTCAGCCTCATTGGCCGTCTCGGGAATGAGATAGCGCATGGTGTCGAATCGCTCACCGACTTTTTCGGTGGCGTATTCGGCATTTATTAATAGAAGCAATACCATCCCGAGCATGATCAGGGTAAAGGCCACCGACACGATCGAGGCAAAGCTCATCAGCGCATTGCGAAAGATATTGCGCAGGGCGGTCACAAAACGAGAACGTCTCATCGGTAACCTCCATGCACTTCATCACGAATGACGACGCCATCTTCCAATTCTATGACGCGCTTTTTCATGACATCGACGATATCGCGCGAGTGAGTCGCCATGATGATCGTCGTACCATAGGTGTTTAGCTTCTCCAACAGATCCATCAGGCCCCAGCTTGTTTCGGGGTCCAGATTACCTGTCGGCTCATCACAGATCAGGATGTCGGGATTTCCCGCCACCGCCCGGGCGATCGAGACGCGTTGCTGCTCACCACCCGAAAGCTGGAGCGGCATCTGCTTGCCCTTGCCGGCCAGGCCGACCAGGTTTAACAACAGCGGAACGTGGCGTCTGATATAACGACCTTTTTTGCCCAGCACATCGAGGGCAAAGGCAATATTATCGTAGGCATTCAGTTTTTCGAGCAATTTATAATCTTGAAAGACGATACCGATCTGACGTCGATATTTGGGGATCCTTCGTTTATGCAGTTTTGTTAAATTCTTCCCGTTAACCGTGAGAACGCCCGCTGTCGGGTTGATCTCTTTGGTCAACAGTCGAATTAAGGTGCTCTTGCCGGCTCCGCTCGGTCCGATCAGGAAGACGAACTCGCCTTTTTTGATATCGAGGCTGACGTCTTTAAGAGCGACATTGCCGGTCGGGTACCTCATGGTAATGTTTTTAAGTGAAACCATTCAGCTCTCCTACACGGGAAACGTGACAAAATTATATACACTAATATCGCCCGACTCAATGTTTTTATTGGTTGAAGGCAAGGGATGATATGTTGAATCAACAACCGAACCCCTTCAAAGCCTTGAAATCAAGCAATCTACAAAATAGTCGCTTATTCCCCCTATTCGTAACATTTTTTCAAGCCGGGTTGAAATTTCATCCCGGCTTGCGTTACATCGTTCATTATACCACGTTTGTCAAATCCGGACTGATACTCCTCCGGATGCTACAAACCAGGAGGTTGCTATAAAACAAATTGGACGACAGACAAAAAAACAACCTACATTTCAAAAAACAGGTAATGTAGGTTGTTTTACTTTTTTTGCTATCAGATCTCTTCTCTTTTATCCAGCCCCAGACTGATCAGGGTAGCTACCTCGACATCCATGATCTGCACCCGGTTTAGTTCACCGAGCTTTGTGATCAGTCGCTCCTTATCGATCGCTCGAAGCTGCTCGAGAAGCACCAGTGAGTCCTTCTCCAGGCCTGAGATCTCCTGATCGATCATGACATGAGTGGGCAATCGATTCTTTGAGCGTGAGCCGGTGATCGGGGCAATAATGATCGTGGGCGAGAATTTATTGCCGGTATTGTTCTGCAGGACCAGCACGGGTCGTGTACCGCGCTGCTCCGAGCCCCGGGCCGGATCGAGATCGGCCAGATAGATATCGCCTCGCTTGACCCTAAATTCCATCGCTCCTCCTCTCGATATACTCTCGCCGGACCCGCTTGCCGATATTGGTCACGATCTCATAATTGATCGTATCGGCCGCTTTGGCCAGATCATCAGCTGTGATATGTTCTCCCATCAGCTCGACCTCATCACCGACCTTGACGTCCATTCCCGTGACATCGATCATCGTCTGATCCATCGTGATCCGCCCGATCTGCGGCCACATCTCACCATTGATCCAGGCACTGACCTTCATCGACATATTTCGCTTATAGCCGTCGGCATAGCCGATCGGCAGGGTTGCCACCTTGGTCGGTCGCTCAGCAATAAACTTATGCGAGTAGCTGACGCCCTCATCGACATCGATCTGACGCACATCACTGACTGCACTTAGAAGCTGCATGACAGGCTGGAGCCTCTCATCGCCCACTTCCCCCGAGGGGGCTAAGCCATACATGGCGATGCCGGCTCGAACCAATGTCGAAAAGCTCAGATCCATCTCCAGGATCCCGGCCGAGTTGGCATAGTGGATCAAATCAAACTGAGCCCCGGCCGCTTCCAAAACCGCCACGGCCTGACGAAACGCCGTGACCTGCTTTAGGGCAGCCGTCTTATCGGTCTCATCCGCCCGGGCCATATGAGTAAAGATCCCGACCGGTTTGATCCGGACCAACCGCTCGGCCAAGGCCGGCAGATCCTCCGGCAAGAAGCCCACCCGGTGCATCCCGGTATCGATCTTCAAGTGGCACAAGCCTTCCAGACCATGCTTCTCCATGACCTCAAGACCGGCCAGATTGTGGATGGCTACGTGGATCCGGTGGCGATAGGCCTCCGGGATATCATCGACCGAGATACCGCCCAGGATGAGGATCGAGATCTCATCATTGGCCTGTCTTAATTCAATGGCTTCTTCGAGCGTCGCCACTCCGAAATAATGATAACCCTGGTCCACCAGACTATGTAGTACGGGGATCGCCCCATGACCGTAGGCATCGGCTTTGATGATACACATCACCTCCCGGCCTTCGGCTTTTTGGCTCAGCAGCTTTATGTTATGAGCCAGCTTGTTCAGGTCAATAACAGCACGCGTTGCTCTCATTTTAGCACCACCATTCCGATCGCATAATCCTTCTCATGCGACATCGAGCACAGAATGTCCTCATAGCCTTGCTCGTTCAGCCGGGCCTTGGCCCGGCCATGAACGAGAATGTAGGGTGCTCCGCTGTCTCGGCGCAGCACCTCGACTTCGATCAAGTCGAATCCGACGACCCCGGTCCCCAAGGCCTTGGCAAAGGCCTCCTTGAGGGCAAAATGGGCTGCCACCGTCTGAGCTCCCTGAAAACAGGCCTGCTCCTGATCGGTAAAAAAGCGGCTCAGAAAGCTCGGACGGCGCTCGATCAAGCGCGCTACCCGGGGGATATGGCACAGATCGACCCCGATATTCACTGGGAATCCCGGTGTTTGAAGTAATCCATCGCCACATTCGGAAACAGTGCGTAGCTAAGGACATCCTCGGGCTGCTTCACCAGATCACCCAGCTCCGCCCGGATCTTCTCAAGCTGCGGCTCAAGGTGTTCGGCCGGCCGATCGGTGATCGGCTCTTTGCCCTTTAGGATCAGATCCTTGATCTCCTGGGAGATCTCTGCCGGCGGACGACCATACATCCCCCGGACGTATTCACGGATCTCTCGCGGGATCATGGTATAGCGGCCGCCACTGACGACATTGGTCACCGCCTGAGCCCCAACGATCTGTGAGGTCGGCGTCACCAGCGGCGGATAGCCCAGCTCCTCGCGGACCTTCGGGATCTCAGCCAGGACCTGCGGCAACAGCTCCAATTGATTGGTCAGCGTCATCTGAGACACCAGGTTGGAGTACATCCCGCCCGGCACCTGATAATAGAGCGCCTTGATATCCATGGTATAGACCTTGGGATTGAGCGTGCCATCCTTTAAGAACTTATCTCTGATCTGATTGAAATAATCCGCCAGCTGCATCAACACGTCCATATCGAGCTCGGGATCATAGACCGAATCCTTCAGCGTCATCGCCAGGGCCTCGGTCGGCGGCTGCGAGGTCCCGTTGGCAAACGCCATCAGGGCGGTATCGACGATACCGGCTCCCTCTTCAATGCCTTTAAGATACATCATATCGGCCAGTCCATTGCTCATATGCGAGTGAAGCTCGATCGGCAGATCGACCTCGGCCTTGATGGCTCGGACAAGCTCGGCGCCGGCCAGCGGCAGAAGCAGTCCGCTCATATCCTTGATACAGATCGAGTCCGACCCCATCTGCTCAAGCTCCTTGGCCATCTCGACAAATTTCTCCGTCGTATGCACGGGTGAGGTCGTATAGCAGAGAGCCCCTTGGGCATGCGCACCGGCTTCCTTGGTCTTTTGGATCGACCGCTCGATATTTCGAAAATCATTCAGCGCATCGAAGGTCCGGATGATATCGATCCCATTATCGACACTACGGAAGATAAACTCATCCAACACATCATCGGGATAGTGCTTATAGCCCAGGATGTTCTGCCCGCGAAGCAGCATCTGAAGCTTGGTGTTCTTCACATGCTTACGGATGATGCGTAGCCGCTCCCAGGGATCCTCCTTCAGGAAACGAAGACTCGAGTCAAACGTGGCACCGCCCCACATCTCGAGGGCGTGATAGCCCACCTGATCGAGCAGCTCAAGCGCCGGCTGCATCTGCGAGGTGCTCATTCGGGTCGCCACCAGCGACTGGTGGGCATCGCGCAGAATCGTCTCAGTAAATTTTACCTTGCTCATTTATTCATGTACCTCCTGATACGTTGAACTACATTTTCAGTCGTAAAGCCGAAGTGATCGAACAATACCTGGCCCGGCGCCGATTCTCCGTAGCGATCCATCGTCAGGCTCTCTCCATCGAGCCCGAGATAGCGATCCCAGCTCAATCGGCTGGCCGCTTCGATGGCAAACCGCTTCCGGATATCCGGCGGCAGGACCTGGCATTTATAGTCCTCTGATTGTTCCTGAAATACCTCCATCGACAGCATCGAGACCACTCGGATCGCCACTTCACCCTCGAGCGCCTTGGCGGCTTCTTTGGCCAGATATAATTCAGAGCCCGAGGCCATGATGATCAGCTCCGGTCCATCACCGGTCTCATAGGCGATATAGCCGCCGCGTAGCCCCTCGGACATATCGAGGCTCAACTCCGGCAGCTTTTGTCTGGTCAACAAAATACTGGCCGGCTTATCACCGCTAAAGGCCTGATAGAAGGCCAGCGCGGTCTCGCCGCTATCGGCCGGACGATAGACGTGCAGGCCCGGGATGCTCCGCAGCATCAAGGCCTGTTCGATCGGTTGATGGGTCGGACCGTCCTCCCCGACACCGATCGAATCATGGGTGAAGATAAAGACACTCGGCACCTTCATGATGGCCGCCAAGCGAATGGCCGGCTTCATATAGTCGGCAAAGCTTAAGAAAGTCGCTCCATGGCCGCGAAAGCCGCCGTGCAGGGTCATGCCGTTAACGATACAAGCCATGGCAAACTCACGGATCCCGAAGTGAACATTGGCCCCGGCGCGGTTGTCCGACGAGAAGAAATCGACGTCTTTTATCGTGGTGAGATTGCTGCCGGCCAGATCGGCACTGCCGCCAAAGATATACGGTGCATAGGGATAAAGGGTGTTCATCATCGTCTGACCGTGCGCCCGGGTGGCCTTGTCTTCCGAGGGAACAGACAGCAATGCCTCCAGCAGGCCATCCTTTGGCTCGGCCTTCATCCGTTCAAGGATCGACGCCTTATTATCCAGCGCTTCAAACCGTTTCATCCAGTCATCATAGTCGGCCTGCTTCTGTTTGACGATAGCGGCGTAGTGATCGGCCACATCCTCGGGAATATAGAACTCACGCTCCGGATCCCAATCAAAGGCCTGCTTGGTCAAGCGAGCCTCCTCTGTCCCCAGCGGCGCCCCATGAGCAGACGACTGATCGGCTTTATTGATTGAACCGTAACCGATAATAGTCTTCAGTTCGATCAAGGTGGGCTTATCGCTGGCCTTGGCCTCAGTGATGGCCTGATCGATCGCCTGATAGTCATTGCCGTCTTCGACATAGATGGTATGCCAGTCGATCGACTGGAAGCGCTGCTGGATATCCTCACTTCGGGCCAGATCCGTCCGGCCATCGATCGTGATCTCATTGGAGTCGAATAAGACGATCAGCTTGTTGAGCTTCAGATGACCGGCCAGAGCGCAGGCCTCATAGCTGACGCCCTCCATCAGATCCCCATCACCGACGAGGACATAGGTATAGTGATCGATCAACTGATGGTCTTCGGTATTGAGCTCAGCCGCCAGTCTGGCCTCCGCCATGGCAAAACCGACCGAGGCGGCGATCCCCTGGCCTAAAGGTCCGGTGGTCATCTCCACCCCCGGTGTATAGCCATACTCGGGATGGCCCGGCGTCTTGGAGCCGAGCTGACGGAAGTTTTTGATCTCATCCAGGCTCAGATCATAGCCGAACAGATGGAGCAGGCTGTACTGTAACATACTGCCATGCCCGGCCGAAAGAATAAACCGGTCGCGATCGAGCCAGTTAGGATCGGCCGGATTAAATCGCATATGTTCTTTAAACAGGACATACGCCATGGTCGCTGCCCCCATGGGTAGCCCGGGATGACCCGAGTTCGCTTTATTGACGGCATCGACCGATAAAAAGCGAATCGTTTCAATACTTTTGTTATCAATACTCATGTCTGCTCCTTCTATATCGAACCGTTTTCCTGTGTTCATTCTAACATATATCAGACAGCTTTTTTAGTGCAGAAACGACTACCGAGCCGACCGATCGAAGACGGATACGCCACCGTCTAAGGACAACCACCGGAAACTCCTCCCGGCTGAATTCTCAGTCGCTCCGACCGGATTTCGGGGTAAGAAAGAATCAGAGAGGAGGCCACCATGGTACAATACTGGGAAATCATCACCCGACTGGGCATCGCTGCGCTGGCCGGAGGTATCATTGGTTTTGAGAGAGAACGAAAGGGCCATGACGCCGGCATTCGGACCCATATGCTACTGACGATGGGAGCGGCCCTGATCATGCTGATATCGGTCGACGGCTTCACCAGTCAGCCACCGGGCGATCCCGCCCGACTGGCGGCTCAGGTCGTCAGCGGCATCGGTTTTTTATGCGGTGGAGCGATCCTTCGCACCGGCGGAAGTATCCACGGTCTGACAACGGCTGCTTCCCTGTGGGTCTGCGGCGGGATCGGTCTGGCCATCGGTGTCGGCTACTATTTCGGGGCCATCTTTATGACCGCCCTGGTCGTGATTACACTGGCGCTGCTGGCCTTGGTCCAGGACAAGCTGTTTACCAAACAACAATTGGTGCTCTATGTCCATACCAAGACCCCCAAAGCCCTCAAGCAGATCGCTAAGTTTTTGGAGGAAGAAGGAATCGATGTCGCCGATATGGGCATTGAGATGCCAGACGGATCGGAGCGGATCGTGACCTACTATCTGCGAAGTGATCACACGATCAATCGCAATGAGCTGATGAGTGCCATCAGTGATCTCGAGGATATCCGAAATATTTCTTGGCAGGATCTTCAATAAAACCGGTCAAACCGGTTTTTTTTTATTTGAATTTTTATTCATTCAATGGCTATGAACTATTGATATTCACTATCCCGAGGGCATTTAATATAGGAAGAAACTCAAAATTTTTATTGATAAAATGTCACTTTTAAGTAGAAAAAATAGTTTTTCAATGGTATGCTTATGTCAAATCAACTCTCTCGCAGAGTAATGGAGGAATTATGGAACAACGGAAAGTCTCACCACTCATTTCTTTGATCCCAATCATCTTTTTGATCGCACTACTCTATGTCAGTGTCGTCGTCTATGAGATCGATGTACATATCCCGATCTTCATTTCGGCGATGTTTGCTACACTGATCGGTGTATTCGTTCTAAAGACCCCCTGGGAAGTCATTGAAGAGGGCATCTTTGAGACCATCAAACTCTCGCTTATCGCAATCA
>DUPT01000066.1 GCA_012838225.1 Tissierellia bacterium
AAATGTCAACACTTCTAGGAGGAAGAAATAATGGTAAGAGTAGCAATTAATGGATTTGGTCGGATTGGACAAGACGTCATCCGCATCTGGGCTGCCCGGGAAAACCCCAACTTTGAAATCGTTTTGATCAACGGCAGTGACAGCGTTGAGATCGCCTATCGCGCCATGGCGTATGACTCAGTCTATGGCCGCTTCAACGGTGAAGTCAAGATCGATGGTGACAAGCTGGTCATCAATGGTCATCCGGTCATCATCATGAACGAACGTGATCCGGACAAGCTGCCCTGGGAAGAGCATAAGATCGACTTTGTTATCGACTCGACCGGTGCCTTTAGAACACGTGAGCTTCTGCAAAAGCAGCTTGATCGCGGTGCCAAGCGCATCCTGATCACCGCACCGGTGAAGGGCGATGATCTGACAGTCGTTATGGGTTTAAACCAAGCCGAATATGATCCGGAAAAACACTATATGGTATCGAATGCTTCTTGCACCACCAACTGCCTGGCACCAATCGCCGGCGTGCTGGATGAGAAATTTGGTATCAAAAACGGTATCATGACCACCATCCATGCCTATACGAATGACCAAAAGCTGGTCGATGCCAAGCATAAGGATCCCCGTCGGGCCCGGGCGGCTGCCCTGAATCTGATCCCGACGACCACCGGCGCCGCTCAGGCCGTGGCTAAAGTCTTGCCGCAGCTCGAAGGCAAGTTCACCGGTATCAGCATCCGCGTTCCGGTCCCGACCGTGTCGATCGTCGACCTGGTCGCCAATATGAATCAAGACGTGACGGTCGAAGAAGTCAATGCCGCCTTGAAGGAAGCCTCGGAGGGCAAACTCAAAGGCATCCTGGGCTATTCGGATGAGCCGCTGGTATCGACCGACTATATCGGCGACAAGCACTCCGGTACCGTTGACGCGCTCTCGACCGATGTCATCGATGGCAATGTCTTAAAGGTCATCGCCTGGTACGACAATGAGTGGGGCTACTCGGAGCGGGTGGTCGACTTGGCCGAATACATGATCGAAAAAGGTCTGTAGAACAATGCTCATCGCCCGAACCGCTGGTTCGGGTTTTTTTGGAGGAAACGATGCTTAAGAAAAAATCACTGCGCGACGCCGTAGTCGCAGCCAAAAATGTCTTGGTCCGAGTCGACTTCAATGTCCCGATCGATCAGGGCAAAGTAACCGATGTCACCCGGATCGACGGCGCCCTGCCAACCATCGAATACCTGGTCGAAGCCGGGGCCAAGACGGTCCTGGCCTCCCACCTGGGGCGGCCTAAACAAGCCGGTGATCCCGAGTTCTCATTGGCACCGGTGGCCGAGGTCCTGTCGGAGAAGCTGGGCCAGGAGGTGCTGTTCTTCCCCAAGGCCTCGATCGTCGATGACGAGGTGATGCAGGCCTGGGAGGACATGAAGCCGGGGCAGGTGATGCTGCTCGAAAATACCCGCTATGATGAAGGGGAAGAAAAGAACGATCCGGCCTTGGCTAAGAAATTCGCTGCCTTTGCCGACGTATTTGTCGATGACGCCTTCGGGACCGCCCACCGGGCGCATGCCTCGAATGTCGGTGTGACCGACTATGTCGAGGAAGCAGTGGCCGGCTTCTTAGTCGAAAAGGAACTGGAATTCCTCGATGGCGCCCTGGAGGAGCCGAAGCGTCCCTTTGTCGCCATCCTGGGCGGCGCGAAGGTATCGGATAAGATCAAGGTCATCAAGAGTCTGCTCGACAAGGTCGATAAGATCATCATCTCGGGCGGCATGGCTTATACCTTCTTAAAGGCCAAGGGCTATGACATCGGGACTTCTCTGTTAGAAGCCGATCAGATGGACTTTGCTCGAGACATGATGGCCCTGGCTGAGGAAAAAGGGGTTGAGCTGATCCTGCCGGTCGACTTTGCCGTCAGCCAAGAATTTGCCAATACGACCCCCATTATGACCGACGACGAAAATATCCCAGCCGGTATGATGGGGATGGATATCGGACCGAAATCGATCGAGCTGTTCAGCCGGGCCCTCGAGGATGCCAAAACCGTCGTTTGGAACGGTCCCGTCGGTGTCTTCGAGCTGCCAAACTATGCCACCGGCACCAAGGCCATCGCCGAGAAGCTGGCGATGATCGATGCCACCACCGTCATCGGCGGCGGCGACAGTGCGGCGGCCATCACGCAGTTTGGGTTGGCCGATAAGATGAGCCATATCTCGACGGGTGGCGGGGCCAGCCTGAAGCTGTTAGAAGGGGCAAAGCTGCCCGGTATCGAAGCCTTGAGCGATAAGGAGAACGCATGAGACGCCAAATGATCGCCGGCAACTGGAAAATGAATAAGACACTGGCTGAAGCCGGGGATTTTCTAAAAGAACTCCAGGAGCTAGAACCGAAGCAACCGGCCAGGGTAGTGGTGTGTGCCCCCTATCTTAGCCTGCCGATGCTGGCTGAAGAATCGGCCCCACCGGTCGAGATCTGCGCTCAAAACGTTCACTTTGCACCCAGCGGTGCCTACACCGGTGAAGTTTCCTTCGAGATGCTAAAGGATATCGGAGTCCATCTCTCGATCATCGGTCACTCCGAGCGGCGAGAATACTTTAATGAGACGGACGAGAGTCTGAATAAAAAGGTCCAAGCGGCGATCAACGAAGAATTCGAAGTCATCCTCTGCTGCGGCGAGAAGCTCGAAGAGCGCGAAGCCGACCGGCAGTTCGAGGTGGTGGAGAACCAGCTTCGAGCCGATCTGGCCGGTGTTGCAGCCGATGACATGTACCTCATAAACATCGCCTATGAGCCGGTCTGGGCCATCGGTACCGGTAGGACCGCCTCGGCTGAGGATGCTCAGGCGATGTGTCAGCACATCCGCCAACTGCTGGTTGATCTCTTCGATGAGACGGTGGCCGATGAGACCACCATTTTGTATGGCGGCAGTGTCAAGCCGGATAATATCGCTGAGCTGATGGCGATGAAGGATATCGACGGTGCCCTAGTCGGCGGAGCCAGCCTGCAGCCGGAGAGCTTCAAACAGCTGCTGGACTACGAGGCCAAGTGATGAAACCGACCGCCCTGATCATACTAGACGGCTGGGGGGTGAGGGCTGAGCCTGAGGGCAATGCCATCATCCAGGCCCATCCCAAAAACTTTCTCCGGCTAAAAGCTGACCATCCCTATGGCGAAATCAGTGCCAGTGGACTCGATGTCGGCCTGCCGGCCGGTCAGATGGGAAACTCCGAGGTCGGACACCTCAATATCGGAGCCGGCCGAGTCGTCTATCAGCCGCTGACCCAGATCCACCGCGACCTGGAGGATGGCACCCTGTATCGGAATCCGACTTTTGTTCAGGCCTTTGCCCGAGCCAAAGCCAGCGGTCAGAAGTTTCACTTCCTGGGACTGCTCAGCGATGGCGGCGTCCATTCGCATATCGATCATCTCAAGGGGATGCTGCGCTATGCCAAGCAGGTGGGGCTCGAGAGAGTCTATGTCCATGCCTTCCTAGATGGCCGTGACACCCTGCCCACCAGCGGTAAGGGCTATCTGGAGGAGCTTCAGACGACCATGCGCGAATATGGTCTGGGAAAGATCGCCACCGTGTCCGGCCGCTACTATGCGATGGACCGTGATCGACGCTGGGAACGGGTCGAAAAGGCCTACCTGGCCCTGGTCGAAGGAGAGGGCGAGACGGCAACGGATGTCTCAAGAGCCATGGATGAAAGCTACGAGCGGGGGATCACGGATGAGTTTTTCCTGCCGACGGTGATCGACCGGGACGGACTGATCGAAGACGGTGACACGGTCCTGTTCTTTAACTTCCGACCCGATCGGGCCCGGGAGATGTCGACCGTTTTGACCGATCCGACCTTTGAGGCCTTCCCGGTCCAACGGATGAGCCTCGATTATTACGGACTGACTCAATACGACACCGAGTTTCAAAATGTCAAGGTGATCTACGAGCCGCAAAGCTTTGTCAATACCATGGGTGAATACCTGTCGAATCTTGAGTTTCGGCAGTTTCGGATCGCTGAGACCGAGAAGTATGCCCATGTCACCTTCTTCTTTAACGGCGGCCGCGAGGAGCCGTTTAGCGGCGAAGAGCGAGTCCTCATCCCATCACCCAAGGTCGCGACCTATGATCTGGAACCGGCAATGAGCGCGGAAGGCATCAAGGATCGCTTTATCCAAGCCATCCAAGAAAAGAACCACGACTTCTATCTGTGCAATTTTGCCAATCCCGACATGGTCGGACATACCGGTGTC
Source organism: Tissierellia bacterium (assembly GCA_012838225.1). Lineage (GTDB taxonomy): Bacteria > Bacillota > Clostridia > Peptostreptococcales > Acidaminobacteraceae > DUPT01. Next base: position 4,243 of record DUPT01000066.1, read on the forward strand.
ATGCCGGCGGCCATCCAGGCCATCCAAACGGTCGATGGCTGTCTGGGAGAAGTCGTTGCAGCGCTCCGACAAGCCGGCGTCCAGGTCCTGATCACAGCCGATCACGGCAATAGTGAGGAAATGATCGACCCGGCCACCGACGATGTCTTGACGGCACATACCACCAACCCGGTCCCGCTGATCATCATCGCCGATGATGTCGAGACGATCGAACCGGGCGGTCGCTTAGCCGACCTCTCGCCGACGATACTCGATCTGATGGGACTCGAACAACCGAAAGAAATGACAGGCCACAGCCTGATTAGGAGGAAACAATGACGATATTTGATGTCTATGCCCGTGAAGTCTTGGATTCACGCGGCAATCCCACGATTGAAGTTGAGGTCATCACTGCCAATGGCGTGATCGGCGTCGCACAGGTCCCAAGCGGTGCCTCGACCGGAGCTTTTGAAGCGGTCGAGCTGCGTGATGGCGACAAGAAGCGCTACTTAGGTAAGGGCGTCCAAACGGCAGTCGATAATGTCAACAATATCATTGCTGAGGAATTGGAGGGCTACTCGATCTTTGACCAGACGGGCATCGATAAGCACCTGATCGAGCTGGATGATACCCCGAACAAAGGCAAGCTTGGCGCCAATGCCATCCTCGGCGTCTCCCTAGCCGCCGCCAAGGCAGCTGCCACCGAGCTCGGTCTGCCGCTGTTTCAATATATCGGCGGTGTCAATGGCAAGAGCCTGCCGCTGCCGATGATGAATATCCTTAACGGTGGCGCCCACGCCGACAACAATGTCGATTTCCAGGAGTTCATGATCATGCCGGTCGGAGCTGAGACCTTCAAAGAAGGCCTGCGCATGGGCGTTGAAGTCTATCACGCCCTAAAAGAAGTCCTAAAAAAACGCGGACTGACGGGCGGTGTCGGTGATGAAGGCGGCTTCGCCCCTAATCTCGAATCAAACGAAGACGCTCTCAAGGTCATCATGGAAGCCATCGAGGCCGCCGGTTATAAACCGAGCGATGATATCAAGCTGGCGCTCGATGTGGCTGCGACCGAATTCTTTGATAACGGCAAGTACGTTCTAGCCGGCGAGGGTAAGACCATGGAAACAAATGAGCTGATCGACTTTTATGAGAAGCTGGTCGACACCTATCCCATCATCTCGATCGAGGATGGCCTAGCCGAAGACGACTGGGACAGTTGGGTCGAACTGACCAAACGCCTGGGATCCAAGATCCAGATCGTAGGGGATGACCTATTTGTGACCAATACCGAACGCCTCAAAAAAGGCATCGAGTTGAAGGCCGCCAATGCGATCCTGGTGAAGCTCAATCAGATCGGGACGCTGACTGAAACACTCGATGCGATCGAAATGGCCAAAAAAGCCGGCATGACCGCCGTCATCTCACACCGCTCGGGTGAAACGAGTGACTCGACGATCGCCGACCTGGCTGTTGCCACCAATGCCGGTCAGATCAAGACCGGTGCTCCGGCCAGAACAGACCGGGTCGAAAAATACAATCAACTACTTCGCATCGAAGACTACCTCGGTGACACCGGACACTTCGAAGGCTCAAAAGCATTCTACAATATCAAAAAATAATCGAACTAACGAAAAGGGACTGTTAACAGGTCCCTTTTCTGGTTACTTCAGTGGGTTTTGATCGACAAAGTCGATCGCGAACAAAAACCTGCTCTGCAGGTGGAAAAATCGTTTGTGTTAAAGATAAGCCGGTTCCGGTCGAGCGGTATGACAACTAAAACGCGAGGTTGTAATAATTCAATAAGGAAGTGAATCTCTTGAGGGCTCTACCGGAGATCTCTTCTAGTGCTATCTTTTCAGCAATGAATCGATTCTCAGGGGCTCCACAGGAGTCCTTGTCTAATGCTATAATAGGGATGGAAAGAATTTGCGGAATGGTTACCATCACATATCAGGTGAAGCGGGGCATAGGTCACCGCCAAACTACCGCGAAACGGATGCCTTTTGGGTTTACAAAGGCATTTATTTCAGTTAACATGGTAATGTTACAAGAGAGGAGGGAGCATGAACGCTATATATTGGTTATTGATCGTCCTGTTGATCATTTCCGGGCTTGCTTTGATCGTTTCGATCTTAATGCAATCAGGCAAACAAGCCGGCTTGAGCGGATCGATCGGCGGAGGCGCTGAACAATTATTTGGAAAACAAAAAGGTCGCTCATTGGATGCAATGTTTGAGCGGATCACAAAGATCGCGGCGATTGTCTTTATGGTCAGTGCCGTACTACTGGTTGTTATTGAACGATTCTTATAGGTTAAGGAGAGAAAGATGATGGATTATTTGCCGATTATCATCGGGGTGATAGCCCTGGCGTTTACTGCGTTCTTGATCACGGTTCGGATCAAACCCGTTGAGCCGGGAAATGAGCGGATGCAGGAGATCGCCGGTTACATCCAAGAGGGCGCTATGGCGTTTATGAAACGCGAATATCGCTCGATTGCTGTGTTTGCGGTCGTTATGGCCGTAGTTATTTTTGTCGGACTTAACCTCAATACGGCCATTGCATTTTTATTTGGTACAGTGCTATCAGCTGCGGCCGGCTATGTTGGCATGCGAGTGTCAACCATGGCCAATGTCCGAACGACCAATGCCGCTCGGACCAGCGGCATGAATAAAGCTTTGAACGTCGCCTTTAGCGGCGGGGCGGTCATGGGTATGATCGTGGTCGGTTTTGGTTTGCTGGGTGTCTATATCACCTATTTGGTATTTGGCGATATTGGTGTGGTCACCGGTTTTTCTCTGGGCGCTTCGAGCATCGCGCTGTTTGCCCGCGTCGGCGGTGGGATCTATACCAAAGCAGCTGACGTTGGCGCCGACCTGGTGGGTAAAGTCGAAGCCGGTATCCCGGAAGATGACCCGCGTAACCCGGCGGTCATTGCCGATAATGTTGGCGACAACGTAGGTGATGTGGCCGGTATGGGCGCCGACCTGTTCGAGTCCTATGTCGGCAGTATCATTGCCTCAATCACGCTGGGTGGACTGCTGTTTGATAAAGCCGGAGTAATGTATTCATTTATTTTAGCGGCCCTCGGTATTTTAGCCTCGATCATCGGTACGCTCTTTGTCCGCGGAAAAGAAGACTCCAATCCGCATGGCGCTTTAAAGATGGCCACCTACGTATCATCTGCCATTACGGTGGCAGCGGCCTTCTTCCTATCGAACTACTATTTTGGTAACTACCAAGCGGCCATTGCTATTACAGCCGGTCTGCTTAGCGGTGTTTTGATCGGTACGGTCACCGAATACTATACCTCAGCCGACTATAAGCCGGTCAAGCAGATTGCTGAGCAGTCACTGACCGGTGCCGCCACGACGATCATCTCGGGCCTGGCTGTCGGAATGATGTCGACAGCTGTGCCGATCATCTTGATCGCAGCGGCGATCTTTGCCAGCTATTACTTTGCCGGACTCTTCGGGATTGCCCTGGCGGGTCTGGGGATGCTCTCGACCGTTGGCATCACGATTGCCGTTGACGCCTACGGCCCGATCGCCGACAATGCCGGCGGTATCGCTGAAATGTCAGAGCTGCCCCACAGTGTCCGTGAGATCACCGACAAGCTCGACTCCGTCGGAAACACCACGGCAGCCATCGGTAAAGGCTTTGCCATCGGTTCGGCTGCTTTGACGGCGCTGGGACTGTTCGCCTCGTTTGCCGAAGCGGTCCAACTGAGCGCCATCAATGTCTTGCAACCCGATGTCATCATCGGACTGTTTGTCGGTGGAATGCTGCCGTTTTTATTCTCAGCCTTCACCATGAAGAGCGTCGGGAAAGCGGCCAATGATATGATCGAAGAGGTCCGTCGGCAGTTCCGCGAGATCCCTGGCATCATGGATGGCTCAGGGACACCCGACTATGCCCGCTGCGTCGATATCTCGACGGCGGCTGCGCTGCGTGAAATGATCGTTCCCGGTATCCTGGCAGTCGTCAGCCCGATCGCAATGGGCCTGCTGTTAGGTCCGGCCGCTCTGGGCGGACTGCTGGCCGGTGCTCTGGTGACCGGCGTCTTGATGGCGATCTTTATGGCCAATGCCGGCGGGGCTTGGGACAATGCCAAAAAGCACATCGAGGAGGGCAACTTTGGCGGTAAGGGCTCGGTCGCTCACCACGCCGCCGTAGTCGGTGATACGGTCGGTGACCCCTTCAAAGACACCTCCGGTCCATCGATCAACATCCTCATCAAACTGATGACGATCGTGTCGCTGGTCTTTGCCAGCCTGTTCATCTAAAAGCAAGCTAAAGTCATACTTCGGTATGACTTTTTTTTCGCTCTTTTATTGAAAACTAGGCGGACGAATCGAATGAGTAATTGCAGAGAAACCAAGTGCAGCAAAATCTATCCAAAGGGACGGATATTGTGTGGAAAACGGATACGGAGTATCTTAGTGCGTTGGCCATTCAATTCAAATGGCCAATCCTGATGCTTATGACAAAAAAGATGCGAAGTGCCCATTGGGGATCACGCCCGCCCGGAGCCACCCCAGCGCTTCTTTTTGAGCCACCACGACAATAGTAATTGAGCCGGAACAATTGCCATCATGTTGCACTAAACTAAGGGACTTTTTTATTGACAAGAATCTGCAAGGGTATAACTGGCTATAGAGGTAATAATATGAGACAACAAATTCTAGATCTATTGAATCGCCGCCACAAGGCACTCTCACGCAATGACATCCTGCGCTTTTTGGAATTGGACGAGTCATCCGGAGACGAGTTCGACCGGACGCTGAGTGAATTAGTCGAGGGCGGCTATGTCCGGCAAACAAAAAAGGAACGGTTTGAACTGCTGAGTGAATCAGGCTGTCATGTCGGCACCATCCAGGTGCATGAAAGGGGCTTTGGCTTCTTCATCTTTGAAGACGGCTCTCAACCCGATGTCTTTATCCCGGCACCGCTGATCAACGGCGCCATGAATGAAGACAAAGTACTGGTCTGTTTGACCAAGCCCTTCAATGACTACGGCAAGGCCGAGGGCCGAGTTGCCCGGGTGCTTGAGCGAAACACTCAGCACGTCGTCGGGAAGCTCGATTTAGGGAAACGGTTCGCCTTTGTCATCCCGCGAGAAAAGAAGGTCAAGCAGGACATCTTCGTGCCGCTCGACCAATTGGGCGGCGCCCGCCACGGCGAAATCGTCGATGTCGAGATCACCGCCTATCCAAAGGGGCGAAACAATCCGGAAGGCAAAGTCGTCGAGGTCATCGGTCAAAGCGATGACTCGGGCATCGCCATTGAAACCGTCATCCACTCGCTCGGGCTGCCCAAGGAGTTTCCGCCGGAGGTATTGGCTCAGGCCGAAGCCATCCCGGAAAAGATCCCGGCTGAAGAGATCCGGCGACGAAACGATCGGCGATCGGATCTGATCGTCACGATCGATGGCGCCGATGCTCAGGACTTTGATGATGCCATCACGGTGTTCAAAAAGGGTCCAAATTATGAGCTCAGCGTCCATATCGCCGATGTCACCCATTATGTCGCAGAGAACTCGCCGATCGATCAAGAAGCCTTGGAGCGAGGCACCAGTGTCTACTTCCCGGGGCGGGTCATTCCGATGCTGCCCGAGAAGCTCTCCAACAATATGTGTTCGCTTCGCCCGGACGAGGACCGGTTGTGTCTGTCGGTCGATATGTCGGTCTCACCCGAGGGAAAGGTGGTCGATCACCGGATCTATGAATCGATCATCCGATCCTCCGAGCGCCTGATCTATGATGATGTCAGTGATTATCTTGAGGGTGATTCGTCGAAGTTTAGCGGCGATCTGGCCACGATGCTCAGTCAAGCCAATGAGCTGGCGGGAATCCTTCGCCAAAAACGGTTCGACCGGGGAGCCATCAACTTCGGTTTTATGGAAAGTGAGATCATCGTCGATGAGGAGGGCTATCCGATCGATGTCAGAAAACGCGAGTCACGGGTAGCCAATCAAATGATCGAGGAATTCATGATCCTGGCCAATGAGACGGTCAGTGAGCATTTCTTCCATCTCGACCTGCCGTTTCTGTATCGGACCCATGAAAAGCCGTCCCTCGAAAAGCTGACCGATTTCAATAATTTCATCCATAACTTCGGCCTGGGCATCCGAGGTAAGCTCGAGGATGTCAGACCCCAGCAGCTCAATGCCATCATCGAAGAGGTGGTCGATCAGCCTCACTCAAGCATCATCTCGAAGCTCATGCTGCGCTCACTCAAGCAGGCGAAGTATACCAATTATATGGAGGGCCACTTCGGACTGGCTTCAAAATACTACAGTCACTTCACCTCACCCATCCGCCGCTACCCCGACCTTCAGATCCACCGGATCATCAAGGAGAACTTAAGCGGAAAACTGTCTCAAGGCCGAGTGAAGCATTATGAGACGATCCTGCCCGAGGTGGCAGAGCTCAGCTCAAAGCGAGAGCGCCGAGCCGATTCGGCCGAGCGTGAGGTCGATGATATCAAGATGGCTGAGTTCATGCAGGACAAGATCGGTCAGACCTATCTGGCGACGGTGTCGGGCGTGACCGGCTTTGGCTTGTTCGTCGAGCTCGACAACAGCGTCGAGGGGATGGTCCGCATCTCCGATATCAGCTGGGAGGACTTTCAGTTCGATCCGGACAAATACCTGATCAAGGGCATCAAAAACGGCAAGACCTTGACCGTTGGCGATAAGGTGCCGGTCCAGCTGATCCGGGTCAATGTCGAAGCCGGTGAGATCACATTTGAATTATTGGAGAAGCTGGATGAAGCTACTGGTAAGTGATCTCGACGGTACCTTGCTCGGGCCGGACAAGACAGTCTATCCCGATGTCGTAGCAGCCATCAAACGCTGGCAAGACGCCGGCAATGTCTTTGCCATCGCTACCGGACGACTCTATACCTCGGGGGTCTACTACGCCGAGCGCTTCTTAGCCGACGAATACTTTATCGGCTGCAGCGGGGCCACCATCTATCACAACAAACAACTGATCGAGGACACCCCGATCGGACTCGATCTTGTGCGAAGGCTCTGGGAGGTCATGAATGAGCGGGGCGGCTATGCCCAGATCTATTCCGACCGGTGGATCGTCGCCAACTCCCACGGCCGAGTCGTCAAATTCTATGAAGCCTTTGAAAAAACAGCCGGTCCGAAATACCGGGTGCCGACGGTGATCGTACCTGAAGCCAAGGACGTCCGGGGACCGGTCCATAAGCTGAGCTTCACCTTCGAGACCGATCAGGAGGTAACGGAGATCTTGAGCCAATTGGGCGATCTAACAGGCTACAATCTGTTTCGCTCGCTGCCATACCTGTTCGATATCATCTCGGATAAGGCCGACAAGGGGCTGGCGGCGAAGAAGCTCCAGACGATGATCGGGGCCGACCGGCTCTATACGGTGGGTGATAATGAAAACGATATCGCCATGCTTGAGCTGGCCGATTATTCGGCCGTGGTCGATACGGCGCCCAAGCATGTCCTGGCTTCGGCCGACACCATCATCCCGCCGCCGGATCAGGGCGGCATCAGTCAACTGATCGGGCGACTGCTGAGCCGGGACTGATCGAACCAAAGCTATGATGATGGGAGCCTTTAGGGGCTCCCGCTTCGTTTTGATTGACGATACCGCCGGCTTCGTCGTATAATGAATCCTCGGAGGAAGCATGAAGTATCTCGCCAAAAACCGCAAGGCATACCATGAATATCATATACTCGAAAAGTTTGAGGCCGGACTGGTCTTGGAAGGAAACGAAGTCAAATCGATCCGTCAAGGTCAGCTTAGCATTCAAGAAGCCTATGTTGAGATCAGACAACAAGAGGCCTGGGTGATCGGGATGAATGTCACGCCCTATGAACAAGCCGGGAGCTTTCGGTCCGAACCGACTCGGCCGAGAAAGCTCTTGCTCCATCGCCGTCAGATCGATCAGCTCTATGAGGCCGTCAAGCAGCAGGGTGTCACCATCGTGCCGCTAAGCGTCTATATCTCACCGCGCGGACATGTCAAGCTGGAGATCGGTCTGGCCCGGGGGAAGAAGCTGTATGATAAACGGGAAGCTCAAAAAGAACGGGATACCAAGCGCTACCTCGATCGCTATTTGAAGACCAATTAGCTCGGGCCTGGGAGCCCGTCTTTTTTTTGAATTTAGACATTTAACACATTTAAATATACAGGGTCTAAAATAAAATCAAAAACAATGAAAAATAATCACTCCCTGAGTTGTATACCTTATGAGAGGAGACAACATGATCAATGATTATAGCGAGACAATGATCGAACAATTGGTCTCGACCTATTCTCCCATCGTGTTTCGCACCGCCTTTACTTATTGCAAGCAGACAAGTGACGCTGAGGATCTGACCCAGGAGGTCTTTTTGACGCTGATCCAAAAGAAGCCGAGCTTTGAATCGCAAGAGCACCTCAAGGCCTGGCTGCTCAGAGTCTGTATCAATAAAGCCAAGAATCACCTGAAGCGTGACTGGTTTCGGCGTAAAGAGGTTGAACCCGAGGATCTGGCCTACCTGCCGGTAGAGCAGATGGAGATGGTCCAGGCGATGCTGAAGCTGGATGTCCATTATCGCGTTGTCCTTCACCTGTACTATTATCTGGGCTATGACATCAAAGAGATCGCACAGATCCTGAAGATGCGACCGGCCACGGTCGGCACCAGATTGAAAAGAGGACGCGACAATTTGAGAAAAATATTAGGAGACGACCGTGAGAGATGATTACCGTGCCGGAATGGATGCCATCGGCATCGAACAGGCCTTCCAGAGTCGCTTGATCGAGCGGCTGTTGCAGGAGGTCGATCGGCAGGAGAATAAGTCCCCGAAACAAGCCTGGCTGGCGATCGGTCTGGGTGTGAGCGCCCTCATCGCCTTACTGGTCTGGCTCTTAGGATCGGGGGAGGACTAAATGGGTCTAAACATTATATCGCTGGCCAGCTACCTGCCGCCGCATATCGTGACCAATCAGGACCTGGAGCAGCTGCTCGAGACTGATAATGATTGGATCGTCCAGCGCGTCGGCGTCAAGCAGCGTCATATCGCGACCGATGAGACGACTGGGCAGATGGGGGCGAAAGCCGCCCGCAAAGCCCTCGATGAAGCCGGCCTAAAGGGTGATGAGATCGATCTGATCCTATGTGCCACCGTCAGCAGTGACGACGCCTCACCGTGTACGGCCGCTATGGTGCAACACCATCTCGGACTGAGCTGTCCGGCAATGGATATTGCCGGGGCCTGCAGCGGTTTTGGCTTTTTGATGCAGACGGGCCTGGCCTTCCTGCAGCTAAGTGGCTACGATAAGATCCTGCTTGTCACCAGTGAAAAGATGAGCCGGCTGGTCGATTGGACCGATCGCTCGACCGCAGTCATCTTTGGCGATGGTGCCGCCGCTTTGCTCGTTGAAGCCTCCGACAAATTGGCCGACTTCCACTTGGCCAACTGGGGCGGCGACGATGTCATCAAGGTGCCGAATCACCCGGGGAACTCCCCGTGGTATCAGGGGCCAAAGCATCACCCCTATATCTATATGAACGGCCAGGAGACCTTCAAATTTGCCGTTCAGACCATGGCCAAGGATGTCAAGCAGGTCCTGGCCAGAAACAGCTACACCGTAGAGGATGTCGCCATGATCGTTGCGCATCAAGCGAATATCAGGATCCTGCAAGCAGCCGCTCGCCGGCTGGGCGTGGGCGAAGACAAGGTCTTCCAAAACATCGAACGCTATGGCAATACCTCTGCGTCAAGCATCCCGATCGCACTCGATGAGTGCATCCGCTCGGGCAAAATATCCCGGGGCGATCTGGTCGTGTTTACCTCCTTCGGAGGCGGACTCTCCAGCGCTGCCGGCATCATTCGCTATTAAGAAAGGGAAAGCAACATGAATTTTGAAGAAATCAAACAATTTATCGCCGAAGAAATGTCGATCGACGAGGACACCATCACCGGAGAATCAAGCTTTAATGACCTGGGCATCGACTCCTTGGATACGGTCGAGCTGATCATGCAGCTCGAAGACAAGCTCGGTGTCGAACTGAAAATCGAAGAAAAACTGGAGAATGTCGGGGCTTTGGTCAAATTCATCCAGGATAAGGTCCAGTGATAGATACCCCGATCACCCAATTGCTCGGCATCAAATACCCCATCTTTCAAGGCGGCATGGCCTGGGTGGCCGAAGCCAATCTGGCAGCGGCCGTCTCGAATGGCGGCGGACTCGGCATCATCGCCGCCATGAATATGGACCGGGCTCATCTAAAGGCTCAGATCGATCTGATCCGCTCCTTGACCGAGAAGCCGTTTGGCGTCAATGTCATGCTGATGAGTCCCTATACCAAGGAAGTGGCGGAGCTGTTGGTCGAGGAAAAGGTGCCGGTGATCACCACCGGTGCCGGTAATCCTCAGCCCTATATCGAGGGCTGGAAGCAAGCCGGCTCCAAGATCTTTCCGGTGATCGCCTCGGTTGCCTTGGCCAAGCTCTTAGCTCGGGCCGGGGCTGATGGCCTGATCGCCGAGGGCGCCGAGGGCGGCGGCCACGTGGGTGAAACCACTACCATGGCCCTGATCCCTCAGGTGGTCGATGCGGTCGATATCCCGGTCATCGCAGCCGGTGGGATCGCCGATGGCAGAGGCATCGCAGCCGCCTTTATGCTGGGGGCCTCAGGCGTCCAGATGGGGACAGCCTTCCTTTTGACCAAGGAATGCCGGGTCCATCCCAATTATAAAGACATGGTCCTTGGGGCCTCTGATATCGCCACCATGGTGACCGGACGCTCCCTGGGACATCCCGTCCGAAGCCTAAAGACCCGACTGACTCGAAGTATTGCCCAGATCGAAAAAGACACCCCGGAGCTGATCGATGAGATGGGCCGGGGGGCACTGCGCTGTGCGGTGCTTGAAGGTGACAAAATGAAGGGCTGCTTTATGGCCGGCCAGATCGCCGGACTGCTAAAAGAAGAAGTAGCCGTCAAAGACTACCTGGACCGAATCACACACCAGGCAGACCGTTTATTAAGAGGTGAGACATGGACAAAATAGCCTTTGTATTTGCCGGCCAAGGGGCCCAATACCCCGGCATGGGCCGAGACCTGTATGAGACCAACGACAGCGTTCGTCGCACGATGGACCGGTTTGAACGGGTCCGCCCCGGCACGATGAAGCAGTGCTTTGAAGGCACCAAGGAAGAATTGTCTCAGACGATCAATACCCAGCCCTGCATCCACGCCCTAAACGTCTCGATCGCTCAGGCGCTCCTCGACGCCGGCGTCAAGCCCTCGGCCTTTGCCGGCTTTTCGATCGGTGAATTTGCCGCGCTGCATCTGGCCGGTTCGATGGAGCTCGAGGACTCGATGGAGACCGTCATGAAACGGGCCGAGCTGATGCAGACCTCAAGTGAGGTCGAGACCGGACTGGCTGCGGTACTTAAGCTCGAGGATGCGGTGGTCGAAGACCTGGCCAAGAGCTGTGTCGAGCTCTATCCGGTCAACTACAATGCTCCCGGCCAATTGGTCGTGGCCGGCCGCAAGTCGAGCTTTGATGATTTGGGCGTCAAGGTTAAGGCGGTAGGCGGTCGCATGATGCTCCTGCCGGTCAGTGGAGCCTTCCATTCGCCGTTTATGGATCAGGCCGCCCATCAGTTCGGTGAATACCTGGACACGAAAAATATCCTGGATCCCACGATCCCGGTCTATGCCAATATATCGGCTGAACCGTATCGCAATACCAAACAAACCCTCCAAAAGCAGATGAATGCGCCGGTCCGCTGGAAGGAGTCCATCGAGAAGATGGTCGCCGGTGGCGTGACGCATATCATCGAAGTCGGCCCCGGTACGGCTTTATCCTCCATGATACGCCGAATCTCCTCAAATATCCGGATCAGTAATGTCGATAACGCAGCTGCCCTGGCGAAGACCCTGCAGGGAGTGGTCCTTGTCTAGGGTGGCTGTTGTTACCGGGGCATCACGCGGTATCGGAGCCGCCATCGCCAAACGATTGTCCGAGGCTGGCTATGAGCTCGCCTTGGTGGCATCAAGTCCCTGGCTGGAAGCACCGGTCTATTCGAGCAGGGTCGTGACCTATCAGGCCGATGTATCGGATTATGAGGCCGTCAAGGCCATGGTGGCCAGGATCAAGGCCGACTTTGGCCGGATCGATGTGCTGATCAATAATGCCGGCATTACCCGGGATGGCTTGATTTTGCAGATGGCGGAGGCTGACTATGACCGGGTGATGGATATCAACCTAAAGGGTCAGTTCAATCTGATCCGTCATATCTCGCCGATCATGCTCCGTCAAAAAAGCGGCCGAATCATCAATATCTCCAGTGTGGCCGGACTGATCGGCAATGCCGGACAGACCAATTATGCCACCGCCAAGGCCGGCACGATCGGACTGACCAAGAGCGTTGCTCGGGAGCTGGCTCCCAGAGGCATCACCTGTAATGCCATCGCTCCCGGCTTTATCGAGACCGATATGACCAAGGATCTTGAGGTGCCGCTCCAGCAGATGATCCCGCTGGGCGTTAGCGGTCAACCCGAGGATATCGCCGCCACGGCCGTCTTTTTGGCATCGGAGGGGGCGCGCTATATCACAGGCGAAGTCATCCGCGTCGATGGCGGAATGGGGATGTAGATGAATAAACGAGTAGTAGTGACCGGTCTTGGCATCATCAGCCCAAGCGGCAATGATGTCGAGACCTTTTGGAAAAACATAGCCGGCGGCCAATCTGCCATCGGCCGACTGACCCGATTCGACACGACGGATTTTAAGGTCAAGGTAGCCGCCGAGGTCAAGGATTTTGAGGCCAAGGACTGGCTGACACCGGCCGAGTTTCGCAAGATGGATATCTACTGTCAATACGCCATGGCGGCCGCTCAGCAGGCGGTCGATCAAAGCGGCCTCAAGGATCAGGTCGATCCGGAGCGCTTAGGCGTCTATGTCGGCAGCGGTATCGGCGGTATGACGACCTTTCTAAAAGAGTATGATGTCCTAAAAGAGCGAGGGCCCAATCGGGTGTCAAGCTATTTTATCCCGATGCAGATCTCGAATATGGCGACCGGCAATATCGCTGTCCGCCACGGGGCCAAGGGACCGAGCCTACCGGTCGTGACAGCCTGTGCCACCAGTGCCAGCTGTATCGGAGAGGCCTACCGGACGATCCGGCTCGGCGAAGCCGATGCCATCTTGGCCGGTGGGGCAGAGGCCAGCATCCTGCCGCTGGCTGTGGCCGGCTTCACCAATATGCAGGCCTTGACGCAAGAGACCGATCCAAGGCTCGCCTGTCTGCCATTTGATAAAAGGCGAGCCGGCTTTGTCATGAGCGAGGGCTCGGCCATCCTCGTCCTTGAGGAGCTGGAGCACGCAAAGAAAAGGGGAGCCAAGATCCTGGGTGAGATCGTCGGCTACGGCAATACGAGCGATGCCTTTCATATGACGGCGCCTCACCCTGAAGGAGACGGTATCCGCCGAGCCATGGAAAAAGCCCTGCAGGGCATCGACTATACCAAGGTGTATGTCAATGCTCACGGCACCGGCACGCCGCTAAATGATATGACCGAGATCAAAGCCATTGCCGATATCTTCCACTATGACGAGGTCATCGTCAGCTCGACCAAATCCATGACCGGCCATATGCTCGGCGCCGCCGGTGCGGTCGAGGCCATCGCTTGTCTAAAGGCCCTAGAGCATCAGCTCGTCCCGCCGACGATCGGACTGGAGCAGCCGGACGAGGAATGTGTTCTCGATTGTACGCCGCTGACAGCCCGATCGGTCGCCTTAGATACGGCGATGAGTCTGAGTCTTGGCTTTGGAGGCCACAATGTCGCCCTGGTCATGAAAGGCTATAAGGAATGATCGAGCTGAGTGTTTTAGATCTCTTACCGCACCGCGAGGCGATGCTATTGGTCGATCGGGTCTATCTCGATGGGCAGACGGCGGTCGGACAAAAAAAATTCACCGGTGAGGAATGGTTCTTCAAGGGACACTATCCGGGAGACCCGATCGTACCGGGCGTCATCCTGTGCGAGGTACTAGGTCAGAGTGCCTGTGGCCTCTTCCAGGAGCAATTGGATGGCAAGCTGCCTTATTTCACCGGACTCGATAAGGTCAAATTCCATCATCCGGTCCGGCCGGGTGATGAGATCACGACCAGAGTCGAGTTCTATCGCCGGATGGGCAATATCTATTTTTTAAAAGCCGAGGGTCACGTGGCGGACACCAAGGTTGTCAGTGGACAACTGAGCTTTGCCATCGTGGATCGCTAAACAGTTGAGACAGCCCTTAAAGCGGCTGTCTTTTTTTGCTATGCTAGTCCAAAGGGAGAAACGATGAAGCAAATAGTCTCACTGACCCTACGTCTGTTATTACTCATTGGCCCGGTGGTCTCCTTCGCTGATGACGCTGAGGTGATCGGGCAGGCCGATGGTCCGACCGGTATTTTTACGGAAAGGGCATCTTTTCTTGGCCTATCACTCACCACCTGGATCATCATCCTGGTCGTGGTCCTGCTCCTGGTAGCGCTACGAGCGGTCCGGCTTCGTGATCGAAGGTGATATTAAAGGATGTGTAGCCTCCACTGTTTCGGGGTAAAATAGAAACAGCGAAATGCTAGAAAGGTGGACTTATGAAGAAGTTTTTGACACTGATATTAATGCTTCTTTTAGTCTTCAACGTCGTCTCCTTTGCTGAGGAAGCCCCCGCTGAAGAACCGGTCGAAGCGCCGGCTGAGGTGCAGGCCGATGGTCCGACCGGTATTTTTACGGAAAGGGCATCTTTTCTTGGCCTATCACTCACCACCTGGCTCATCATTCTGGTGGGAGCATTGCTCCTGATCTTGTTGGTGTCAGCCGCTTCTCGAGGACGCGGCCAATAGAAGTGATGATCACTTCACTAAAAACTAAAATAAGCTGACCAACCCCGGTGTGAACCGGGGTTGGTCGTTGAGAGACCTAAGTCTAGGAGCCGATCGACCGATAGCTGATGGCATCGACCGGACAAGCGGCCGTGCAGTCCTGGCACTGGTGGCAGATAGCCGGCTCGATCCAGGCTAGCCGGTGAGTGGGCTCCATCGTGACGGCCTGAGAGGGACAAGCTTTGATGCACTGAGAGCAGCCGATGCACTCGGTAGCATCGACCAGCTTCGATCGGCGAGTGAGCCGGCCAAACAGCGTCAGAGGCGCGCCAAACGGACAGATCAGATTGTGGAAGATGGCCGGTCGGTAGCGCAGTGTGATCAGGCCGGCCAACACCAGCCAGACGATCAAAAACGGAAACTGGACACCGGCGAATCGGCGCATTGCGATAACTAAAGCAGCACTGACGACCAGTGCGATCCAAGACAGCTTGCCACCCTCGAGCCAGCGAGGCGTGTGATCGGTTTGGGTGCCCAGGCTCTTCGCCAGCCGATCGATCGGTCGCATGATGGTATTCATCGGGCAGATATAGCCGCAGTAGTAGCGACCAAACAAAATGGTCGATAGCAATCCGATGCCAAATAATGCCAGCCACAGCATGGGCTTGCCTCGGATCACCAGAAAAACAAATAGAGCAAAAAACAGAAGTCGAATGACACTGGCTAGTCTTTTCAATTAGAGCCTCCTAACTTGTAGTTTCCTCATTGTATCGCTATAATAAAAGAAAAGGTGTTTCCAAGGTAACACCTGAAAAGAGGTAGACGATGCTACAGGTATTGGCTCAGATCCGCCAATTGGACCTCTTAAAAGATCTGGATGAAGAAGCGGTCTATAAATATTTGTTGGAGGGCAGCTTTAGCTTCACACGCTATGGCGTCGGCAATATGGTCCATTTTGCCGGTGAACAGGCCACCAAGCTCGAGATCATCCTCTCAGGCGAGGTCGTGATCGAGCGGATCGATGAAAACGGCGATCTGATGGTGATCACGCAGTTTGGGGAGGGTGATTTTATCGGCGGAAATCTGCTGTTTTCATCCCAAGCCTACTATCCGCTGACCATCAGTACGACTCGACCGACCACCATCCTCGAGATCCACCGCGACCATCTCTTTCATCTGCTATCGTCTAATGCCGACTTTCTGAGACGGTATCTGGAATACGTCTCCGATCATTCGGTCGTGCTGAGCGATCAGATCAATCACTATGTCAACCGGACGATCCGAGAAGCGGTCCTGAGCTTTCTGGAATATGAGTCACAGCGTCAGGAGTCGAACACGATCGTGCTGGATATGACAAAGAAGGAATTGGCTCACCGGTTTGGTGTCAGACGAACCTCGCTTCAACGAGAACTGGCTAAGATGCGCGACGAAGGCATGATCCGCTTTGATGCTGAGACCATCACGATCCTCGAAGGATGAGGTCCGATACCCCTCATCTCCACCAACCATCATCATGCTTTCCTTGCCGGATCGATCATAACATCCGAAGCAAGACCGGTTGCAAAATATTGCAAAACAGGGTATAATAGAGCTACACCAGACATGGGGATGATCTGGTCTCGACAGGGATAATGCACTAGAGTAAGCGAGCCGTGTTTCTGTTTCCTGGGGTACACGTTAAAGAACTGGGATACTAAACATTAAATGCAAATAACAATTTTGCTTACGCAGCTTAACCTAAATTAAGCCGCATTGGATCACAAGGGCCTTGGCATCTGACGCCGTGATCCGATAATCAATCAGATGTGCGATCAGTCTGTTGTCCCGGCAGCTGGTTAAGATTTAGGGACACTCCTCTCTTCAAATTTGTTACCTTATAGAGAGAGGAAAACAAAGGTAGCTGCGCTCGGAGAAAGCTTTAGGAATTTGTTTTTGGACAGGGGTTCGATTCCCCTCATCTCCACCA
>DUPT01000067.1 GCA_012838225.1 Tissierellia bacterium
CCGTCCAACTGGCCGCCCAGGCCATCCAATGCGGCGCCGCTGATATCATCATCGCCGGTGGGACAGAGAATATGAGCCAAGCACCCTATATCATGCCCAAGGCCCGCTTTGGCGCCCGCATGGGTGACACTCAGCTGATCGATACCATGACCTTCGATGGTCTGACTGATATCTTCAGCAAGCAGCACATGGGCATCACCGCCGAAAACATCGTCGACAAGTATGGCTTCTCTCGCCAAGAGCTTGATGAGCTGGCTGCTTCAAGCCAACAACGAGCCGAAGTCGCCCTAAACGACAAGCGCTTTGCCGATGAGATCGTACCGGTATCGATCCCGCAA
Organism: Tissierellia bacterium; assembly: GCA_012838225.1. GTDB lineage: Bacteria > Bacillota > Clostridia > Peptostreptococcales > Acidaminobacteraceae > DUPT01. The sequence continues at coordinate 339 of DUPT01000067.1, forward strand.
CGTAAGGGTGATCCGGTCGTCGTCGATACGGATGAATTCCCGCGTCCCGGCGTGACCGCCGAAGGCATCGGAAAACTTCGTCCGGCCTTTAAAAAAGACGGCGTCGTAACCGCCGCCAACTCCTCGGGCATCAATGACGGCGCGGCTGCCGTGCTTGTCATGAGTGAGGACAAAGCCAAAGAACTCGGCCTGACACCGCTGGTCACCATCCGCGGCAGCGCCTCGGCCGGCGTCGATCCGGCCATCATGGGGACCGGTCCCATCCCGTCGACCCAAAAAGCCCTCGACACCGCCGGCTGGAAGGTGGAGGATCTGGAGCTGATCGAAGCCAACGAAGCCTTTGCCGCCCAAGCCCTATCCGTCATCAAGGATCTGGGACTCGACACCGATATCGTCAACCCCAATGGCGGAGCCATTGCCCTGGGTCACCCGATCGGAGCCAGTGGTGCCCGTATCCTTGTCACCTTAGTCCATGAAATGCAAAAACGTGATGTCCATAAGGGACTGGCTACGCTGTGTATCGGCGGCGGCCAAGGCATTTCGATGTTAGTGGAGCGATAATCTATGAATAAACGTATCTCGATCGAAGAAGCCCTCAACCTGGTAAAAGACGGCGACACCCTGATGGTCGGAGGATTCCTGGCCGTCGGTACTCCCGAAGCCCTGATCGACGGTCTGGTCGAAAAAGGGGTCAAGGATCTGACCCTGATCTGTAATGACACCGGCTTTCCGGAAAAGGGCGTCGGCAAAATGGTCGTCGCCAAGCAGTTTAAGAAGATCATTGCCTCGCATGTCGGGACCAATCGTGAGACCGGCCGACAAATGAACGAAGGCGAAACCGAAGTCGTCCTGGTGCCCCAAGGCACACTGGCCGAACAGATCCGTGCGGCCGGCTTTGGCCTGGGCGGTGTTCTGACACCGACCGGCATGGGAACAGAAGTCGAAAAAGGCAAAGAGATCATCGAAGTCCAGGGCAAGAAATACCTGCTCGAAGAACCCTTAAGTGCTGACGTTGCCATCATCTATGCCACCATGGCCGATGAAAAAGGCAACCTCGTCTTCCACGGTTCGACCCGTAACTTCAATACCCTGATGGCAGCCGCTGCCAAAACGACGATCGTATTAGCTGATAAAGTCGTGCCGGTGGGCGCACTCAATCCCAACTCGGTCATCGTGCCGGCCGTGTTCATCGACTATATCGTAGAGGGAGGCGCAAATGGATAAGCAACAAATGCAGGAATTCATCGCTCGCCGGGTAGCTAAAGAGCTACACGATGGCGATGTGGTCAACTTAGGCATCGGCCTACCGACCCTGGTAGCCAACTTCGTCCCCGAGGGCATCAGCGTCGACTTCCAATCGGAAAACGGCTTTATCGGACTGGGTCCGGCACCGGCCGAAGATCAAGTCGACCTGTGCATCTCGAATGCCGGCGGACAGCCTGTCACGATCTGTGAGGGCGGCGTATTCTTTGACTCAGCCATCTCGTTTGGCATCATTCGAGGCGGCCATGTCAGTGCCACCGTCCTGGGTGCTCTGCAGGTGGATGAAAAGGGCAATATCGCCAACTATATGATCCCGGGCAAAATGGTTCCCGGTATGGGTGGTGCGATGGATCTTCTGATCGGTGCCAAAAAAGTCATCGTCGCCATGGAACACACCGTCAAAGGCAATCACAAACTTCTGAAGGAGTGCAATCTGCCGCTGACCGCCCCGGCCGCCGTCGATCTGATCGTGACCGAGATGGGCGTCATCGAAGTGACACCCGAAGGCTTCAAGCTGATCGAGATCAATCCCGAGTACACAGTCGAAGATGTCCAGGCCGCCACCGAAGCGACCCTGATCATCGCCGACGACCTAAAAGACATGCAATAGGATAAACTCAGACCCGGCTAACAACTGCCGGGTCTATTTCTTTTAAGACGATTTGCTTCAATCTATCGATCCATAAACGAACCGGTGGGGTTTTGGGGTAGAATAACACCAGGAGGCCCCATGACACAACTTTCACAACAAATCTTCGATCACTATCAAACTCGTAAAACCAAACAACAAAAGGCGGCCTTTCGCAGCCTGATTACGGAGGAACTGGCCAAACAAGGCATCACCGTCCGAGAAGAGGTCTCGGGTAAATGGATCAAACACCACAACCTGATCATCGGTGATATCCCCTCAAGTCAGCTCATCCTGACTGCCCACTATGATACGGCGGCGGTGCTTCCCATCCCCAACCTGATCTTTCCCAAGAACTGGCTGATGAATCTAGTCTATGGCCTCGGCTTATTCCTGCTGCTTAGCCTGGGGTATCGGGCGGTCTCTTCGTTGCTGCACCAATTCTTATCTCCACGGACTGCCCTGGCGGTGATGCTTCTACTAATGATCGGCCTGATGGCAATGCTGTTTGTCGGTCGAGCCAATCAACACACCGCCAATGACAATACCTCGGGTGTCATCACCCTGCTTGAGATCCTGGATCGGATCGAGCTCGATCAAGCCAGGGTGAGCTTTGTGCTGTTTGATAATGAAGAGCTTGGTCTGTTGGGCTCAAGCGCCTTCCGCAAGAAATACCACCAGCTGCTCCAAGACAAGGTCGTGATCAACTTTGACTGCGTCTCAGACGGCGATCATCTATTCTTCGTCCAATCAAAAACCGCCCGACCGGAGGTCGAGCCATTCCTACAAGCGGCGTTTGAGGATCAGAATGATAAGAAAATGGTCATCACGACCAGTGCCACAACGCTCTTTCCCTCAGATCATTGGAGCTTTATAAAGCATATCGGCGTCATGGCCTTGCGGCGTCGACCGATCATCGGTTATTATATCCCGCGACTCCATACCGCCCGAGACACCGTCTTCGATCAGACGAATATCCGGCTCCTGGCGGAAGGGTTTGAGCACTTTATCACTCAAGCCCACCGATCAACCCATGGTCAAAGTCGGACAATGACACTCCCCCGCTTATGACCCTGATCGACATAGGCGTGGGCCTGAGCGATGTCCTCCAAGGCATATGCCCGATCGATCACCGCCTTGATCTGCCCTCGGCAAAACCAATATGTCAGCTGATGGAGCTGATTGAGCTTTTGTTTGGCCGGACTGAGTCCGCCAACGGTCTGATATTTCCCCTCCGGCTTAAGCATCGCTTTGGCCTTTGACTTTGGAAACTTGCCTACGGCGTCAAATACCAGATCGTACTTATCATGGATATTGAGCCAAGTCTCTTTTTTATAGTCATAGCACCGCTCGGCGCCCACTTCTCGGACAAAAGCTTGATTGTTGGTCCCGGCTACGCCGGTGACATGAAGCCCCATCGCCTTGGCCAGCTGCACCGCCATCGATCCGACAGCGCCCGAAGCGCCATAGACTAGCAGTGTCTGCTCCTTTATGGGCTCCATATTCTCCAGAAACCATAAAGCCGCCATACCGCCAAACACCAGCGACACCGCCTCCTCAAATGTGGCTTGTTTTGGCATGGGTGCGATCAGACCATCGCCTGATAGGGCGATGTATTCAGCATGTGAGCCAAAGCGCCGGCCACCGCTTGTGCCATACACCCGCTCACCCACTCGCCACTGCGAGACGCGTTCGCCCACCTGCTCGATGGTGCCGGCTAGGACACTGCCCAGGATCGGCTGACGGAGCTGACGCAAGCCCAGATTCAGTCGCCTAAACGGTTTCATAACAAGCGGCGCCTTGAGCGATCTTCGCCTGGCGTCGGCTGAATCGACCGACGAGGCATAGATCCTGATCAGCACCTCATCCGGTTGGATCGTTGGCTTGGCTACCGCTACGATCTCCACCTGCTCCGGAGAGCCATAAACCCGACAATATGCCGCCCGCATCATGTCTATTCCCCCTTTTTCTATCCGTTCTCTTTTGTTCCATCTTATCACCGTGAGATCTGAGGCCGCTTCAAGTTAACTGAAAGCTAACAAAAAAGCAACATCCGACGAATGCTGCCTTTAGGCTGGGCCATCACCGAAGCGCTGGCTTATACGGGTTTTTCAAAACAGAGATAGAACTGATCGCCAAAGGTCTGCTCGACTAGTAGATCCAGCCCTTGTTGTTGGCACAGCCCGATCAGGTAGGTGGCGGACTGGGCCGCCTCCGTCTCAAACACGCCATAGGTCGTCTCGATCGTTTCCTCCGGCAGCCGGATCGTTAGATGGACGATATAGGGATCCGCCTCATCAAAGGCCGCATCCCAGATATAGAGCCGTCCGCCCGGCTTTAGTACTCGGGTCGCTTCGCTGATGACTGCCTCATGCTTAGACTTTGAGATAAACATCATCGAATAAAAGGCCGTCACATTATCAAAGCTCGCTTCCGGCAGGCTCATATCCGCTGCATCCATCAATATCTTCTCAAACCCTTCGGGCGCTTCATCAAGCTCGGCTTGAGAGATGTCGATGGCCGTGACCTGATTGCCATAGACCCGCCCCATGATCCCTTCGCCTCCGCCGCCGATATCGAGTATCCGCCCGGTGATATTTGGTCTGATCTCTACTTCCATAATTTCTCCCCCTTTAACGCTTGATCCGTTAGACCAAGCATAACAGAAAAAGTGCTGCTAAAAAACAACCGGCAGCTTTCTGATGGTGCTGCAAAATGTAGCCGGCCGCGATCAAGCCAACTGACCATGAAAAATTCCCAAGGGGGTTTAAAGGTTCAGTTTTAGATCACCGTCTTTGATCCAGCCCATTTTTCTCAGAATATAGGTGAAGATGAGAGTCAAGGTAGCCGGTAGCAAAAAGTGAAGGATCAGGATATTTAGATAGAGTGCCGCTCCACCTCGTCCGATCTCAGTCATGGCCGTGATCGTCCCGATCTGTCCGACCAATCCGCTCGTTCCCATGCCTGAGCCGATCGGGATATTCTCCATCTTCATCACGACCGTAGCGATCGGTCCGGTGATGGCGGCCGTCAGCGTCGGCGGGATCCAGATCCTCCAGTTGCGGACGATATTTGACATATGGAGCATACTCGTGCCAAGGCCGACCGCTACGAGTCCGCCGGTCCCGTTTTCACGATAGCTCATCACCGCAAAGCCGATCATCTGAGCGCTGCAACCGGCGGTGGCCGCACCGCCGGCCAGCCCTGCCAGACCCAGCATCATGCAGATGGCGGCTGAGCTGATCGGCAGCGTCAGGGCGATACCGATGATAAGCGATACGATGATCCCCATCCAAAAGGGCTGGAGGGTCGTGGCCACCATGACCAGCTCGCCGGTCTTTGTCATAAAGGCGGCAATGCCCGGCCCGATCAATTGAGCCACCAACACCCCCGATAAAATCGTCACCGTCGGCGTCACGATCAGGTCGACCTTGGTCTCCCTGGAAACCATTTTCCCCAGCTCCGTGGCGATGATGGTCGAAACAAACGCCCCGACCGGCCCGCCTAAGAGATTGCCGGCATAGCCGACGATAGTGGCTGAAAACAAAACAAACGGCGGTGCTTTGAGCGCATACGCCACCGCTACGGCAATCGCCGCCCCGGTCATATCCCGGGCAAACGGCCAGATGACATCCGTCAAAAACGGAATGCCCAGGCTCTGGCCGATGGTATTAAGTATCGTCCCAACGAGAAGTGAAGCAAATAGACCCAGTGCCATGGAGCTCATGGCCTCGATCAGGTAGCGCTGGACAGAGAACTCGATGTCCTTTCGTTCAAGAAACCGCGCCAACCGACCCTTCGTTTTTGGTGTTTCCATGAAGTATACCTTTCTCGCTTGCTATCAGCGATATGTTGTCTTTTTACTGCCTCAAATCATACGCTAATAAACAGTTTTTTATCAAGACAAAACCATCGATCCTAGTCCTCGATCTCAAAGATATCCGGCCGACGCTCAAGCACCGCCCTCCCGGCTTGCAGCTGCTCGTCATACAGTGGCGTCGGTACCCGGTCGCCACCGGTCGCCCAGGCGACATGATAGATATCCTCGGGGCTAAGCTGATGTGCTTTCAGATAGGCTCGGCCCGGCTCGGTCCGGAGAAATTGCGGCAGGAACAGGCCGGCACAAGCCGACGGCTCACACTTGATGCCGTCTTTATCATGAAGCCGATACTGCATGGCCTGAAGCGCTTCATCGGTGATGGTATAGATCCCGCTCAGCACCGGCCCCATCTGGCGACAGACAAACTCCGAGGGCTTGCCGACAGCTAAGCCATCGGCTAGGGTCAAGCCGCTAAGCCCGACATCCTGCACCTTGATCGCTTCACCCTTCCCACTGGCCATCCCGAGTAATACCGCCGGCGCTTCGATCGGTTCGGCAAAAAAGACATGGACGGCCTCTCCCAGCAGGGCTTTTAGACCATAGGCGATCCCGCCCGGCGCGCCGCCGACTCCACACGGGATCGTCACAAACAGCGGCGTCTGTTTTGAGATGCCCTCCGGCAGCTGGGCCAACAGATCATAGGCGGCCTTGGAATACCCCCAGAACAAACGCAGGCTGCGCTCATCATCGACGAAGTAGGCCTTGGGATCCTGCTGACTGGCCAGTCGGCCTTCTCTTACCGCCAGCGAATAGTCGCCATCATACTCGACGACACTGGCACCGCGAGACCGGAGCAATTGTTTCTTCCACTCCTTGGCATCGGCACTCATATGGACATAGACGCTAAAGCCTAGGGCTCGGCCCATCAGACCGATGCTGAGACCAAGATTTCCGGTCGAGGCAACGTGGAGCGAGTAGTTCTCGAAGTAGTCCAATCGGTCGGCCAATCGACTGAGCTCATCCGTCGGTTGAAGGATCCCCTCGGCCAGGGCCAGCTCACGGGCGTGTGATAGGACCTCAAAAAAGCCGCCCCGGGCCTTGATGCTTCCGGCGACCGGCAAAGCACTGTCGAGCTTTAGCAGCATCGCCTTGGCCTCCGGCGACCAATCAGCGAAGGCTTTTAGTGCTGAATCGATCACCCCGGTCCCAAACAGCCGCTCGAGCAGGGGCTCAAAGGCCTGCCAATCGGCTCTGGCCTGAGCCATGGGTGCGGTGTCCAAAGACACCTCGGGATCTCTCTTGGGATTGATCCATAGAAACGGTTTTCGCTGACTGATCTGCATCGGTATCATCATGAGCTCCTTGTTTTGTCTTTCTTCCATCATGCCTAAATCAACCTGAAAAATCAAGGCTTAGGCTACGTCACTTGAGTCTTCTGGAGGCTTGGGCTAAGATAGACCTAGAAAGAGGTTTTTATGAGTCTACCCGCTTGTCCTAAATGCCAAGAGGCCTTTACCTACGAAGACGGCAATCTGTTCGTCTGTCCCATGTGCTTTCACGAATGGACGGCTGAGAGTCAGCGTCTGGCTGAGGAAGCGCTGCTGGTTCGCGATGCCCATGGGAATGTCTTGCACGCCGGCGATGATGTCACGGTGATCCGTGATCTAAAGCTTGGCCGCGATATCATCAAACAGGGCGCTAAGGCCAAAAACATCCGTATTCTTGATTCACCGGTCGATGGCCATGATATCGAAGGCCGCATCGATGGCTTTGGTGCCATCTACCTGAAATCCTCCGTCGTCAAGAAATAACTTCTTTAGGCGAAGCCGTCGCGGCTTCGTCTTTTTTTTCTAGAAATTGATATCGCCGAACTTCCCTGACCTAAAGTCAAGGCCGGCTTGGCGGACGTCTTCTCGGGTCGTCATGACAAACGGTCCGGCATGGATGACCGGTTGATCCAAGGGCTGTCCGCTGATCACAAACACCTCCGACAGATCGCTCAGAGCCGTCATTAAAAAAGGCCGATCGGTCGGCTCGAGGAATTCCTCGGAGCGATCCTTCCCTATGTCGACCTTATAGATATTCATCGGCGAAAAGGTCTCGGCCGGTCCCTTGACCCCCTTGACCTCACCGGCATAGACCGTCAGCTCAAGGTCTTGATCGAAGGAAGTATACTTTCCCATCTGATGACGGGTGATGGCCTGATAATTGGGCGCTGTCAGCTTATGCTCGGCCGGCAGATCGACCCACAGCTGGATCATATGCAGGATCCGATCCTTCTTGGAGAACTCGGTCTCATGATACTCCTTATGCAGGATCCCCTGACCGGCTGTCATCCACTGGACATCTCCCGGCTCGATCACCCCGTGATTGCCCTGATTATCGCCGTGCTCGACCTTACCGGCCAGAGCAAAGGTGACCGTTTCAAAGCCCCGGTGAGGATGAGGTC
>DUPT01000068.1 GCA_012838225.1 Tissierellia bacterium
ACACGCCGAAGGAAAGAATCTAGCACCACAATTCAATTGGACCGCTTCTCAATCGAGGCGGTCTTTTTTTGCGAATGTTATGGGTCTATTTATTATCTAAAAGTAATAAATAGACCCATAGTGCTGAAATAGGCAAAAATACATCGCTTGGAGGCACCGGTGCTGTTGGTGAAGGTCGACGAACTGCCGTTTGTGGTTCAAGAATATCTCGAAAACCAACCGCTGACAAAGATCACGATCCTGGGTGGTGAGGTTGCGGTCAGCCCGCAGGTCTACCAACAGGTCCTCGATCTGATGAACTAACATTTTCACTACCCCTTCAGGTAACTTATTCTCTACCAGACGATAGCCGGCCAAACGGCCGGCTATCACTGGCTAGAGGATGAACAGAGGTCAGATGAAATCATTCCTTATATATTGCTTGCTGGCGGCGCTGCTGTTAAGCCAAGTCGCCTTTGCTCAAGCCGATGATTCGCCCGATCAACAACTGAAACAGCTCGAGTCAAAGCTCGAGGAAAACCAGTTGAAGCGGGCCGAAAACCTCAAAGAGATCGCTGCCTATCAATCGGATATCGCCCAGGTGCTTGAGCAAAAGCTGATGCTGGACTATATCATTTATCAAACGGAGATCGATATCCTGGAACAAGAGGTCGATCTGCAGCTTGTTCGCCGGGAGCTGGCGCAGGCCAAGGCCGATCTGCAACAGCACTTCGAAGACTTCGGGGAGCGATTGCGGGTCATCTATCTGCGATCGGAGGGCGATGCCAAGCTCAAGGCCCTTCTCACCAGTCAAAATTTCAGTGAGTTTCTAGGCCGCATGATGTATATCGATGCCATCGTCGACGAGGATCAACGGATTGTTCTGCTGCTTAAGGAAAAACAAGCCGAGATCAAGCAGCTCGAAGCCGCCGAAGAGGCTAAGCTCGATGAGCTGGCGGGTCTGATGGAGCTGCTGGCGGATGATCGCCGAGCGCTCAAGGCGGTGGAAAACGAATTGACGGAGCGAGCGGACGAGCTGGCGGTCTATCAGAGCCAGCTGGAACAAGAAGCGGTTGAACTGGCCGCCTCCTCCCAACAGATCCGCGATTCGATCCATGATATGACCGAAGAAGCATTAAGGATTGCTGCCGGGCAGTACGGGGCGGACATCGCCCTGGGCGTCAGTGGTGAGGATTATTCCAAGACCGGGGCCATGATCGCCGCCGGCCAGGGAGCCTTGACCATACCGATCAGTGATTGGATCTGGCCTACGCCCGACACCGACTATATCAGCTCGTTATTTGGCAATCGACTCGACCCCATCAGCCATCAACCGGCCTTTCACCAGGGGATCGATATCGCCGGTCCACGCGGGACTTCCGTCCTGGCGGCATCGAGCGGTATTGTGACTCATGCCGGTTGGTTCAGTAACGGCTACGGCTATGCTGTCATCATCGCGCATGGGGGAGGCTATACCAGTGTCTATGCCCATGGCGAAGAGATCACGACCGAGGTCGGGACGATCGTTCAAGCCGGCGATGAGATCATGCGAATGGGTTCGACCGGTTATTCCACCGGTCCTCACCTGCACTTTGAGGTCATCTTCAAGGGCGAACTGATCGATCCGTTGACGAAGGTCTCACCCGAGGCTCGGCATCAGGCGCAATGATTCTTTCGGTTCTGTTGTCTTCAAAACTGTTTTTGACCGGGGAATAAGGTATAATGATCGACAGATGATGGTTCGAAATATTTTCAGGGAAAGGTACGTACATGAAAATACTAGTCACGGGTTTTGATCCGTTCGATCAGGAGGAGATCAATCCTTCCTATGAGGTTGTCAAGGGTCTGCCGGATCAGATCAATGGCCATGAGATATTAAAGGTGGAGATCCCGACGGCGTTTAAGAAAAGTGCCGAAGTAATCGAACAGGTCATTCGGAGGTTGAGACCGGATGTCGTCTTGTGTATCGGTCAGGCCAGTGGACGAGCCGCCATATCGCTGGAGAAGGTGGCCATCAATCTGGCGGAGGCTCGGATTGCCGACAATGAGGGCCATCAGCCCTGCGATGAACCGCTTCGAGAGGATGGACCGGCGGCCTATTTCAGCAATCTTCCGATCAAACGGATGGTTGAAGAAATCCGACGGACCGATATCCCGGCAGAGATATCCTACACGGCCGGAACGTATGTCTGTAACAGCTTGATGTATCATGTATTGTATCTGGCGGATCGCCGTTTTCCCGGACTCAAGGGCGGCTTTATCCATGTGCCGGATCTGCCGCATAACGGCAAGTCCAACAAGCTGACGCCGAGCATGTCGCTCGAGGATATGGTATCGGGCATATCGGTCGCGATTGAAAGCATCGATTTTCCCGAGTCCTGTGCCAATTTCGGGACGATCATCTAAGTAAGCTATGAATAACAGGTTCAGTCCTTTGGGATTGGACCTTTTATTATGCGGTTTCTTTTTGGAAAAGACGGATTTTATGTGACGAACCGCCATAATATTGGTACAATAGTTCAAAGGAGTCTGACAGCCCGCTATTTGGTACGATTGGTTATTGTAAGGATTTATCGTGAAAAAACTTTTAATTTTGCTCCTGGTATGCTTGACGCTGGTCAGCAGTCTGTCGCCGGCCTTCGCATCGATCGAAGAACAGCAACAGCGACTCAAGCATATCGAGCAGGAAAAACTTCAAAAACAAGCCGACATCAATGTCACCGATGAAGAGATGAAGCTCAATCAGGCCGGCATTGAAGAGGTTTTGATCGAACGGAATCGGCTGCAGAAGCAGATGGAGCAGACCGGTGAGGACATCCGCCAACAAACGGCGGAGCTGGAACTGGTGCAGGAGCAACTCGATCAGGCCAAGGCCGATGTTCAGCGGCGCCAAGGTGAGTTTGGTGAACGCATGCGCGTCATGTATATCAATCAAGAACAAAACGATGTCCTGCCGCTGTTTCTCAAAAGCCAAAGCGTGGAAGAGTTTTTGACCAAACTCGATTTTATCAAGGCGATCGTCGATGAGGATAAGCGGATCATCCTGGAGCTAAAGGATGCTCAGCAAAAAGTCGAGGAGCTGGAGGCTCAGATCCAAAGCCGGTTGTCGGAGCTGGAGGAGCTGCAAGCGTCCTTGGAAGAGGACCGACAGGCCCTGCGGACGATCGAACGGATCCTTAAGGGTCGTCAAGAGGAGCTATTGGCCCGGCGCAAAGAGCTGGAGGGTGAAGCGGCCGTCCTAGCCGCCACCTCGGAAGAGATCCTCAAATCGATCGAATCACTCCGACTCGAAGCGATGAGAATAGCCCAGGCCAATTCGGGCGATCGCCTGCGGGCGATCGAGGAGGCCAGGGTCCACTATGAGAGCCTCGAGCGCGGTGATATCTCTCTACCGACATCACCGTATCTGTGGCCGACTCCCGGTGTCGTGTTGATCTCATCGCCCTTTGGCATCCGGCCGGATCCCTTATTCGGTCATACGGTGTTTCATCGGGGCATCGATATCGCGGGTCCTAGCGGTTCACCGATCGTAGCCGCCGCCAGCGGAGTCGTCATCTTCTCGGGCAGTAAAGACAGCTATGGCAATTGCGTCATCATATCTCATCCCGATGGCTTTGAGACCCTGTATGCCCATGCCTCGGAGAACAAGGTGGAGATCGGCGATGTCGTTGAGGCCGGTGATGTGATCCAGCTGATGGGTTCAACCGGCTATAGTACCGGTAATCATCTGCACTTTGAGCTGATCACCAACGGTATGTTGATCGATCCCTTGCTCGTGATCGCACCATAAGATTGTTTTATCAGACAGAAGGGAGTTCTCAGCCCTTCTGTCGTTTTTTTATTACATACTTGGGAGGTGTTCGTGCCGACACGTTTGTTAGGACTGGTTCTGATCGTGGCCGTGCTGGTGGGCTTGAGTGGCGCCGGCTTTGCCCAATCGGAAGCTGTGACCATCATCTTTGATGGAAACGGGGCCTATCTCGATGAGAGCGGTCAAACGTTTTCTGTCGAGAAGGTGTACTCTGATCGAATGATCGATCCGGCTGATTTTCCAATAGCTTATCTGGAGGAGCGGCTGTTTCTCGGCTGGTTTTTGGATCCGGAAGGGGAATTGCCGTATAGTACTTATCCCGAGGCGGTGACGGAGCTGAGGCTCTATGCCAAATTTCGTGAGCCGGAGTATCGGGCGCTTGCGCCCTATAGCCAGCTGCAATCGAATGATCCCACCGGGATGATTTTGAGTTTCACTATCGGCCGCTGATCGGCCAGACGCGGTATCAAACAGCTCATTTAGTCAGTCAATATCTCTATGAGCGCAGTGACAGCGTGATCCTGGCTACCGGTACGATGTTTGCCGATGCGCTGGCGGTCGGACCGCTGGCGTCGGCGCTGGATGCGCCGATCCTGTTGACGCCATCGCATAGCCTGCTGCCGGATACGTTGGCGGAAATCAAACGCCTGGGAGCGACTGAGGTGCTTCTTATCGGGGCGACCAATGCCATCAGCCAATCGGTCGAGGATGAATTGGTGTCCCAGGGACTGATGATTACTCGGATCGGCGGGGTCGATCGGTTCCAGACCGCTGTGCTGATCAATCAGTATCTGCGGGAATTGGTGCCGGCTTCAAGCACCGCCTATCTGGTGTTTCATGATGCCTTTCCCGATGCCTTGTCGATTGCCGGCTATGCCGGTGAGACGTCATCGCCGATCCTATACAGCTACTCGGATCTGCTGGGTCACTGGACAAGAAATTATCTGATCGAGCAAGCCATAACCGATGTCGTGATCGTCGGTGGACGGGTACTGCCACAGGTGAGCCAGGAGCTATCATCACTTGGCATCACGGTCAGGACGTTAGCCGGGGCCGATCGCTATGAGACCAATCGGCTGGTGAATGAGACCTTCTATCCTCAAAATCGCGGGGTCGTCTTGGCCAAGGGCTTTGACTTTCCGGATGCGCTGGTTGCGGGGCAGTTCGGTGTCAAGCGTGCTACCGCCACCGTCCTGGTCCGGGAAACCGGCTTCGATGAGGAGCAAAAGAGCTATATCAAGACCTATACCGGCGATAACAACTATCAGATCGGTGGTATCAGCGGTTTTGATCCGGTCAAGCAGCTGCGCCGGCCGATCATCCGCATCCTGCTCGATCCCGGGCACGGGGCCTATGCCAATGCCTCACCGGTCGTCAGTGGCTATTATGAAGGGCATCAGGTCTTCTATCTGGCGATGGCCTTAAAAAACTATCTGCAATCGACCTATGACTATGTCGAGGTGGCTACCACCAGACAGGTGGTGACGGATGATCCGGACCTGCCGGTGCGCGGCATGATGGGCGAAGGCTATGATCTGTTCTTCTCGCTCCATACCAATGCGCTGCCCGGCTATCCCGGAAAACGAGGCAGCCTGATCTTTGATATGGCGATCCAGCCCTATCTGGAGGAGAATCCCGATCCGGCCAAGCCAAATCCGGAGCTGGCCAGACGGTTGGTCGCCGCTTCAGCCGCCCTGATGGGCCACCCAAATGAGGGTGTGAAGTATGCCTACTGGAATATGGTTCGAGGCAATGTCCCGGGCAATGAGGCCTTTTGGTCGGATTCACCGGCCGGCTTTGCCGGCTTTTGGAATGAGTACGGCGTGATGCGTAACTCCCGGGCCAAGCATGCCATGCTGATCGAGATGGGCTATCATACCAACTATAACGATGCCACCTTCTTTATGTATAATATCGAGTCGATGGCTCGGACGCTGGGGGATACCCTGGCCCTTTACTACGAGCTGCCTCGACAGTGAATGAGTCCGATCAGCCGGGAGAGAGCCTCCCGGTTTTTCTTTAAGCTTGCGTTGTTTCGCTTTAAATTTTTGGACATAAATGTTAAGATTGTAACAGTAGCTACAGGAAAAGGAGTATAAGATGGCAAAGACAATTTTCCGTAAAGAACTGGAAAAGCTGAACGCATATGTTCCCGGGAAACCGATTGAAGATGTGATGCGGGAGTATGGCTTGACGAGTGTCGTTAAGCTGGCCTCGAATGAAAACCCGCTGGGACCTTCTCCCAAGGCAGTGGCTGCCGTTCAGGCGGAGGCGGCCAAGATCAATATCTATCCCGATCCGGCAGTCCGGACGCTGCGAGAAAAATTAGCCGAGAAGTACGGTGTTTCTTTTGATCAGGTGATGGTCGGTAACGGCGGTGAGAGCTTGATTCAATTGGTGGCCCAAAGCATCATCTCACCCGGCGATGAGGTCATCACAGCCGATCCGTCATTTTCACTCTATGAGATCAGTGTGTCGCATATGGGAGGGACGGTCCATGTGGTGCCGCTCCTTAAAGACAGCTTCCAATATGATCTGGAGAGCATGCTCTCACTCGTCAATGACAAGACCAAGATCGTCTATATCTGTAATCCGAATAATCCGACCGGTACGATCCTGGGAAAAGCCGCGCTGAATGAGTTTGCCGATAAGCTGCCCGAGGAGGTGGTGTTATTCCTGGATGAGGCCTATTATGAGTTTGCTTCGGCCGTGTCTGAGGATTATCCTAATGGCTTAGAGATCCTGGCCCGTCGGCCCAATACGATCGTGCTGCGGACCTTTGCCAAGGTGGCCGGGATCGCCGGTACCCGGGTCGGCTATATCTTCTCGACGCCCGAGATGATCGCTGAGATCGGAAAATCGACCGGAGTGTTCAGTGTCAATCGCTTAGCTCAGGTAGCGGCGCTGGCGGCCTTGGATGATACCGATCATATCGAAAACAGTGTAGCACTCAATAAAGCCTCGCTGCAGGCATTTAAGGACTATTTTGATACCAAGGGTCTACGCTATATCGAGCCGGGTGGCAATTTCATCTGGGTCGATGTCAACGTCGATACCCGAGAACTCTATGTGGCACTACAAAAAGAAGGGGTCATCGTGCGACCGGGCTTCCTGTGGGGCTGGGACAGCTGGCTCAGGATCAGTTCCGGCAATATGCAGGATACCGAGATCTGCATTGAAGCACTAGATAAGTTGTTATGATGTTAGAAGGATTGAACGAAAAGAAAAAAATCATGGCGCAGGCCATGAAAACCTCCGATCCCAAGCTCTATTCCTCGGTCTATGGCGAGGATGGCCAGATCCTGATGGAGGGTGGTCTGTTGATCCAGGGCCGAGAGCATATCGAGAATCAGATCTCGAGCTTTATGGGGCTGCTGGGGCCGATGGATGTGAGCTATGAAACGAAGGATACTTGGGATCAGGCTGATCTCATCTATGAGTCCGGTCATTTCAGCTACACTTATGCCAACCGGGATGAGAAGGCCTTCTATACCGGGACCTATGTGTTTATTTGGCGGTTGGATGATAACGGTGAACCGTATATCTTCCGCAATATCAGCATAGACGATTAGGCAGTATCATGAGACATACCTATGTAAGAATTGATGTCGATGAATTTCATGTGATTCAACCCCGTCAGGCGGTCATGGTCTTGACCCTGTCGCCGACGGGGGAATTCTTCTTGGAATCCTTCATCTCCCAGAACCGACTCCAGGTCGATTTCTTCCAGGAGATCGTCCAGGGCTTTGAGCAGCCGATCGATACGGTCGTTCGCCTGCTCGATGAGCGTGGTCTGGTGTATGAAAAGATCGATTCTCTGGGACCGATCTATCCCAAAGCCGGCTCGATCGATGTCTATCATGTGTTTGTCGCCGGGGAGGTCAAGAATCGCACCACCCGTTCCTTTGTTATGGTCAATCTCGAAATGCTGCTGAAGTACATGGAGATCGGCGTATTCGCTTCTCAGGAGGGCAAGCAGGCTCTCTTGAAATATTTAAGGTGAGAATCACCTAGAATGAGGACTATACTCCCATGAACCTGCAAAAGACAAAAGAAACCAGTTGGATCCTGTATGATGCCGGTAACTCGGCCTATTCGATGGCCATCACGACAGCCCTTTTCCCGGTCTATTTCGGGATGTTTCGGGCGGGTGAGGCGACGATGGATCTGGGTTATTTCAATTCGTTTGCCAGTATCATCATTGCCATCCTTGCTCCGATCTTGGGCACGATCGCTGACTATAAAGATCAGAAGAAGCGATTCTTTCTGTTCTTCTTTTTGTTGGGGATCATTACTACGGCCGCTCTGGCCTTGGTGCCGTTTGGTCAGTGGCAAGTGCTGGTGGGCCTGTTCATTTTGACCTATATCGGCTTCTCGGGCGCCAATATCTTCTATGATGCCTTTCTGGTCGATGTGACGAAGGATGATCGGATGGATGCGGTATCGACCAAGGGCTATGCCTGGGGCTATATCGCCAGCATCATCCCCTTTGGCATAAGCCTGGGCATCATCTATGTGATCGGGCTCGATCAGCTCCTAGGCTATCAGATCGGGTTTGCCATCACCGCCATTTGGTGGGGATTATTCACCATTCCGATGCTGCGCCATGTCAAGCAGGTCTACTATGTCGATCCGGAACCGAACCCCATCAGAACGTCGTTTCAACGACTCGGCAAGACCTTGAGTGAGATCCGAAAGTATCCGGTGATCTTTACCTTTCTCCTGGGCTACTTTCTGTATATCGATGGCGTCGATACCATCATCAAGATGGTTGTGCCCTATGCTCAAGACGTCCTGGGCACGGAGCTCGATATGTTTTTGTTGCTGGGCTTTTTGTTGGTGATCCAGATCGTGGCGTTTCCGTTTGCGCTTCTCTATGGGAAATTGGCGAGCCGATTTGGTACGATGAAGATGATCCGGGTGGCTATCATCACCTATATCGTGGCGGTGTTCTACAGCTATTTTCTTAGCGGCTTTCGGGACATCTTTATCCTGGGCTTTTTTATCGCTTCAGCCCAAGGCGGGATCCAGGCTCTCAGCCGGTCCTATTATGCCCGGATCATCCCCAAAGAAAACTCGAATGAATTTTTCGGCTTCTACAATATCTTTGGGAAGTTCGCTGCCATCTTAGGTCCGTTTATCATGGCGCTGATTCAAGATATTACCAGACAAGCCAGATTTTCAATATTAGGAATATTACCGTTATTCATTATTGGCTTCTTGATTACTTTAAAACTACCGGACACTGTTAGCCAAGAATGATAATGGAACCGAATAGTATGGATTGACAAAAACTTTGTGATTCCCTATGATTGTCATGGACGGATTACAAGGCGAGACAAGGAAGGTGTCATATGCCAGCTAGTGTTTTGAAGGAAACATTCCATAAAATCCCCCAAAAAAAGCAAGACCACATCATTCGCTGTGCCCTGAAAGAATTCTCGAAAAAAGGTCTCTCAGGCACTAATATACTAGATGTCGCAAAACGGGCCAAGATCAGTGTCGGCTCGCTCTATACCTATGTCGATTCCAAGGATGAACTCTATGTCGCTGTAGCCGAGAGCCTG